>NZ_CP022604.1:1268333-1585416 GCF_002278035.1 Ochrobactrum quorumnocens | reverse complement strand
CCCGAAACCTCAGGTGACAGAGACTCGATCTCGATATTTACACATTCACAGTGATCGCTAGGGCCTTCTACGCCCCAAACTACCCGCTTTACTGAGAAGGCGGCTTTCCCGTGAACATCACCAACATAGCGACATCCAGCGTTGAGCATGATTTCATCGCCCACGCGTGGGACATGGTGCCAAAAGCGCCCGGCATACTCGCCGTGTCGGTCAAAGAATCGAATTGATATTCTACCTTCCACGTCCAGCCTCCTTTGCGCGCAAGATGGCGATGCAGAGACTGACCGCATCAACCGGCGAGTGGCCGGTGAAATAGCTGTCTTTCTGTTCGCCGGGAATGAATATCTCACCCAGATAAAGGCTGGTGTCTGGTCCTTCACCATCATTGCCAACGCGATACATCATGTCAGGCCATAGGCGACGAGCCAGCGCGATAGCCGCGTCTACAGAGGCGGTGTAATGCGCGGTTTCCTTGTAAAGTTCTTGATCTGGATAGAGTGTCCACGGACCTGAAAAAGCTCCGATGCCTACAAGCAAGCCGAAATTGCGATCAATCTCCGCATCCACTTCCCTATCAGGCCCGTCCAGCTTGGATAGTCTGTCAATGAGGGTCATGCGCCTTCTCCTGATGACCAAGAGGCAATCACTAAACTGCCAATACCTCCCAAGAAGAACATTGTCGCGACCTGCGGATTGTTCATTGTGTGGTAGCCAGAAGTCAAAAAACCGCCTGCCATTAAAGTAAAAGCGTATGAGAATTTCATGGCTTGGCCTCCAAGGCGGCAGTACTTGTTATTCTGCCAGTAAACCTCTCACGCCAAGTTGGTCTCCTTCGAATAAGGTGCTCACCTTTTCCAATCTCAAGAACAATCGACCTACAATGATTGAAACTACGGCTTTTCCGATGCGCCATTGCATCGGCCTTAATCTCTGCATCATCAAGACAATCTGCCTCAATTGTCTCTACTTCAAAGTGAATGCTGTGCATCCACCAATGATGGAAAACTGCGATATACTTCATCGTCCTGTCTCCGAAGCTACGCGCGCATCAAAGAAGTCTCTCGCAGTCAATCGATGCTCGCCAAAGACATTGATGATATCGGTATCGTTGTAATTCCGCTCGAACAGCATCGCTGCATACTTGCTGAACGGCTCCAGCGCCTTTTCAGCCGCCGCGAGTTGGGCTTCGAGGGTTTTGACCTTGTCCGTAGCCAGCGCCTCGGCCATTGGATTATACGGCGTATCAAGCCGCTTAACCCGCGCAGTCAGCGCTGCGTTGTCGGCTTCGAGGGCATTGACACGGCTCGCTAGATTTCTGTTCACCTCAGAACCAAGATTTGCGGCGACTTGCCATTCTGCATCCTTCGCCGCCAATAGCTCCACAGCCCGCGAGCGGGTGACTTCCTCGCGTTCGAGACGCTTTTCCAGTCTTTCGGAATGTTCCCGGTAATCCTTGGCTTTAGCTTGAAGCTCAGCAATGATGGCTCCGGCCTGCGGGCGGGTGACGAGTTCTTCGTTATGAATGTCGGGCCTTGGGTGTTTGCTTTCGCTATATGTCCAGTTGACGTAATCGACATGGCGGTACCGATACGCCACAACCTCCAACCCTTCGACCGGCGCGGCGGGGCGGGTGTTCCAAGCTGCCAATGCCTTATCTTTGTCAGGGAACAAGAGTTGTTGCGGTTCCGTGGTGATGTGGCATTTATCGCAGCGAACTTCGGTATATTTTACGCGCGGTAACGTGAACCCGTTGCCAGTGAACTGGCTGTGACTAGCGGTGCTGCCACAAAACGGGCAAGGCTTAAGCGTCAGCATCGCTACCTCCATTCGGGCAGGTGGGCTTGAGGAAACAGATCCAGTGGGTGTTCGCCTGCTTGCCGGAGACGTGTCCGACGACTGGCTGCACATCGGTGAGAGCGAGGATTTCCCGCACTTTGATCTGCGTTTCATTCCATTTGAAAATCAGTGTGCCGTGTGGTTTCAGGACGCGGAAAGCCTCGGCAAATCCCTGCCGCAGATCCTCGCGCCACGTTTCACGGTTCAATGCACCATATTTCGCGCGTAACCAGCTTCTCTCACCTGCGTTGACCAGATGCGGCGGATCAAAGACGGCAAGACTGAATGTCTCGTCGTCAAATGGCAGGTTGCGGAAGTCCATAATGCGGTCTGGCGAAATGATCAGCTCGCGGCCGTCGCAAAGGACGTGGCTTTCTTCACGAATATCGCCGAAGACAGCGCGGTCGTCCTTCTTGTCGAACCAGAACATGCGAGGGCCGCAGCACATATCAATAATCGGCTTCATGTCGCCACCTCGGCAACGATTGCTTTCGCCTGTTCCATCTCTGCATCGAAGCGTTCGCGATCTATGACGACAATTCGGGAATAGTCGATGCAGTAGGAAAACACGCCTGATTGCTTGGAACTCCAGAACTTCCAAAACTCCCTAAGCCAATCGTAATCCTTGATAAGATCGCGTGCATCTTCGTGATGATTGTCAGCAAGGTAGCAATCGAGGGCTCCCTCAAGATCAAAGATGAATGCGTCCTCTGTGGTGCAATAAACCCAAGCGGGCAGGGATTGTTTAATCTCTTCCTCGGTCGGCTCGTTGTCGTCAGATTTATCGTTAGCGATGCGATCTGTGTAGTGTTCAATCAGCGCATCAATACTATCAAAATAGTCGTCTTCATCTCCGGAACATGTCACCCATCCAGCGTAATTTTCTACGATTTCCGCCTTAGTCAATCGGCCCGCCAGCATCCTACGGCGTGACCTTTCCTGATATTCTTCGGTATCCATGAGCATCGATTTCTCGGCCCACTGGCGTTCATAAAAAATGCGCTTGCCGTCCGATGTGGCAAAGCAATTCGGGTTTTCGTTATCTACCCGAATACGCAGCGGGATTGGCTGGGAATGATCGTGATCATCTGGCACGCGCACTGTAATATGCTGGCAGTTGATAGGTAGACCGTCGAGGCGTGGTTCAGGCACATCTCTTCTGGCTTCCTGATCGCGAATAACATTGGCCGCCACTTCAACGGCATGCCAATCGCGGCGGCTGATGGCGGCATGAAGGGCTTGGATTTCCTTACGATCGCTCATTGGACGCCTCCCTGCGTTTCGGGAAATGTCGCAGTAAGCCATTCCGGCAAATGAAGTTCGGGCTCCTTTGGAAGCCTCATCGGCATCATGACGCCTACGAAATCTGAACAGTCGCTAATTCGCAGCACAATCGGGGCGTCACCGGTTTCGCTATCAAGCGTTTGTCGGGCATAAAAGTGAGTGCCGTCCTGGTGCTTTTCCGTGATCGTGTTGTGGATGCGATCAAATAGGCCGACTACGCCCGGCGCTATGCCAATTAAGCTTTCTTTCCGATTGGCTAACTCGATGGATTTGCTGATCACTGCGCGCCATTCTACGGCGCTGCCTGCGTCAGCCTTATAATCCACGCCGATTTCAACAGAGTTTCCTGCCGATGTGCGTTGATACAGGCAAGGGTAAAATTCATCATCTTCAGTCATCCAGTCGGGATGGCGCATTTGCGTGCCGACAAACATGCCCGCAGAATGCATAACGACGTTGCCCGCCTGAGCCCACTCAGGAAGCGCCGGGGAATACTGCTGTCCGCAGTAATTCATTGCGACTGACACATGTGGCTTGCAATGATCGAATGCATCCTCAGGAACAAGAACGCTCATGGCCTCTTTGCAATAGCCTTCCGGATCGCGGAACACTGCCATGGCTGTTCCTGACACTGCTGCGATGATGCAGCCACCTAGGTCGCAAGGCTCAATGATTAGGTTCTGATCAAAGAAGCGCGTATCCTTGCGCTGCCTCGAAAGGATCGGCTGCACCATCCATAGTATCTCGGCGCGAAAATGCGCATACAAATTCTTCTCACGATTTTTCATGGTGCTCCCTCTCGCGGGCTAATCGAAATACTTGAATTAATCGCTCTGCCGCTATGCGCGGGATTGCCTCGCGCCTTTCCGGCGCGGCGGTGTGTGTAATCAGGTCGGCTGTCGCCCGTAGAAGCCCGTCAATGAGTGCGTCAAAGGTTTCGTCTGGGGGAAATCCGATTGTCCGTACTTCTCGCCATTGCTCGTGAAATGTGTCGAGCACTGCTTGTCGGGCGTCATCCGCAATCAATTGCAGAGTTGCTGGATTTGGCCCGCCTGCGGACAATTGGTGCGATCAGCCGAAAATGCTTACAGCCAAGATCGCCGCACATACGCTGCCTGCAATCAGCGTGGCAATCGCGACCATATGATCGAGCTGGCGTGCATGTGCTTTGTAAGCGGTAGGAAGATGAAATCCGCCATCAACCTCAGTTTGGAAACGGATTTCGTTATACATGGCTGGCAACCTGACGAACCGATAGGCGGCGTGCAAGCGCAGCTGCGCGAGCACCGAAACGGTCGACCACATCACCGGAAAAGCCGTGGTGCGCAAGTGTTTCAGGGGAAACGTTGTCGCCAGAAAATGCCAGCACGCGCATCGTGTCTGCCATTTTGACAATGACATTGTCACGGCAAGAGAGGGAGTAGCTAGGGGTTGGCTTCATCGGTTCAAATCTAATCATCAGTCTCGCTCCGTTTCTGCGCTAACCGATCTGTTTCGGCGGCTCGCAAAAGTAAAGCACTGCTTTCAAATAAAATGCAAGCGATACTTTAAAAAATAGAAGTGAGATTCGATTCGACAATGCGAAAAAAAGAATCAATATTGAGAACAAAATTAGAACAGGGTGGTTTGAGTAATGTCTTGTGTCCAAGAGCCAACCGTAGAGTCCACGTTGGTTATAGAGATTGAATGTGCGGACTGTGGGCGTATTAGATGGCGTAAGCCGCACGATTTGTATCGTGCTGGCGTCACCAAGCAGACGACGATACGTCAGCTCGGATTAAAGCTGTTTTGTACGGGATGCAGAGATGAAGGGTTGCCGGGGAGAAGTTTGATTCTCAGCCCTAGATTCGCCACGAACAACGCCCGAATTTACGCAGAAGCCTATCAAATCAATAGCCGAGAAGCTCGCGCGTAGGTATTACTCGCCACATATTCTTTATGGCATATGGATCAAAACTGAGTTCTTGAGCAGGGTTGTATTGCTTGCAGAGAATCTCGGTTTTCGTCCTTTTTATCAGTCTTTTAATGTAGGCTTTGCCTACAGTCTCGTCGTCGGTAGGAAACATTTCAATGACTACGTCATCTCCTGCGACAGCATCGCGACCGCCGCAATAAAGCAGTTCCCCCGGTTCGTAGCGGGGGACCATGCTATCGCTAAGAACATGTAGTGCGAAGACTTTGCGCAGATGGGCAATTCCAGCTGGTCGCCGGGCGTAGCCCGCTACTTCACCGTTTAGTGTGAAATCGCCGTCATCGCCGCCAACAGCTACTCCTAGAATCTCAACATCTAGTGGTCCGGTGTCTATGTGCCCAATATCCGTGATTATTTCTGCATCAGATATGGCGTGATTCTCTGTCAGGAATTTTACTTCACCTCTGCTTAAGGCAATGGGGTCGATCCCTAGGAACGCCGAAACCGCCTGCAAGTTCTCCATAGAGAGCGTATTTGCACCTCGCTCCCAGTTACCTACAGCCCCCGTGCTAACGCCCGCGGCTTGCGCAATGTCGCGCATTACCAAGCCGCGTTGCCGTCTAGCGGTACGAATAGCGGTACCAATTCTTTGAGCTAATTGAGTTTCGTTCATGTGAGGATGTGACGTAAACAGCATGATTTCGTCCATGGAAGAATTGCTTGCAAGAAAATGAAAGCTATGCTTTAAAACAAGCATGGCTGACAAAGATGAAATGCATCAGGCCCTAGAGGTCGCAAAATCAAAGGCGGGTGGCGCGAGTTCCTTGGCTCGTGCCCTCCGGATTACGCCGCAAGCAGTGAATCAATGGAACGTCGTTCCTCCAGAGCGCGTGCTTGAGGTTGAGCGCTTTACGGGTGTATCCCGCCATTTGTTGCGGCCCGATGTGTTTGGCAGTCAGCCTGACGGACTTCTCACTTCGGTGGGTAACACTGCTGGGGTGTCTGTTTCTTCCGCAGATCGTTCGGACACCTTGGAGTGTGTGACTGGCTTTGTTTCGTCCGCTGACCTCCCCAGTGACGAAGCGGGGGCGCGCTGTGTCAATGCTGCGCAGCGCGCCCCGACCGCAAGTTCCGATTTGGTGGCGGCGCCATGAAACCATCATTCGTATCCTTTCATAAGCGTTGGACCTGTGGTCCGCCTCGTTTCGAGTAGATGGTCAAGCTTTAACGGCGCGACCTGAGAGTTTCACCGAATCCTTTGACGACTTTTTTTCCTTGAAATTTTCAGGGGGGGTGTTTCGTGCGCACTATTTCCGAGCAAGAACAGCGTTCGCTTAAGTCTGCCACCGATGGCGCTTATGCTTTGGCAGGCGGCATTAGCTGCATTCTGCCATTTACCCGCGTCGGCACTTCGACGCTTTCCAAGTACGCATCATTCAATGATGAGCATCACGACAGTTTCATGCCGCTTGATGTTGCTATCGAGGTTGATCGCAAAGCGAAATCCCCGACGATCATTAAGCAAGCTGCGGAACTGCTTGGTTATGAACTGGTTGCTGCCAATGCTGTGATTGACGGTGATCACGCGCCGCTGACGGCAATGGATGCGCACCGCGTCATGTCTGAAACGATGGACGTTTCGCAGGCTGTTCTTGCAGCTCTGGCAGATGGTCGTATCGATGCTGGTGAACGCAAGACCATCGCCAAGGAAGCGCGCGAGGCAATGCGGGCGCTCGAAGACCTGCTGCGCAAGGTGGGGGCTTAACGATGGTTTCCGTCTCAAGCCTTGTTGATCAATGGATCGCTGACAATGGCGCTCCTCGCCGGTTCGAGCCGGAAGTAAGCGGGAGCTTTGAATACTTCAATTGCTATCTGCATCGCTTTGGTATCCGCCTGCGCATGCAGGGCTGGCGCTGTCATTACTCGCAGAACGGCGGTCAATGGCGTCCCATTCCTCGCCGCCGGGTGCGGAAACTGGTGGACGAGTTGCGCAAGCTTGAAGGGTTGGAACCCCTCCGGGCGGTGCGGCAATGATCAAGGGCCTGCTTAAGCACGATTTTCTTATCCCCGTCATCGTCGCTGTCCTGATCAATCTGATGGCGGCTTCTCCATTTTTTATAGCCATTTATCTGGCGGAAGGGCGCTGACATGGATGCACCTGTCCATATCAAGATTGCCGATATCGATGTTCGCGACCGCTTGCGCGAGGTCGATGCATCCAAGGTTGAAGCACTCAAGCAATCCTTTGCCGAACTGGGTATGCGCACGCCGATCACGGTTCGGGTTGGTGAGGACGGTTTGCCGTTTGTACTATCTGCGGGTGCCCACCGTCTGGAAGCTGCCCGGGAGTTGGGCTGGCTGGAGGTTCCGGGCTTTATTCGTGATGAAAGCAAGCTTGATTCCGAGTTGTGGGAAATCGATGAAAATCTCGCTCGTTCTGAATTGTCGCCTGCTGATCGTGCCGTCTTCACATTCCGCCGTAAGGAATTGTATCTGGAGAAATATCCTGAAACTGCGCACGGCGGTGACAGGAAATCAAGTGGACAAGTTGGCCACTTGATCGACCGGCAAGAACGAAAGAGTTTTGTCGCGGCGACAGCGGAACTATCTGGGAAATCTGAGCGTGCAATCAGGCGGGATGCCGATCGCGGCGAAAAGATTTGTGAAGCTGCGCTTCGTCTCTTACGCGGCACCCGTTTTGATAACGGAACCACGCTCGATAAGCTCAAAAAGCTCCCCAGTGACGTTGCCCAGATCGCCCTCATTGAGGGGTTGAAAGCTGAGGATAAGCGGGTTGCAGCTGAGAGCAAGCAAGCTCGTGCGCATACACAAAAGGTCAAACACGCAGTGCGCATGACAATCGCAGCTGAGATCGCAAAGCGGGGCAGAGAAACTGCGCCCGGCATTATCCAGAAGCTCTATCCGATCATCTATGCCGATCCGCCGTGGAAGTTTGAAACTCATTCGGAAATTACCGGGGGCGAGAAGGGCGCGGAAAACCATTATCCGACGATGGAATTTGACGCGATCTGTCGGCTGTTCAAAGAAATAGGCGATCCAGCCACCCCAGACGCAATGCTTTATCTCTGGGTGACAACGCCTATGAAAGGCCGCGCCATCAATGAACTGCTCCCAGCTTGGGGCTTTGAATACGTCTCAGAGCAAATCTGGAACAAGGTCAATATCGGCACCGGCTATCAGGTTCGTGATCAGCATGAAAGCTTGTTAATAGCCAAGCGCGGCAAAGGATTTTCGCCTGAGTTGGGCGATGCTGCACCCAGTCTCTATACCCAAAAGAAAAGGCGTCATTCCGAGAAGCCTGCTTGGTTCGCTGAGCAGCTCGAACGGATTTACCCGGACTTGCCAAAGTTGGAGATGTTCTGTCGCGATCCGCGTCCGGGTTGGGATGCCTGGGGCTATGAAGCTGCGGGGAAGGAACGATGCTGACCTATGGTTCCGTTTCTTCGGGCATTGAAGCTGCAACACAGGCTTGGCATCCGCTTGGCTGGTCGCCTGCATTCTTCTCTGAGATTGCACGATTTCCGTCACAGGTTCTCGCTCATCACTACGGCTCAAACATGCCGGGTGACGAATTGTCTACAAATGGTGTCCCGAACCTTGGCGACATGACAGAATTTGAAGGATGGCCAGATTATGCAATTGACCTTCTTGTCGGTGGAACCCCATGCCAAGACTATTCAATCGCAGGTCTGCGAGCGGGAATGGATGGAGTGCGTGGTAGCCTCACGCTTACCTATGCTGCGATTGCTCGCCGATATCGGCCCCGATGGATTGTCTGGGAGAACGTCTGTGGCGTCCTTTCAAGCAAAAGAGGACGAGATTTTGCGAGCTTTCTGGGATTGTTGTCCGGACAGCGCATCGAAGTCCCCGTCAACGGCTGGCGAAATGCGGGAGTGGTCCCAGGCTACAGTCGCGCTTACGGCCTCGCATGGCGAGTGCTTGACGCTCAGTATGTCCGAGTGGACGGCTATGGACGGGCAGTCCCTCAAAGACGAAGGCGTGTGTTCGTTGTCGGATATCTTGGAGATTGGCGACGTGCAGCGGCGGTATTATTTGAGCGCGAAGGCATGTCAGGGAATTCTGCGCCGCGCCGAAAAGCGCAACAGGTCGCTGCCGCTCTCACTGCAAACGGCGTTGGAACATGTGGCCCAGACGACAACCAGGCTCAAGCAGGTCACTTTGTAGCTGAAGTATCCCGCGCTTTAACTGCGTGTTCCACAGCAACTGGTCGACTAGACCCAAATGAGCAAGAGTTTATTGCTGAGGTAGCCCCGTGCTTGGATGCGAACTATGGCCGTCTGCAAGGTCACGATAATCAGCACATCGATGGCGGTGGCGGTCTCTTTGTCGCTGGCGCTATTTGCAAAGACAGCTTCACAGGCGGCGCAGGAGGTCGTCCGGAAGGTGCCGCAGCTGGTCACTTTGTACCTATCGCTTGGTCCATCATGCCACAGAATAGCGGCAAGGATTACAAGGCCCGTCAGGTTGATGTTGCGCAGCCTTTAATGGCCGGCGGCCCTGTCGGTGGTAATCAGGGCGGTGACTATATCCAGCAGCAATGGGCCGTCCGTCGCCTCACGCCAACCGAATGCGAGCGCCTGCAAGGCTTTCCAGACGGATACACGAATATTCCTGTTGGCAAGAAAATGGCCGCTGACGGCCCGCGCTACAAAGCTCTTGGTAATTCCATGGCAATCAATTGCATGCGCTGGATCGGCCGGCGCATTGAAATGGTCGAATCCTTGGCGGAGGTGGTATCATGACCGACACCATGCTGCCAATCCTCCGCGCAATGCATGATGAGGGGACCGATGCTGGGCGCGCGGCAATTCTGCTTACCTGCCCGATTTCGATCATGTTGAAGTATCGTCAGGTGCTGGAAGGCTCTTGCGAACGCCACGGCTTTGCTGCGGGCAGCGAGTATCTCACTTGCTTTTACGCGGCGATGCATCAGACGCGCTATCGCGGCAATGTTCGGGGCGCAGCACTCAAGCATGCTGAAGGGCAATTGCTTCTGCTTTGTGACGCGGTGTCGTCATGAGCGCAGAAGTAATCGCACTCCGGCGCATTCGATCCAAGCTTGCCGCTCTCGATGGCGCGCAGTGGTTTCGCTCTACCGATGAGCGCGGTGAGTTTGTTGAGGCAAAAACCCGCAATGGTGAACTGAATGAGATCGCTCGGTTTCATCCTGGCGCGCAGCCTGAAGAAATAGACTTCATCGTCAGCGCGCCTGAAATGGTGTCGTTCCTTCTGAAGCTTGTTGACCGTGCGATCAGCAAGGCGCGGCAGGTTTCCGGAACGGCACGGCAGCGCCCACAGACGCGTGAAGGGAACTTCGCGGCGGAAGCTGCCATGAAATGCGATGAGCCTGCTTTCAAGGTGTTTCTTGAGCAGCGACACGGCCTTGATCGGCCATTGACGAAGGATCGTGCGGCGGAACGCTTGCGCTCGATCCTCAACATCAAATCCAGAAAAGAACTGAACGAAAACAGCGCTGCGGCTGAACGCTGGCGGGATTTGCGCGCTGATTTTGAAGCATGGAAGAGGGACGGGCGATGAGCATTGCTGTGATGTCACAGATATTCAAAAAACAAATGGGTTCGTCCAGTCGCAAGATGCTCGCTGTTCGCTTGGCTGATTTTGCAGATGATGACGGTCGGGGCATTTGGCCTTCTGTCGCCACCTTGGCGCGTGAAACGGACCTGTCAGAGCGGACCGTGCAGCGCCTTTTGCGCGATTTTGTGGATGAGGGTCTGTTGCTAGTGGTTTCCGCTGCTACAGGTCGCCCAGGCGAACCGACGCGCTACGACTTCAACATGAAGTCATTGACCTCTTTGCGCGATGCAAAAGATGCCGCTGACGGGTGTCATGGTGTCACCGGTGACACGGTGTCACCCGTGACAACGGCGGCTGAGACGGGTGACATTGACGACGCCGACGGGTGTCATGGTGTCACCCGAACCGTCATAGAACCATCAGATAAACCATCATCTGAGAGAGAGCGCGAGGGCGATCAGGAAAGCAGGGAAAACAGGAAGGCCATTGAGCGTGCATTCAAAAAGGCTTTCCACGTTTGGCCGACTGCGGTCACGGACAGCGAGCCTGACGCGTTCCGGGTCTGGAATACGCTCTCGCCGGAAGATCGCTTAGCGGCTTCGGATGGTGCGGCTCGTTACGTCGAGGCCGCAAAGGCCATTGGACGTAAGGTTGTATGCTCCTATGCGGTCTATCTTCGAGAAAAGCGTTGGGAAAAGCTGCCAGCGAAAGCGCCGGTCGAACAATCGGGTTCGGTGCCAGCGCCGCAACTCGGCAAGATTTGGGGCGCACGCGTCTATGAGCTTTTGCTGAATGGTCCCACGCAGGCTGTCTCACTGAATGCATTCGAGCGGGACCTCGCAGATAGCGGACGCTTTACGGCGGAGGCCCTTCTTCGCGAAAAGAAGGCACGGCAAGGTTTCCCGGCTGTGAATGAATTGTTCGAACGTGCTTCGAACCGTCGCGGTGCGCTTGTTCCTGCACGATTGCAGGCAATCAAGGACTTGCTGGTTCAGGTTCGTATTGGTGGTGACGAATGGACCGCTTGGGAGGCGTTTCACCTTGAGCGCGGTTGGCCTTGGTTGCCTGATACGGGCAATGCCGAATGGGCTTATTTCCCGGCAGGTGGGCCGGAAGGGTTGAACGGGTTCGAGATTGCTTTGAGGGGATTGGGTGATGATGATGGCAGATAAGCGTTTGATTGATCAGGCAACGCATATCGACCTGTCGCGATGCTACGCAAAGCTCGATAAGTCCATTGAAGAAAGAAAACGCAGGCGCATTGAAAATGCCAAGGCGGCGATTCGGGCCGGTGATGATTCTCCTTGGCTGGTGCTGAAAGTGATGACTGGCCGTGAAATCGCTGTGGGCAATGCTCTATTGGATGCTGATATCGAAACGCTTGTCCCCATGAAATTGGGCAAGGAAATACGCAAGCGTCATCGTGTTATCCCACCTAGAAAAGAACCAATTTTCATTGGTTACATCTTCGCCCGCTGCATCATTTCAAATGACACGATGGCTGCATTAATGGGCTTCGAGTATGTTGCTGGCATACTTGGAGGTTATGAAAACCCTCATCTTGTTTCAGCCGATAAGGTATTGTCTTTCAACGAGAAAGCAGAGAACGGCCATTTTGATCATGAGGTGCCGCAAGCTGTATTCAAGCGAGGTATGAAAGTTCATATTCGCGATGGGATATTTGCCGGGCGCAATGGTGAGATCGTTTCAGGCGGTCATGATGGAAAGGGTAACGCGGTGGTTGATATCGATTTCTTTGGAAGATCGACGCCAGCAATTATGCCTCTTGCAATCCTCGAACCTTTGTGAGCGTATTCGGCTCACGGATAATCCGATGATCCTGTAGTGAGCCTCTGAGAACGCCTAGACAGCGGGAACGAAAGTTCTGAGGTTGGTACGCCGGTCGGACCCCGCCTTGACCGTCTCAAACGAGAGACGCCGATTCAGGGCCAGTGCGTAAGCTATGCCTACCAATCACCGATACCATTGAGCGCCCATGAGGCGCTCTTTCCATTTCTATAGAGGCTGACCATGGCAACGATAACGGCGCACTGGGCTGACAAGCACCTGTCACTGTTTGGTAGCAGGCTTAACCAGCTGAACACACGCTTTCCTAAAGTGCTGCCACGCATCGTCAATCAGGTTGGCAACAGGGCGAAGACGCAAGTTATTCGTGCGCTGACGAAACAGACCGGCTTGCAGCGTAAGACAATCGTCAAAGCAATTGGCGATCCCGGTGTCGCAAGACCCGGCAAGCTTTCTTACGATATGGTCACGCGAGGCGGTAACATTCGCTTGAAATACCTGTCGCCGAAGGAAACCCGCAAGGGTGTCTCGGCCAAGCCATTCGGACAGCGCAAGGTTTTCGCGGGTTCGTTTATGAAGGGTGGCAAGTTTCCGAACCGACAGGATGTGCCAAAGTTTTACGGACACGTCTTTCATCGGCTTAACAAGTCAGGCAGTCGTATTACCTACACCCGGTCGGATGTGTTTATCCCAGTGGAAATGACCAAGGGATCAACCAAGGCTGCATTCGAACGTATGGCAGCGCCATTGCTTCAAGAGCGTGTCGACGCAGCGATCAAGAAGTTGCTGCCATAGGCTGCCGATCAGGGCAGGGCACCCGACCGACCCGGTCAACCCTTCGACCCCTGACCCCACCCCCTCCATTGGGTCCTTTCCCCGGTCTGTGACCGGAGCGGGTGAGCGCGACTGCGGGATTTCGCCCTGTGTAATATTTCATAAGGGGATTCCCCCGCCATTTGGATGGAATCGGAATCAGATGGCAAAAGGCTATTCGGATGAGCTGCGGCAACAGGTGATTGCCTTCATCAATGAAGGCAATACGGTTCGGCAGGCGGCTGAGAAATTCAGTGTCAGCCCCAGCTTTGCTGCAAAATCGCACAAAAAGCATGCAGATCAGTCGGCAGCGCCGTTGTTTTCGCAGGAGCCTACGGTGGAAGCCGATGAAGCGCCTGTCGATGATGGCATGATCAATGCACTAGACCTCGCTGAATTGATCGGTGTCTCAAAGCGTTCAGTGTCCGATTTCGCAGAACGTGGAATCATCGTGAAGACAGGTCGGAATCGCTATGACCTGCGAAAGTCAGTCCAGCTTTACTGCGAGCACCTTCGGGCCATTGCAGCTGGTCGAGGCGGTGAAAACGTCGATGTGCTGGCAACCGAACGTGCCCGCCTCGCCAGCGAACAAGCTGATCATACTGCGATGAAAAACGCCATTATGCGACGAGAGATGATCCCTGCCGCAGAAGTGCGCAGCGAGTGGGTTTCAATCGCAAGGCGGGTCAGGTCTGCGCTCATGTCCTTGCCGTCTCGTTGCCGTCAAAGGCTTGGCCATCTCACTACTTACGATGTCGATGTGATCGACAGTGAAGTTCGAGCAGCGCTTGTGGAGCTTGGTGAAAAAGACAATGACGGCAGCGTTGACGATATTGCGACGAGCAGTATGGGAGGCATTGACGCCACCACCGAAGCTGCGTCTGTCGGAATGGATTGAAAAAACCGTCTATCTTCCAGAAGGGGTTTCTTCGGTTAAGGGGCAGGTAAGACTATGGCCTCCGCAGAATGAAATCGCAGACGCTATCGGCGATAGCGCCATTGAGCGAGTGACACTGGTAAAGCCCGTTCGTGTCGGCTTCACCACGCTTCTCACCAGTGCAATGGCAAGTTTTTGCTCGAATGATCCGTCGCCAATCCTGCTGTTGCTGCCAACAGAGTCGGATTGTCGCGATTATATGGTTTCTGATGTTGAGCCGATCTTTGATGCTTCACCCGATCTAGAAGGGTTACTGACAGGTGACGTTGATGAGGGCGGGCGTAATACGCTCCTGTCACGTCGCTTTCCCGGTGGTTTCCTTAAAGTAATTGCAGCAAAGTCACCGCGTAACCTTCGACGCCACAATGTGCGCATTCTCTTCATCGACGAAGCGGACGGTATGACTGCAACGAAGGAAGGCTCACCAATACTTTTGGCTGAGCGCCGTACCTTGTCTTATACTGATCGTAAAATCGTCATTGGATCGACGCCTGTCCATGAGGCGACAAGCCACGTGCTTCAAGCTTACGGCAATTCAGATCAGCGAATCTATGAAGTGCCTTGTCCAGAGTGCGGACACTTTCATGAGATCCAGTGGTCAGACATACACTGGCCAGAAGGTGAACCCGAAAAGGCATATTATGTCTGCCGGGAATGCGGCTCGGTCATTGAAGAACGGCATAAGCCGGGCATGGTCACGAATGGCCGATGGCGAGCACTGAAGCCAGAAATTAAGGATCATGCGGGATTCAGAATGAATGCCCTGATCTCGCTTCTACCGAATGCATCGTGGCGATTGCTGGCGAAGGAGTTTGTAGAAGCTAAAAACCATCCGGATAAGCTGCAAACTTTCGTCAATACGATCCTTGCACAAGGTTGGAAGGAGAATACCGACGAGCTGGATGATATCGAGCTTGCAAGCCGTGCCGAAGATTTCAGTCTGGTGTCGGAACCACCAGAGGATGAGAGCGAAACCGGCACCACCGGAATACCGATCCAAGTTCTTATCATTACCGCAGGCGTCGACGTTCAGGATGATCGTCTGGAAGTCACCTTCATTGGTTGGGACAAAGAGGGCATTCCTTACGCTCTCGGACACATAGTCATTTGGGGGCGCTACGACGATCATACGACATGGTCGGAATTGGATGTCGCTCTTGGTACGCAGTGGGATCATCCTCTTGGCGGCAAGATCAAGGTTGAGGCGACCTGCATTGACAGCTCGGACGGCGAAACGATGGAAACTGTCTATCGTTATGCGTTCCCACGTTTTCGCAGACGTGTGTTTGCGATTAAGGGTGTGGGCGGCAACCGGCCTTGGATTGAGAAATCCAAGTCAACTGTGAAGGGCGGAAAGCTTTTCATCGTCGGTGTCGATGGCATCAAAAGCCATATCTTCGGTCGCTTGGCGCGTGCCAGTTCTATGCGCTTTTCAAAGGCTCTGCCGGACGTTTGGTTTGAGCAGCTCGTCGGTGAGCAGCTCGTTGTCAAATACTCACGCGGTCAAACGATCCGGCAATTTGTGCCAGTGCCTGGACGACGGCATGAGGCGCTTGATTGCACGGTCTACGCCTTTGCAGCGCGACAGATGGTCAATGCCAACTGGGCGCATCGTGAAGGCGAGCTTTCCACCCCGCCCGAAACCAAACGTGTTTCAAACATACCAGAAATCGCACCTTCGGAGTGGTTGTAACCATGGCGACGATTGATGAACGGATTGCAGCGCTCGAAGATGCAATTGCTACTGGCGCGAAAAAAGTCATCTTCCATTCCGGCGGCACCCGCCGCGAGGTGGAATATCATTCCCTGAAAGATGTGCGTGAAGCATTGAACGATTTGCGTGCACGCAAGTCGGGCCGCTCGCGCACCATATTGGCGGCGTTAGACTGATGGGCATCACCAATATTCTGGATAAGGCCATTGGCTATGTTTCCCCGCAGGCAGGATTGCGGCGCGTTCAACAGCGTGCCGCGATGGAAATTGCGCAGCGCAACTATACTGGAGCTGAAACCAGCCGGCTAAAATCGGGCAGGCGGGCAAAGTCTACTTCGGCTGATGCTGAAATCACACGGGCCGGACGCATTCTGCGGGATCGGATGCGCGATCTTGTGCGCAACAATCCTTATGCAGCCAAGGCGGTTTCCGAGCTTGTCAGCCATGCGATTGGTGACGGGATCATTCCCCGCTCGAAAAATAAGAAAGCAATCAAACTGTTCCAAGAGTGGAGCAAAGTTTGTGATGCCGATGGGGATCTCGATTTTAATGGAATCGTGGCACTCACGGCTCGCGAGATGTTTGAAAGCGGCAATGGCATTGTTCGCCGTCGTCGTCGAAGGCTGGAAGACGGCTTGCCAGTTCCATTGCAATTGCAGGTTCTGGAATCTGACCTGATCGACACAACAAAAGAGGGTGTGCTTTCAGGTGGTGGCAAAACCATTCAGGGTATCGAGTTTGACGCCATGGGACGCAAGCGCGCCTATTGGATGTTCGGATCTCACCCCGGAAACAGTTTCTTTGATCCGCAGTCGACTATTGTTTCCAAGCCGGTCCCTGCCGGTGACATTGCGCATGTATTCGAAAAACAACGCACACAAGTCATAGGGGTGCCGTGGGGCACTCCTGCAATGGCTGACACGTTCGATCTCGCTGAATATGAGCAGGCCGAACTTGTTCGCAAACGGCTGGAAGCCTGCCTCGTTGGTGTGATGACCGGCGGCGACGTTGATGACAATATCGGTATGCCAATGACTGGCGAGGATGGTACCGCGCAAAAACCGGGCATCTACAATACGCGCGGTCAACGGGTCGAGAAATTCGAACCCGGCATGTTTTATAATGCTGTTGGCGGTCGAGATATGAAGTTTTCGCAGCCTGCCGTTACGGATAGCTACGACCCCTATAAAACTTCGATGTTGCATACGGTTGCAGCGGGATGGCGTGTGCCGTTCGCTATTATGACTGGACGGCTCGATAAGGTAAATTATTCGTCGAGCAAGATCGGACTTGAAGGCTTTCGACGGCTGATCTCGATGGTGCAATGGCAGATGATAATTCCTATGCTGTTGCAACCTATCTGGGATTGGTTTTGTGAAGCCGCTTATCTGGCGGGCAAGATCCCCACGCCAACGGTCGCGGTCGAATGGTCGCCGCCGCGCTTCTATTCGGCAGATCCGCTGAAAGACGTGAATGCCCGTATCAAGGAAGTCCGTGCCGGGTTCCGTTCGCTTTCATCTGCGATTGCTGAGACAGGCGAGGATCCAGATGATGTTCTTGATGAAATCAAGTCGGACAATGCCAAGCTCGATAAACGCGGCATCATCCTTGACAGTGATCCACGGCACATCTCGCAGGCCGGGCAGACACAACAGCGGTCCGATGATGACCCTCCCGACAAGGACGAAAACGATGACGAAACTTAATCTGCGCAAAATGCCAGACAGTTTGCCCATGCAAATGCAAGAGGTACGGTTGCTGCCGTCTGGCATTGATGTCGAAACCCGGACTGTTAGTCTGGTCTGGACAACTGGCGCTACTGTTCGCCGTCGACGCTATGTCGGGTGGGATACGGTCGTTCCATTTGATGAAGTTCTTGTCGTTAGCGACAAGGCCATTGACCTATCCCGCATGAATGCTGGCGCTCCGGTTCTCGACAGTCATTCGGTCTGGTCGACATTCTCACAGGTCGCAGTGGTCGAACGGGCGTGGATTGATGGCGGTGAAGGGAAGGCATCTGTACGTTTTCCGAAAGCCGGTATCGATGAGCGCGCAGATCGCATGTTTGGGCTTGTTTCCGACGGCATCATCAAGAATGTGTCGGTCGGCTATTCCATCGACAAGATCCGGATCGAGGAAGCCACGAAAAAGGGCGAAGTTGAAAAGGTATTTGTTGAGCGCTGGACGCCGAACGAAATCTCTTTTGTCACTGTCCCAGCAGATCCCGACGCACAGGTGCGCTCGCAGGCTGGCACATTTCCGCTCTCATATGAGGGTGGTAGCTTCTCAGGCATTGCAGCAGCCGCACGAATGAGAATGGCGGAAGCTGTTCGCCTCATCGGCTGATCATTCCTCACAATTTATCAGTTTGCCGCCTGCAACTCCGGGGTTGCAGGGCGACGGCGCTTGTTTTGCCCGGTATTTAGAAGGAAGCGCACACCATGAAAAAGGGTGCTCACATTTTCGCGACCGTCGCCGCAATCTTCTGCGTCGGTCTGGCATTTGCGTTCTTCGCAGCAGATCCATCGCATGCAGCATCTTTCGATCATGGCATGCTCACACAACCAAGCGGCATGCATGTCATTGGCGCAAACATCGCTCTGTTGGGTCTGCGCGCCAAACTCACGGATATAACCACGCGGGCCGAAGCCAAGCGTGCCGAAATTACGGATGGAATGGACGAAGCAGCTGTTCGCGCAATCGAAACGGCTCATGCAGCTATTCTGGCGGAAGCCGATCCGATTAAAGCCGACATTGCGCGACTGGAAAACGAACAACGCAATGCACCACCAGTTAACACGGATCCGCAGGCTGTTGCCGATGCAGCGGTGCGCGCTGAGCGTGAGCGTTCAAATATGATTGAAGAACTCGCAACACGTGCGGGATTCGCGGATTTCGGACGCGACCACGTTCGTTCTGGTACAGCGGTCGATGCATTCCGCAGTTTGCTGCTTGATCACATGGTCACTAGTGAGCGGAATGCCCCGACTGACAGCCGCGTCAATGTGATCCGCGATGAAGGCGACACTCGCCGTTCTGCGCAGATTGAAGCCTTGGCCTATGGCCTTGGCGCACCGACACCGGATGCCGGTCCATCAGCTGCCGCTCGCCAGTTCATGGGTATGGGCCTTGTGGATCTTGCCGCTGAAAGTGTGAACTATCGTGGTCGTCGCATGATGAATGCTCGCGACATTGACGATGTATTCACACGTGCGTCTCATTCGACTTCGGACTTCCCAGTGATCTTCGAAGGTGCTGTTAATCGCACACTTGAACAGCGTTACGCATTGGCACAGCCAACGTTCAAGCGTTTCGCCCGCAAACGCAACTTCCGCGATTTCCGTCCTGATACAACCGTCAAGGTGGGTGATTTCCCGCTTCTGAAAAAGGTGCTTGAAAACGGCGAGATCAAGTATGGCTCGTTCGGTGAAGGCAAAGAGCAGGTGCAGGCTTTCAGCTATGCGATTGCGCTCAACATTAGCCGCCAAATGCTCATCAATGATGATCTTGGTGCGATTTCAGAGCTCCTGACAAGCTATGGTGCTTCGGTGGCGTTATTCGAGGAAGTCACCTTCTACGCCGGTGCCTTCAATGGCAACCTTGCAGACGGCAAGACAGTTTATCATGCCGATCACGCGAATCTTGCCGAAACCGCATCTGCCATTACGGTCGACGCAGTTGGCGAGGGTCGCAAGTCAATGAGTAAGCAAAAGAGCATTGATAAAAAGCCGCTTCTTTCGAATGCTGCGCGCATTATGCTTGTAGGCCCCGACAAGCTTACGGAAGCTGAAAAGTTCCTTGCTTCGATTACCCCAGCGACGGTTTCGACCGTGAACATTTTCTCCGGCAAGTTCGAACTTATCGAAACCACTCAGATCGAAGGTAATGACTGGCATTTGCTTGCAGATCCTGCATCCGGCTCAAATTATCGCTGGGGCTATTTGGAGGGCTATGAAGCGCCGCGTGTTCGCTTGGATGAGCCTTTCGGTCGACAGGGCTTCAGCATGTCGGTCGAACACGACTTCGGTTGTGGCGCTACCGATTATCGCTTCGGCTACAAGAACACCGGGGCCTGATCGACCAACGGCGGATCACAATGATCCGCCATTTCTCCCGTTTCGTTATCCAGAAGGGTTAACCCCATGAGAAATTATATCCAGCCCGGCAAGACGATTACTGTGCCAGCTCCTGCCGATGTGAAATCCGGCGAACTAGTTGTCGTCGGTAGTCTGTTTGGCGTTGCAGAGTTTTCAGCTGCAGAAGGCGATCCGGTCGAAATTGCGACCGAAGGCGTCTTTGAATTGCCCAAAGAACAAGCGCAGGCTTGGACCGTTGGTGCCAAAGTCTACTATGTCGCCGCAGACAAAGTTCTGACGACGACAGCGACGGGCAATACCTTTATCGGTCACGCGACTGAAGCGGTTGCCAATCCTTCCGGATCCGGCGCTGTTCGTCTGTCAGTGTAACTGATCATGGTGAACTGGCGAAAACTTGAAGCTATGGTCGATCAGAAGATCGGCCTTAGCTATGGCGAGTCAGTTCGCCTGTCTTTTATGAAAGGGCAGGTGGCTGATCCAGCGCGGCCCATGATTGAAGTCCCCACCGCCGTGCTTCATGTCGGCGGTGATGATTCTCACGCTCCCGGACCTACCGGCACATATCGCTCTCGCCTTTCATTAGGCGAAGCTGAATTATTCCTTGATCGCTCGACCTATAACGGCCCGATGCCGCAAGCTGGCGACAAAGTGCGGGCCAATGATCGGGACGGCAAGCCGTGGTTTGAAGTGGCTGCGGTTTCTGATCGCTATAGCAATCTCATTGTTTTGAAGTTGGGGCATTCCTGATGTCTATTGGCCGTATCGCATTGCGCATCGCTACGATTGAAGCTTTGCGCGGTAATACATCTGTTGAAGGCAATGTACTTGATAGTGAGATTGGCTCGCTCGATGTTGCCGCAGATGAAAGTCTGCGTACCAATCAGGAAAAGCCTTTTATCTCAGTTTATACCGACAGCGCGAAGGCGGACGATCTCGGCACTGGTCGCAGGCTTTGGATCAATGGTTTGACCGAATTGTTGATTGAAACAGGCATTGCCGCCTCGATGACGGAAACCAATCAGGAGACCGGCGAAAGCACAATTATAGGCGGCATTCCAGCTACCGACTCCGCTTTTGAATTGTTTCTCGACGTTGTCGACCGCGAGACCGTCGCAGCGCTGATGGATCCCGACAATGAGTGGGCTGAGCTATGGCGCGGGCTTGTCACCAATGTTGCGAAGGTGGAACGCAGGCGAACGGCGGATGCTGAAACCGGAACGCGGATGGCTGCGCATCAGCAATGCATTCTTTGCGACATTCTGCCAGATCCAGTTTATGGGGCACCAATTGCGCCCACGTCGCTATGGCAAAAGCTGCTCGATCAAATGGCCGCGATCAAGCATCCTTATTTGACGAACTTCCGCGATCTGCTCGGCTTGGAAGTCGTGCAACTCAAATCAGAAAAACAGCGACGACGGTTTGGTCTGACGCTAGATGAGGCGAGGGCACTTTGCATCACACCGCCGCTATCTGCGGAAATTGGCGAGCCTTCCATCGCGAAAGTAGAAGCGGTCGAAACCCATGGCTGATTTCATTGATGAGTTCGTGGAAATGCAAAGGCGGGTGTTCGAGCTTGAACGTCGCGCTGCAAATCGCAAGCGAACAGGCACCGTACAGAAGCTTGATCTAGGTAAAGGTCTTGCGCGTGTTCTGATAGAAAACGACGGGGATCGGCCTTTTCTTTCTCCGTGGGTGCCCTGGAAGGAAATCGCCGCAGGCGGGATATCCTCGCATATTCCTCCCACTATTGGACAGCAGGTCGACGTTGTTTCAGAAAGCGGCGACCTCACCGACGGTACTATCGACTTTTCTACTCACTCCAACGCAAATCCGCGACCTCATAACGGCCCTGAGGCTGTTATCGTAAAGGGCAGTGCCCGGTTATTCATAGGCGACGATACGGTGACAATTGATGCGCCGAACATCGCTTTTAGAGCGTCCAGCGGAACGCTAGGATAATGCCACTTATAGCCCGGCTAGGCGATGCCGGGTCGCACGGCGGTTCGATCACAACATCGGCAGCAAAATGGGAATGCGAAGGAGCTTTGATTGCTCGTCGCGGCGATACCTATGCGTGCCCGATACATGGTTCAAACCCGATTGTTGGCGGCTCTGGAAAATTCATCTGTGAAGGCGAGCCAATTGCTCGCCATGGCGACGCAACGGCCTGTGGGGCAACGCTAATTTCTGGCGCGTCCCGATGGTCATGCGATTAAGAAGGAAAACCGTGATGAAAGTTATCGTTAAAGAAAGTGGGTTTTACGGCGGCACTTGGTGGGACGCTTCGTCTAAACAGGTCGATATCCCTGAAACAATAGCGCGACCGTTTCTTCCGCCGCACGGGCATCAACTGGTCTTGCCTAAACCAGTCGAGAAGCTGAACGAAAAAGAACTCCAAAAAGCTAAGGGCTGACGCCAATGTCTTCAAGCGGCGTCAATCGCGTGGACGGGCGGCCATTGTCGAACTTCGAACACGTCCGGCAGTCGATTGAAGTCATATTGACGACGGCAATCGGCTCCCGCGTGATGCGCCGCGAGTTCGGTTCGGAAGTCCTGAACTTGATCGACCGTCCCTTAACCGACCGCGTCATCCTCGCCGTTTACTCGGCTGTCGTGATGGCGATAGCACAGTGGGAACCTCGTTTTGCTGTGACCGGTTGCAAGATCAGCAGAGCTGATGAAACCGGCAAGCTCTCGCTGCAAATTTTCGGCATCTATTATCCGCGGGGACATTTGGGCGACTTTTCCAGACCGGAAGATGCTCAAACGCGGGTTTTCTTTGAAAGGCAATAACTATGGCGTTCGATCTTACGACCTATCCGAAGCCGGACGTCATCGAAACTCTTGACTACGAAGTGATCCTTTCGCAGCGCATAGCGCTGCTTAAGGAGCTTTGGCGGATAATCCGGCAAAAGCACCCCGAATTACCGGACTATGACGTCGAACTTCTGGAAACCGATCCAATCCAGATTACGGAAGAGGCCGAAGCATATCGGGAAATGCTTGTCCGTGCGCGCATCAATGATGCCGCACTGGCTAATCTATTGGCTTTCGCTGGTGGTGCTGACCTAGATCATTTGGCCGCTTTTTACGATGTTGATCGCCTCGAAGGTGAGGGTGACGAGCCTTTTAGGGATCGCATCGTTCTTGAAATCAAAGGGAGATCACCCGGTGGCGGCGCTTACTGGTATGAGGCGGCGGCGCGGCGGGCTGATGTGCGCATACGCAGCGCCAAAGCATTCCGTGAGGATTTTTGGCCGATCATCCATATTGCTATTCTCTCCCGCGAAAATGGTGGGATTCCCGACAGTGCGATGCTTGGTGCGGTAACGGACATTGTCACAAGCGACCGCGTTCGCACCCTCAACGACACAATAATCGTCGAGGCCGCAGTCACGACAACAACAGATATCGAGGCAAACGTCTGGCTCCTTCCTTCTGCGCCTCTGATAGATCTATCGCCTCTAGAAACAGCGCTCCGGAAATCATGGGATTCCGAAACCGCAATCGGTTTTGATCTCGTTCCTTCATGGATTGAAGCAAAGCTTCATCTCGCTGGCGTTCAACGGGTTGAAATGGTTTCACCAACTGATCCAGTCGTTGCCTCTCCGGGAACTGCAATCGCTATTGGGGCAATCAAACTCAACTATATGGGGCGCGATTACTAATGGCAGACCGAACCGCGTTGCTTCCAAGCAATGCGACGGTGCTGGAAAAAACGCTTTCGGAGGCCCTTGACCGGACCCCGGAATTGTCACCCGGCATTGTCGAATTGCGCGGGTTTAAGTTCCACCCGATAGACAGGGTCGTCCCCTATCTGGTCTCTGAATACGGCCTCTCTGAAGTCGCCGAATACCTTCCAAACCTTCGCGACGTTATTCGCGAGGGCATACAATGGCAGCGATTAATTGGAACCCCTGCGGCGATCCATAAGTCGTTGCGGTGGATCAATCACGACGGGGACATTGAGGAATTTCCGGCAACTGCGCGCAAGTGGTGGTGGTTTCAAATTCACCTGCCGTTTGAGCCGAACAATACGCAGTTTCTCCGGCCTATGACGCGCTTGGTAATGTCGTCAAAGCCTCTCCGGTCGGAATTCGCGAGAATGACCGCCGGTTGGGACGTACGGGCGTTTCGCCTGAATGAGCATCGGCTCAATGGTGACGCTGGCCTTAACACTTGGTCGGGCACACGAAAAGAACCGGGCGGGCCTGTCGTTTCAATTCGCGTCAACCATCGGAAGCAAATTGTTGTTCCGACCGGCGGGCGCGTCGACGTCAAAGATATCCAGAATGTCGAAATGGTTCGCACTGTTCGAGCGAACATTCCGGTCAATCAGCTTTCAGCGCGCTTTGCCTCACTAGCTGCGGTTCGGGTCGAGTACCGCAACCGCGCAACGGTCGCATTTCAGAATGCGCCGTTTGTTCATCAACCTTTCGGCGCTCCGGTGCCGCGTGTCCAAACAGGATCAGAATAATGGCTGTCTTTACCCAAGACGGGCGCGTCGCATTGGCGAAAGCGCTTTACGATATGACGCTCTTTCTTGCTGTGGGAGAAGGCTTGCCAGAATGGGACGACCAGCCCCGGCCAACAACGCCCGAAGAACAAGCCGCGCAAGATGCCGTTTGGTCTGTCCTTTCCAATCTGGAAAATCCGGTCGGTGTTACGCGTACGCGCGATAAGTATTTCGTGGTACCGGACCCTGACGGCGACATTGTCATGGCCGACGGTGCAAAGTTTTCACAGAGCACCGAACCCACCGGCTTTGTGTTCCTGCGGTTTCAACTCGATCTCGACGACGCGAGTAACAACACGTTGCGAGAAACCGGCATGTTTGTCGGAACCAAGCTGGCCGAAGGTGTCCCCGGCGGTAAAATGTTTATCCCTGTCGCCGACGTTGTCGATCTTGGCAAGATGATCGAGGTTGATCGGTTCTCGCCGATCATTCGCGACGGCTCTATCGGACAGACTTTCACTTTCATCATGACAATGTGAGGTGCCATGAGCAGCATCATTAAACGCGCCGGTTACGGTGACAGGTTCGACCGCGCTCAACGTCGCCACGCGATAGCATTTCAGGACGTCGGCAGGGATAAGAAGGGCATCTATCTTCAATCGGCTGACTTGAACGAAATGCAGTCGATGAACATCGACCATATGCGCAGGGGCTTTGATTATATACTGCAAGATGGTCGGGTGATGGACGGGCAAGACCCCGTCGTCGAAATTGAAGACGACAATCATATCCGCGTCCGTCTGCCAGCGTGCCCGATCTATATCGAAGGCATCGTCCATGACGTACCCGATGCAACCTTTGTACTTCCCAATAAAGGCGACCTGACAATCGGTGTCCGGAGCATGGAAGTGCTGATAACCGACGTCGTCGACGTGGAATTGAAAGGCTCGATCCCCGGCACCGAAGCTTACATGGAAGAAGGTCCGGGCCGGGTCGAGATTACCGTGCTGTGGGGCCACTCTCAGGACGGCGACCCGAAGCCTCTCGTTTCCGTTTATCAGGTCCGCGACGGCGTTATTCTCACGACGTCGACGAATATTGATTTCTCGGAAATCTACAAGGCGATTGAAGGCTATTCACGCGAGAGCAATGGCTCTTACGTTTATGACGGCTTTCTGATCACTGCACTCGGCCCGAAGGCCAACGGCAAGCAAGGTTTTTCGGTTTCGGAAGGTACTGCTTACGTCAACGGTCGACGCATCAGCCGACGTCAGTCGTTGCCTTTCGAGGTCGAGGAAAAGCCAGACCTGCGCAATGTCGACGCCGAACCGCATCCGTTTACCGAGGCGACCGGCGGAACGCAGACTTTCAAGGTATCGAAAGCCCCGATCTCATCGATACGGCGCGTCACTGTTGAAAAGGAAATCACCGAAAGCGTTCTTCATGGGCCGTTCTCCGGCGCTGTCGATCCTCTCGCGCATCCTTCGGTAACTGCGATCCTTGAAATCAAACAAGGCGGCACGGTTTATACCTCGCCTGCTAGTTGGCTTCTTTCGCAGGGACAAATCGACTGGTCGCCCTCCGGAGCGGAACCCGCTCCCGGTTCGACCTATTCCGTCAAGTATCGGTACAACGAGAATATCCAGCCCGACGAGGTCACGCGCGATACTGTGAAAGTGACCGGAGCGGCCAAGGATACGAACGTTCTTATCGATTATGCCTACAAGCTTCCGCGTATCGATGCCGTCTGCATGGATACGACCGGATCAATGGTCTATGTGACCGGGACGTCTGCCGTATCGCGTCCTCGCCCTCCGATTGTATCGGACAGCATGATAGAGCTTGCACGCATATCGAACGATTGGGGGAAAAAGCCATTCGTTGAAAGCACCGGCGTTCGCAACGTGCCCTATAGCGAAATTCAGGACATTCGCACAATGTTGCTCGACGTTTACGATCTCGTCGCGCAGGAGCGTCTTAAGAATGACGTTTCCGCCCGAGACGTTGGTGCGAAACGCGGGCTATTCGTCGATCCGCTCCGCAATGATGCGATGCGCGATCAAGGCATTGCGCAGACGGCGGCGGTATTCGGCGGCAAAATGACATTGCCGATTTATGCCCGTCTTCACGAGTTCCCGGCCTTTGTGGGTATCCGTCATCTGGAGTTTTCCGAAGTTGCCGTCATTCGCCAGCCCCGGCGAAGCAAGGCAATGAAGATCAATCCCTATCAGACGTTTACCCCGATGCCAGGGCGCGCAAGCATTGAGCCGTCAACGGACGTTTGGACAGACAAACAGACGGTTTGGACTTCACCGGAAACACAAGCTTTCGAAGCCAATGAGGGTGAGTTCATCAGCGGTATCTCGCTTGAACAAAAGGTCGAAAAAGTAAGCGAGCGCGTCGTCAATGCTGAATTTATCCGGCAGCGCGACGTTAATTTCCGGCTGGAAGGCTTCATCGAAGGTGAAACTTTGGTGGTTGTCGACTTCGACGGCGTAGAAGTAACCCCTACAGTGTCCGGACCTGCCGATGAAGATGGCGTCATAACAGGGCACTTCACAACCCCGCCGAATATTCCGGCGGGTTCCAAGTCGATCTACTTCCAAGGTTCGGTCGGGACAGAAGCGGGTTGCACCTATGTCGGACGCGGCTCGATCACAGTTGAGGAATATCGTCTAACGTCGTCGCTCGAAACAACGACCGAAACGATGCCGCAGCCGGTCGTAAACAACACCGTTATCAACAACGTGACGAACGTCACCAACGTAACGAATGTTGCTGCGAACAACTCGACCCCTATCGTTCGCAGAGAAGGAAGCGACGGCGGTGGCGGTCACGATCCGCTTGCACAGACGTTCACGCTCGCGCAATCGTGGTGCTTGTCGAGCATTCGTTTGATGTGCGCAAAGATCGGCTCTCGAAGCAATTCGATTGCCGTGCAGCTTCGGACGGTTGAAGTCGGAATGCCAACGCAAACGGTTCTCGCCGAAGCGTTTGTCCCCGGCACCGATTTGGTTGAAGGCGAAGTCTTTACGGCTCGTTTCAATTTCCCGGTCTTCCTACAAGGCGGGCGGGAATTTGCTTTCGTTGCGCTGACAGACGATGCCGAACATTCCTTGTTCGTTGCAGAGATTGGCAAGATCGATCTCGATACACAGGCGGTTATTTCCGAACAGCCTTTTACCGTCGGCGTGCTCCTGTCCTCGTCGAACGCTTCGACATGGACGGTTCACAATGAAGCGGACCTTTGGTTTGAAATGATCGGCTGTCGCTTTGATCCTGTTGAGAGGGTTGTCCCTATCGGCACATTCAAGGCGAACAAAATGTCCGACGTGATCATTCGCGCCGGTGTTGAATATCCCGATCCTTCGGTCGATGTGTCAATCAGACTTCGCCGTCCGAGTGGCGAAACCATCACGACAGCACCTTCGCAAACGATCCGGTTCGATGAGTATATTCAGAACGAGGATATTCAAGTCGAGGCGATCTTGCGTGGCACGGAACGCATAACGCCGTTCTTGTTCCCCGATATTCAGATTATCGAGGGCGAGATACAGCCGACCGCAAACTATGCAACGCGCGCGATCGATGCCGCAGACACAAACCGCGTCCTTGTAACATTGGATGCGCGTTTGCCTGCGGGGTCATCGGCAACGGTTCAAATCGGAATGCCGGATGATTATCCGAATATCCCGGTTTCCAGCGCCACCCAACTCGGCGACGGCCTCGTCGAGCAAACCTTCATCCGTTCCGCCTATCCGGCGGCAAACCTCGACGCGCGAACGCTGATAACGATTACCGGCACGCCAGCGGCGCGGCCGGAAATCTCGGCCGTTCGCATGCTACTTTCAAAGGTGTGATAGATGGCTACCACGGCAAATTACGATTGGCCTTTGCCGTCACCTGGAGGCAACCAGATGGAGGAGGTCGCAAAAATTGCGACCTCTCTCATCGCAATAGATGCCAAGCTCAAGTCTTCGGAAACGGCGCTTTCGACGCATAAGCATAAGTTTACGGACTTACTGGAAAGACCTACCACTCTTGGCGGGTATGGCATTACAGACGGAATGACGGCAACGGAAGTTGCCGCCGCAATTCAGCAAGCGGTAAGCGATCTAGTCAACGGTTCCGGTGCTGCACTCGACACGCTTAAGGAGCTTGCCGACGCTCTCGGCAACGACCCGGAGTTCGCCACAACGGTCAGCAATGCGCTTGCGCTTCGTATCCGCGTAGATGCCGCACAGTCGTTCTCGCTGGCACAAAAAGCGCAGGGACGTTCGAACCTTGACGCTCTCGGCACCGTCGACAAAGGTAAGGAAGGCGGCGTCGCCTCGCTTGACGGTAACGGCAAGGTGCCGTCCACGCAGTTGCCCACGATGGACTACTTGCCCCGAGCGGGCGGTACGTTGTCTGGCGCTCTGCAAATTCAGGCGCCGGGCAATAAAGTCATCCGGTTTCTGCGCGCCGACGGAACGCGATCCGCCGCCATTTATGCCAATCCCGACGCCGACACGGGTCTGAATATTCACGTTGACGACGCGGCGGGGACTAACACAAAATTCTTTGCCTTCGGGCATGACGGGGTATTTCGGTCACCCGGCAGTATTGCGGCGGGCGCTTCGGGCGTCCTTGAGGGCAATGGTAACGTTTGGGGTTCGGCGTACGGGGCTTCTGGCAATCTGCTAACGTGGCTGGCGAATACCGGCACTTATCTCAGCGCCGCTGCGTATCCCCGCCGTTCCGACGGCGCGAAAATGACTTTTCAGTGGTCGGGTCAACCAGGGCAACCGGCTTGGCTTTGGGGCGGAAATGGAGACGGTACGGCGTTTCAAGTCTGGAACCCCGCAAACTTCAACGTTAATTGGGCAAACGGCGCGGCTTATGCTGATCGGCTGGGAAATAACGGCTGGACGCTAGGCGACGTCCAGAATTACATCAACGACCGCGCATACTGGCGAACCCAAGAATATTTGCTTGCCGAACTTATTCCCGTCGGTGGATACACCTTGGCGGGTCCTACTGGAAACGAAACCATTGGGATCGGCGCGGATAGGAGCGGTGTTCAGCTTTACTATAAGAATACCGTCAACAATTCGTCGGCGGGGCAAATCAACTATGGAACCTGGCGCAACGTCGCGTCATCGGCCTCCCAGACTGGGCCGTCTTTGTTTAAAAGGATTGGCTAAATGAACGTTGTAGATGTACTGGCACTCAAATGGGATGATCCCGATCACACTATACTTGGCGGATCGGTCAAAACATCTGACCTCGGCGTGATCCCGATTTGCATCCATGCAAACTACGATACGGAAGTCGGTCGACAGATATGGGCAGATGCTCATCTCGGAAAATATGGCCCGATCTTCGATTATCGGGAACCGGAAGCACTACCGGAGCCGGTTCCCGACGACATCAGCCGACGCCAGTTCTTCCAGCAACTATTCGTTCTGGAAATTATCTCTAAGGCGGAAGCGCTTACTGCAATTCCGGGCCTAAATATCCCGCCTCCATTGCAAGCTATTATCGATCAGCTGCCAACCCAAAGCGACAGGGACAGCGCCGAAATGCTTGTCGTAGGTGCGCAGAACTTCAATCGCCTGCACCCATTAAGCGAGACGGTTCGCCTCTCGTTAGGCTGGTCTGTCGAACAAAAAGACGACTTCTGGCAAGAAGCTTCGAAGCTCTAACCAAATCTCACAACTTAGTTTTTTGCATCTAAGCCCGGCTTATTGAGCCGGACTTTGGTGTTTCTACGCGCCATAGCAAAGGAGCAAGACGCAATGGCAACCGTTCCATTTCACCACGGCACCCGTGTTTTTGAGAGTGCAGAAACGCCGATCCTTGTTCGGATCGGACGTACTGCGGTAGTTGGTATCATTGGCACCGCAAAGATCGTCGATCCGCTTCTTTTCCCGCTGAATAAGCCGGTGCAGATCCTGCGTCCGCAAGATGTGATCAGCATCGGTTACGATGGCACCTTGAGGCGTGCGATTGACCTTGTTCAAGCGCAGGTTGCTTGTCCTATTGTTGTGGTTCGCGTCGAGGAAGGTGAAACAACCGCAGAGACATGGGCAAACCTTGTCGGTAATCGCGCGGCATTCTCCGGTGTTCACGCGTTTCGTCGTGCGGTATCGGACGGGCTGTATAAGCCGAAGATGCTAATCGCTCCCGGCTTCACGCAGACGTCGCCGGCAGACGGCATCGCATCGGTGAATGTTACCGCAGGCGGAAGCGGTTATGCACAGGCAACGACGACGGTAACGGTTTCAGGTGAGACCGGCACCGGAGCAATAGCCGAAGCCGTCGTCAGCGAAGGTGCGATTACCTCCGTTATCGTTCGCAAGGCTGGCTATGGTTACACTATGCCCGTCACAGTCACGATTACGGGCGGTGAGGGTGCCAAGGACGCTGCCGCAACCGGAAACATCGGATCCGTCATTAATCCTGTGGTGGCGGAACTGGCGACGGTTGCAGACGCTCTAAAGGCAATGGCCTATGTTGACGGTCCAGATACGACCGATCAAGCCGCAGTCCAGTACCGGAGCCTGATCAATTCGGGGCGCGTGGTAGTTTGTGATCCGAAGGTTCTTAAGTTTGACACTGAACTCGCTGCGAACGTACCGACGCCGTCTTCCGCGCTCTTCGTCGGGCAGCAAGCTAAAATGGATCTTGAGCAAGGTTTCCATTGGGCCGGTTCTAACGTTCCGGTTAGTGGCATCGTCGGGGTTAACCGCCCGATTGAATACGGCGATCAGTCAAACTACCTCAACGAAAACCGTATCAACACTATCGTCAATATCGACGGCACGGGATTCCGTTTGTGGGGCGTTTGGACGTGTGCGTCGGATCTGTTGTGGCAGTTCATCCCGGTTCGCCGCACCGCTGATGCGATCAATGAGGCGCTGGAAAAAGCATATCTGGAATTTGTCGATAAGCCCTTCACACGAGCTAACCTCAAGTTCCTCGTCGAAAGCGGTCGTGCCTTCCTTCGTACTATGGAACTCGAAAGTGCGATCTTGCCGGGACATGACGTCTGGTTGCTCGAAACCAATACCGACAATGATATGGCGCAGGGCATCGTCAAGCTTGGCGTGAAGTTTGAGCCACCGGCACCGATGACCGATATTCAGATCACGTCACATCGAAATGTCGTCAGCTACGAACTGCTGCTCAATCAGGTTGCACAGGAAATCGGCGACGGCACATACGGCTAACGCCGTTTCTCCTTCGCTCCATCATTAAAATTTCAACGATTAAGAGGTTGGGCCATGTCTGACATGCCTCGTTATATCCTGCGGAATTGCACGATCTTTGCAAACCGCGTTTCACTCATCGGACAGGCGAGCGAAGTTACGCTGCCTGTTCCAACCGAAAAGCTCGAAGAATTGCGCAATGCGGGCATGATCATGCCGATTGACGTGCCTTTGGGCTACGAGAAGCTTGAAAGCGGCTTCAAGATGAGCGGTTTCGACCCACAGGTCATTCAGTTATTTGGCCTTGCCGTTGGGCAAGAGCGTGAGTTTATGATCACGGGTGCGCTTGCGCATGAGGATGGCACGGTCGTTAACGCCACAGCCTATATTCGTGGCCGTCTCATGAAGAATGATCACGGTTCTTGGAAGCCCGGCGATATGGCCGAAAACGATTACGGAATCACCGTTCGTTATTATCGCCTCGAAGTCGAAGGCCGCACCATTCTGGAAATGTCGCCGTTTGATGTTTCGGTCGGCGGCACTTCTGTCACTCAATCCATCCGCAACGCACTTCTGGTCTAAGGTCCCTATAACTCATGAGCAACGAAACAACACTCCAGCTTTCCAAGCCTTACACTCTTGCAGGCAAGGAAACCGACAAACTGTCATTTCGTGAGCCGGTCCTTGGGGATCTGGTTCGGGTCGAAACAGCTGCAAAGGGTACGGGCGATAACGGTTATACAGCTGTAATGATCGCGCAGCTCTCCGGTGCGACCGTTCCAGAAGTACATGCCTTGTCCCTGACTGATTACAGGAAGTGTGCTGAAGCAATGCGCCCTTTCTTGAACACGGAAAGTTCGGATGGCGACGCCTAGCCATTTGGCTTAGTCAGTCACTTTTCACACCCTTATCGACGTTCCTTGAAATGCCGCCGGACGAGGCCGTCCGGTGGCACGATGAAGTCGTCGAGCTATCCAAACCAAAAAAACCGGGTGCGTGATGGGTACGCTTGTTTCAAAACTGATAGTTTCGCTCGTTAACAAGATTTCAGGCCCAGCGCGTGTTATCGGAGCGGATCTTGATCGTCTTCATTCCCGTGCCTCTCGCACCAGCTCGGCCCTCTTGCGGGGGCCGGGCGGCTTTTCAGCTGCTGGATCGGTCCGCAACCTTGTTGCAATCGGCGCTGGTTATGTAGGTCTGCGTGAAGGGATAGGGGGCACCGTCGGTGCCGCAATCAAATTCGAAGAAGCCTTCGCCGACGTCCGCAAAGTTGTTGATGGCACTCCGGCGCAGATCGCTGTTCTGAGAAATGAAATTGTCGAAATGTCGAAAGTGATCCCGACTTCGGTCAAGGGCCTTTCAGATATTATGGCAGCTGCCGGGCAGTCGAATGTTCCTTACGAGGAACTGGGGAAATTCACCGAACAAGTGGCGAAAGTATCGGTGGCTTGGGAAACAAGCGAGAAAGATACGTCCGATGCTCTCGCCAAAATTAAAACGCAGCTCAATTTGTCGGTGGATGGGGTCGGGCTTTATGCCGATGCTATCAATCACTTAGGCAACAATACCGCCGCGAAGGCTCCGGATCTCGTCGACTTCTCAAAGCGCGTTGCGGCAACCGGTAAAATGTTCGGTTTTTCGGCAACAGAAACGCTTGCGTTCGGTGGCGCCATGGTCGCCATGGGCGCGGAAACTGAAGTCGCGGCCACATCATTTCGTAATATGGGCAAGGCGCTCACTAAGGGCGACAATACCGCTAAGGCGGCTCGCGCGGCTTGGGCACGGATAGGCATGTCGCCTAAGGCTGCGGCCAAGGACATGCAGAAGAATGCCGTAAAGACCACTCTCAAGGTGCTGGACGCAATAGGAAAGCTCCCGGAATGGGAACGGGCAACTAATGCGTTTGCTCTCTTCGGCGAAGAAGCTCGCGCCCTGATGCCTGTCATCAGCGATACGAAAGAACTGCGGCGACAGCTGGGGCTTGTGGGTCGGGAAGCTGATTATGCGGGATCCGCATTTCAGGAATACATGGTCCGGGCAGACACCACGGCCAACGTTCTGGAACTTCTCGGAAACAAGTTGAGTGCGCGGGGTATCAAGTACGGTGACACATGGCTACCAACCCTGAAAGAGTTTTCACTTGGCGTCGGTGATGTGGTCGACACTCTCGACAAGCGTGTCGGAGTAATCGACAAAATTCAGATGGCGCTTACTGGGCTTGTGAGCGGGTTGGGTTATGGCGGAACCGGCGGCGTCCGTGAGATGGTCAACGACCTTGGCGACATACTGTTCGGCAAGGCATTCGAAGGCGATACCAGTGCATTTGATCAGCGCATGGTGGATCTTGCAAAGCTTTCGAACCACGCTCGAAAAATTGGCTCGGATATTAAGTCCTTTGTTAGCGATATCGGAGCGGGCGACATTTCCGGGGCCATGACTAGTCTTGGTTCTGCATTTGACAAAATGTCCGGAAGCATGACCGTGGGTAGCGCGCTAGCTATTGGGTTGGTTGGGCGTGGCCTTATGGGGATATCTTTCGGTGCGATTGCGTTAGCCGCATCGCCAATCGGACGGATCACGACTGTCGCATTTGCAGCGGCAAAGCTAATCGATGCCGTCAAGGGTGCTGATAGCATCGGTGCGTTTGCCGATAACTTAATGAAGCTCTCAACTGTCGACTGGGTAATGATCGGTGCGGGTTTGCTAGCTGTTGCCGGGCCGATTGCGAAGGTTGCGGGCTTAGGTGGCGGCCCGAAGGCTGGAGGGCCTACCGGGGCACCTCCTGCCGGTGCGGGATCGGGAGGGAGCGCTCCAACCGCTGGCGGTGGGTGGAAATCATTTGCCCGTGGCGGCGTTTTTGCGGTCGTCGCGGAAAAATTGGGTGAATACGCAATTCAGTCCGGACTTGATGCACTTAACGACCGCGTACATACCGACGAGCAAAAGAAGAAGGCCGCCGATTTCAATGCCACCCATAACCGAGGCATATCGGCCCTTTGGGATCGTTCGTTCTGGCTTGGCGATGATGACGGCAAGCGCCCATCTTTCAAAGAAACAATGGCGATCGACGTCAACAAATATCGACCGCCAGCTAGCAGCAGCCCTGAGAATGTCAACATCGTTGGCACGCCTCCGGTCGCTCTCGCTGCACCGGTTCAAACCGTCCCGTCTGGCACCCAAGACGTTCGCGTCACTAATCCGCCGCCTGCGGCGCAAATCTCGGTTGCCGTTAACGTGCAGACGAATGCCTCTCCGAGTGAAATCGGGGCAGCGGTCGGCAACGCGATATCGGCTAAACTTCAAGCAGCCTCAAACGGCGCTTACTCTGACGGGGGAATGTAATGTCAACTCCGATGTGTCTTGGCCCGTTCATGTTCCAGTCGTTGGAATTTGGATACACGGGCGTCAGACGCGAGCTATCGACAAAATGGGCCGATATTCAAACTGTGGGCGGCTTGAACCGCCTACAGTGGACCGGCGGTGATAGTGATACGACCACTATTGAAGGTGTTCTTTTCCCGCATGAGTTCGGCGGACTAACCACACTGGAACAGTTGCGACAGGCCGCAACCACGGGAACGGTGCTGCCACTCATTACACTGGCTGGGAACGTCTACGGAATGCATGTCATTGAAGGTGTGAGCGAAGATCAGTCATACCACGATGCCAGAGGCATGCCCCGAAAGGACGTCTTTCGTATTCAATTGAAACGATATTCTGGCGGGAACTTCTCGCCGGTTTCAATCGTCCAAACGTTGTTCGGGTGATATTATGAGCCGTACTTACACTACTATTCAGGGCGAAATGATCGATATTATTTGTCGGAAGGAATACGGCGACGAAAGCGGCTACGTCGAGCAAGTTCTCGAAGCAAATCCCGGATTGGCGGAACTCCCACATAAATTGCCGCCCGGAACGGTGATACGTCTGCCCGAATTAAATAGGGCAGACGCAACGCCGTCAATCATTTCGCTTTGGGATTAGGAGTCAGCAGGCTCGAAGAAAAGCCAAGGCTTATTGTTCTTCTGTATTATACGGTATCGAATATCTTGCTCGGTGCCGTCACTTAAAAATCCTCGACCTTCGCATTCGATCATCTTGGACGTTCCCGCGACAATGGTTTTCGGGGCAGAGATATCCAATAGCTTAACGTTTGTTAGCGGGTTTGGGTTGTCGGTCGATAGTTTGACGACCTCCGGAATGAGCGCTTTGCAGTCATACGGACCGCTGTCACTTCCAAACAGGATGCTTGGCGCAAGCCATATTGCTGCAATACCTAAGACGATTACAGCCCCACCCTTTTTCCAATTACTCCCAAGAATCCCTTTGTTTGCTTCCATAGCAAGCCCTCCATGGTGTGAACATGCAAACTCCCGCATTCGAAATCAAGGTGAACGGCAAACCGGTCGCCTCAATCATGATCGACCGCCTTATCTCATTGACGATCACAGATAAAGAGGGTGTCGGCTCGGATAGCATCGACGTTGATCTCAACGACGGGCACCCATTTGCTGCGATCCCGAAGAAGGGTGACACAATTGAGGCTTCGCTCGGTTACAAAGAAACCGGCGTAATTCCGTTTGGCTCTTACACAATCGATGAACCTGAAATCCGCTGCCTTCCCTATGGCATGTCAATCAAAGGGCGTGGCGCAAATGTCAGAGACCAGCTGAAGCAAAGCCGGACTCGCCATTGGGACGACAAAACGGTCGGCGATATCCTTAGGGATATTGCAGCCGATAACGGCCTTTCTCCTGTGATCGATGAGAGCGTCTCTAATCATAAATATAGTTGGTTTGGACAACAGGGAGAAAGCGACCTTCATGTTGCAGAACGCCTTGCGCGCCTTCACGGGGCTTTGTTTTCAGTGAAGGATGGCAGGCTGGTTTTCACAAAGCGAGGCAGCGGCAAGTCTGCGAGCGGCAAAGATCTAACCGCTATTGTTGTGGGGCCAAACGATATTATTGCCGGAACTTGCCGCATTAATTATGCGTATCGGAAGAAGGTCCGCAAAGTTAAAGCTAAAACCCGCGACCGTCTGACCGCCGAAACCGTCGAAATTGAAGAAGATAGCGACGACGAAGGTACTGCCGATTTCACAATCAAAGACAATTTTGCCAGCGAAGAAGAGGCAAAACGGGCCGCTAAGTCTAAGGCCGAAAATCTAAAGTCAGAAACTGTGACAACAACGGTCGCGGTTTTTGGCAATCCAGCCATTCGAGCCGGTGCTCCATTCTCCTATTCGGGCGTGCGACCAGAAGTCGACGGCGTGGAATTCATTATTGAAACTGCCGTCCATCGCATTTCCAAGAGTGGTTACGTCACCGAAATAACTGCGAAGCTTAAGCCAATCGCGTCAGCTAATTCCGGCGAGAAATCCACAAACAAGGCTCCCAGTAAGCAACCGAGTAAGAACGGATCAAAGACGCCAGAGATCCCAAGCCCGACACCCTCGTCGTCTTCCGGATCCATGCCCGGCGGTTTCGGTATTGGCAGGGCTTAAGCCTGACTGAATTGTTTCATTGAAAGCATCAGTATGAAACTTGTCACCGATTGGAGGCGGGTGCTTCGCTATGCGTGGAGCATCCGCTTGCTGCTGGCCGCTGCAATTCTGTCCGGCCTTGAAGTCGTGTTGCCCTATCTGGGTGACGCTTTCCCCATCCCCACAGGCGCATTTGCAGCTCTCACCTTCGTCGTGACGGTGCTGGCCTTTGTCATGCGCATCAAATCACAGAAGGATTTTCGCGATGAGTAAACGTGCAAAAGCGGCTTTGGCGTCTACGCTTGGTCTGGTTGCATTGACTGCAACATATCTGACTGCGCCGTGGGAGGGCATGGAAAACCATGCCTATTACGACAAGCTAGGCAAGGTATGGACAGTGTGCCTGGGGGAAACCAAAGGCGTCAAAAAAGGCGACAGCTACACCGATAAACAGTGTCAGGAGATGCTGATCAAGCGTCTTGAAACTGATTTTCGTCAGCCGCTTCGCAAATGCATCCGGACTTTTGATCAAGCTCCGATCAGCGTGCAGGCATCAATGCTCGATCTCTCATACAACATCGGTACTGGCGCTGCCTGCAAATCGACTGCCGCTAGGCGCATGACGGAAAAGCAATGGCGCATGGCCTGCAATGCCATGACGGCATTCAATCGAGCTGGCGGCAAGGTCGTGGAAGGTTTGCGTAAGCGGCGCGAGCTGGGCGATGCGCAACGCATCGGTGAGCTTGAACTTTGTCTGGCTGGTTTGAAATGAGCCAGATCCTCGACGCCATTAAGGTGACTGCGGGTGTTGCAATCGGCATCGTGCTTGCATCGATTTATTACAACGGCGTCCCGGTGCTGAAGGATATTCCGTATATTGGGGCCGCGTTCGAGGGGCAGGCGAAAAAAGGGCTGGTGCCTGAGTTTCAGGCGTTGGCCTTAAAGGCTGAACTCGATCAGCTCAAATCAATCAGACGCGCCAATGACCTCGTTATCGAAGCCTATCAAGTGCAGCTGCGCAACGCACGCGCAGCTGAAGCCGCACGCATTGAACAAACGGAACAGGAGATTGCCGACTATGAAAAGCGGCTTGCTGATGCGGGGCGGGTTTGCCTGCTTGATCGCGATGACATTGAGTTCCTGCGCAAGTAACAGGCTTTTGCAGGAAGCGGCTGAACGGGCGGGGCAGGCGCATTCAGAACGGCAATTGCCAACCTATCCTGATGACTGCCGCAGAAAAGAACAGCATGCAGCGCTGATCGATGGGGTAGAAGTTCGATCAGTGCTCAAACGCGAACGGCAGGCGCTTGATCGACAGAATGCGCGTACAGATCGGTGCGCTGATTTTTATGATGGCTTGGCGGGGGAATGAGGTGATGCCAATGGATCCGGAAGCTACCACAGCTGGCAAGCTGATCGAATTACCCGAAGAAACCCGCGAGTTTCTCTCACAGCTTAGAGAAGAAGATATCGACCTGATGAAACACGGGTTGGATCTGATCAGATCAATGCGCACCATTGGACGTTTCATGAGGTGGGTTATTTTGGGCGTACTGGCGATACTTATCGGAGTTGTGTCTCTCTATGAAAACACTGTGAAACTGATCGCTTGGTTTCAGAAATAACGAAAGCCCCGCTTAGGCGGGGCTTTTGTTGTTTGAATATCCGGCTCATTCCATATCCGGAATTTCGCCGTATTGGAAAATAATGGCTGGAGGTCCATATTCACCAATGTCCGGATCGGCCTCTCGGCTCCATGCAACAACCCCTGCATGTCTGCTTTCCAGCGCAAGCGCGGTCTTCATCGCGCGCCCTTCTGTTTCAAATGCTATGGGATCAAATGCTGGAATCAGTTCGCCGTCATCGTTCTTATCAAAAGCCGCAACCACGATCAGTCGAGCAGCTGCCATTCAGTTCACTTTCCCTCGGTGTTGAGATCATGCTCCGCATTGTCTTCCGACGGGGTTGCAGATTTCTTTTTAGAAGCTTTTCCTTTCCCTGCTTTGGGTTCCGGTTGACGGTCAGGTGAGCTTGTAAACTTGATTGCCATGGATCTCTTTATATTCCTCTTAAACGGATGTTCCTAAAATGTTCTCATTTTCAAGAGAAGTCAATCGCTATTCATCCGGTTCGGTGCCGGTGAAACCACGATACATTCCAGCGGAAACGATCTTTATGGCGCTCGCCGTTTCTTCTGCTGACCATCCCGCCGCGACCGCATCGTCGATAAGGTCCCGTATGCCGGGTACTCCTGTGTCAGCTATAGCGGCGGCGGCTTCTTGCTCTGAGCTGCCGGAGAGCGTTGCTTGCTCGATTAGATCTGCAATTCCCTGCGCAACGGCTTCCTGACAATCAATGTCGCGGTCTGGATAATCGCCCGGTTGTTTTGGTCCCAGCATGTCGTCCTCCTATTTTCAAAGGAGGTAGTGCGGAATTTACCGGCGTCCAGCCAGTGCCTCTTCGCCTTCTTGTTTATGGGCGCGGCAAAACCAGAGCTGCCCATACTTGGTTTTATATCCAAAGGATCCCCATGCCTTGCAGCCTTCAGCATCACACCAATGCTCAAAAAGCTTTCCGGGCTTGGACACGCGACCGTTATCACCACCATAACCGCTCATGCTAAACCACCCACAAAGCCGCTCATTTCTTTAAGGCGCACCATGGATAGGCGCATCGGTCCATTGCAGCCCCGGCGTTTGCATACGGCCTTTTTCTCGATCTCATCTAGATAAAGTTGCGAGCGGTCTTTTTCTTGGCAGAGCATTGTTCGATCCGTATAGGCGAGGCGGTTACATTTGCGGCATATCAATTCGAGCTTCTGATCGTCTGCCAGATCGCCAACCTTGACTGTTGTTTTCCAGTTTCCCATTACCAGAAATCCTCGGCGCTAGGGATCCGCGTGTAGCTGATCTTGCCACCGACATGACCGCCTGCCGGTGGTTTCCATTCACCCATGCTGACAATCGTGCCGGAATATTTCGAGTTGAGTTTATCAACTGCCCCGTTGGCGCGTTCCCATTTCTGGCGCAGCTCGTCGTCATTATCGAGCAAATCAATCTGCCGCTCGTCGGCTGGTGACAGGTCGTAAAGTGTGACGCCAACCCGAAAGATCTCGACGCCTTTCGGAAAGTCTTTTCTGACGTTCTGCCAGAGTGCATGCAGGCCGGATAAAATGGCTTGATCATCATTGACGACAGAAAGGTGATGCTTGCCAAACCATGAGCCGTCACGGATCGACAGCCAGAGCCATAAGCCCCCGGCGTAATAGTTCTCTCTGCGCAGGCGACGGGCAGCTTTCGTGAGCAATAGGCGCGATATCTCATATGCGCCGTCAATCTTGCGAGCTTCGGGCGGTAGCACTCGACCGTGGCCGAACATGCCGCGCTGCTGCTCTGGCGCTTGGATGTCATATCCGTGCAGCGCATACCAAAGCCGCTCGCCATTCACGCTGTTCCAGATTTTGCGCATGTGTTTCGGTTGAAGCGCATAGAGCTGCTCGGTGCTGTAAACCCGATTTCGATAAAGCCGCTTTGCCATGCTCGACCCGATGCCGGGAATATCCTCCAGCTCGACCTTAAGCAATGGCGCGGGCATCGAGGCGGGCCGCCATATCGCAAGGCCGTTGCCATAGCTTCCGTGTCGCTTGCTTTCTTCTTTGCCAGCCTTGCAGGCGATCTTCGCCAGCTGGCGGTTGGCGGCAAAGCCGATTGAACTGGTGATGTATGGGCCGATGTTGTCAGCAATCGCAGCTTTTATCCTTGCTGCGAGCAATTCAGGATCTCGCTTTCCGCTGTCATCGAGAACGCATGTCAGTTCATCGATGCTCTTTGCGGTGTCGATGGCGATCACCGTTTCGATCTCGCAGAGCAGGGCGTTATGTGCTCGGCGGTAAAGGTCTGGCTTTTGCGGAACAAGTACAAGATCCGGACACACCCGCAATGCGTCCTTGATCGGCATCACGTTCTTGACGCCTTGCGCCTTAGCTTCTTTCGAGCATGCAATGACTGCTGTGCGGTTTGTGCCTTCAAATGGAACCACACCTATCGGCCTGCCGCGCAGGCGCTTGTCGCACTGCTGTTCGACTGATGCGAAAAAGCCGTCGAAATCGAGGTATAGCCGTTCAATCGCCTCCGGCAGACGCATTACAAACTCCAGAAAACAGGGCGAACGAAACCTGCCTCGCGCACAGGGGTGCACAGGAACATATTCCGCTCAATGTGGATATGTTCCTAAAATGTTCTCATTTGGAAAAAGAGTCAATCCGCGTTTTTACGGCTGTGGAAATACGGTTGATATCCATTGGATAACGCGTGGATAAAATCTTAGATTTGTGGGGCAGGCGATTTAAAAAACATAAACGAATCATATGGGGCATTTCTGTCCCACTTTTCTGCAAGTAGTTGATTTAACTCGTTTTCCGTAGAACCTCCGGGCCCACCATTTCTTCCAGAAGTTTGTTCTGTCGTTGCTGTCGGTATGGATGGCTATCAAGCCGTTGTCCTTGACGTGCTTAGTGAAGATAAAACACGCAGAAACAGCGTTTGCGACCTCTGCATTCCCGGTTTCAGAATATTTGAATAGTGTTGATCACAGCTCGTCCGATTTGTCGTTGAAGTGTCGAGCGGACGCGCTTTTTCATGCGCGAAGTTTATTCAGCCGCGACCTTTTTTCCTGTTCAACAAGTTTTTAGGAGTCTGTTAAGGAAATAGTAACGCAATGAAACAATTTTTTATGCCACGTGATTGGTGACATTATGGAGGTTTCAGGCAATGACTAAAAAGACAACCACTGTTGCGTTGGCGCTTGCAGGGTTGGTGGCGAGTTCTCTCGCGGCTTCGGCTAAAACGAGTCATATTGGTGAGTTCAGGGATTGGGGCGTTTATCAAAACACCCAGCTGCCCGGCAACAAATGCTATGCTTTGACCGTGCCGTCGAGTTTTCTTCCGGCAGGCGTTCGGCATGGCGATAATTTCATTATTCTTTCCAAGTCGGGTGCGAGCTATAGCCCGCAGCTTGTGATGGGGTATGATCTGAAAGCGGATAGCACCGTAAAGGTAATGGTTGACGGAGCGCAGTTTCCCTTCTTCAGCGAAGGAAACCGGGCATGGGCGCAGAACGTCGGTGATGAGGCACGCATCGTCAGCGCCATGCGGTCTGGCCGTACTGTCAATGTGCAAGCCACATCGGCACGTGGCACGCAAACCCGTTACACATTTTCGCTGATGGGATTGTCTGCATCGCTTCAGCGCGTTGATCGCTGCTGAGCGTAACAAACATGGAAAAATGAAGCCCCGCCATAGGGCAGGGCTTCATTCTGTCGGTCTGATTACGGGGCTTTTGTTAGGAAAGCCACTGCTGGTGTTTGTACCAGTCATCGATATCCGATTTTACACGGTCCTTAGCGATGCCGTAACGTTCCTGAATCTTGCCTTCCAACTGCTCGCGGCGGCCATTAATCTGGTCGAGATCATCATCGGTGAGCTTACCCCACTGTTCCTTGACCTTACCCTTAGCCTGCTTCCAATTGCCTTCTACGCGATTCCAGTCCATTGGATTTCCTCCGTTCTGGTTGTTGTGACTAGTTAACGCGCGGGATGCCGATTGGTTTCAGATTTTTTGGCCAGAATCAGTGCTCTTAATGGTCTAGGCCGGTTTTAGGCTTTGCTGAATGGCGCTTAAAGCCCGAGGAATTTGAAAGGTTTTGCGTCCTTGAAATCCTTGTTCACAACACCGGAAAAAATATTTCGCTGATCGGGACCAAGGTCGAGCTTCTGTACTTTTCCCTTATCGGCAGAGAAGTCTACCGTGTTCAGATCGACCCAGAAAACGTTAGGCGTCAGAGCCGACTCAAAGAAATAGAGCTTACGCTTTTGATCGGAAACAGTGCGCCAGCGTGTCGACGAGATGTTCGGTTCGTCTGGTGTTGTGATGCCGAACGGAACCGATGCGTTACGGATGACGCCGAAAACGCTAGCAAGCGCTTCAACAGGTTCTTCCGATTTTGGTACGGCATTCACATAGAAGGCGGCACGTGTGAAGCGATCAGATGCCCGGTTCGTACCCGGTAACATGACCGTTCCACCGATCTGCGACCAATAAGAGTGCAGCGCAAGCTGTTCGTCGAATGTCGGGGAATTGGTCATTACCTGATATTCACGGCTGTGATGGATGACCTGCTTTCCGTCAATATATTCGAAGATCGCACTATCGCCTGACGCATCCGATATTGACAGGTGAAGGGTCGCGAGCCGGTCCTGGCCGGGCACATTGTCTGTCACGATCGTGAATGGATTGGTGCTGAGTTCCTTGACCGCGTCGTCAACGGTGGCAAAGTTATCGAGTACATATTGTGCCCAGGCTGCAATGGAAAGGCCAGGGCCGGTTCCATCATATTTCGGATATTCGGATTCGACCAGCCACAGCACATTGGCAACGAGGCCAGCTTCGTTCATCCCATCGGTTGTCGAAATATCGTAGCCGGAGGAAATCACGCTGCCATATTTGGACGTCCACTTGATGGAATTGGGCCCAGCCTCGCCATTGCGGTCCATGCCGCGCGGGAAAATCCAGAGATTGGTGCCGACATCGACCTTCCAATCCATGGAACGCGCCGTTATCACCTGATCATTGGCTCCAAGATAAACCACCCGTGTGCAAGCTTCAGCGACGGGTGCAGCAAACATGCTGAATGCGACAAGTGCGCTCGTGCACGCGGCTGCAAAGGACTTCTTCAGAATAGCCATTGGTAACCCCCTAGGTGAAACGGCCTACACATTCATCATCATGAGCGCTTCGTTTTACGGCTTGGTGTGAAGCTGCTACTGCACTCAATCTGTATTTATCTTTCGCCGCCATAGCCGCGGCGCTTCCAATCTGCCAGCGGCATAATGTCGGGCGGACCGCCGCCTGCTTCGTACCAGGAGTCAACCGCCCAGCGCTCACTATCCTTGGCTTGGATAACCGCTGTCCAATGAGGATAGCGCCCATCGAAAAAGCTGCCGCGTGCGCTTTTGCGCACAGGAGCATGATGTTTCAGCCAGCCGCGAGAATCCAGATAACGGATGAAATTGTCCGTATTGGTCGATTCATCAATGCAGTCCATCTGCCCTTTGATGCGGGCCTTGCCAAACTGCATGCGAGGCTTGTCACGAACGCCGATGGCGGCTGTACTGCGCTGTTCAAATAAAGCGACTGCTGCTCGAAGAGCTTTGCGTTCGGCGGCAGGAGACTGCGCGCCTTGCCGCATGAGATTCTGTATGCGGCGTAGATCCTGATCGGATAGCGTTACCTTGGTCTTGTAGTAGCACTCGTAGCCGTGACAGACCCGGAAAGTCTGGGCCTCGGCCTTTGGTAAGGCTACGAAGAGTGTCAACGCTGTGATGGCTATCGAAAGAGATTTCATTCGAAAGATCAGCTCGATTTCTGGTTTGTAAATAGAAGCGACGGTTCGAGCCGCTCTATTCCCTGATATGGATTGGCATGGATTGCGAGAATCCAAAGACAAAATGCTGCCGTGATCGAATAGATTACCATGGCTTTGATGCCAGCACTTACCCTGTCTGCATGGGTGGCTGCGATGGTGATGATGGTCAGGATCGTCAGCGAAAACAGCAGATACCATTTATACATGTCAACTGATGTCGAGCCGACAGAGAGGCGCGTATTGCGGGCGTCCTGCAATTCGTCAAAGTCATGCACGAGCTGCGATATTATCGGCGACGGAATGTCAGTCTTCGCAAGCTTCACGATCTCGCGGCGTATATTCTGCAATGCAATTTCAACGGAATGCACAGGCGCGATGTTGCTGTTTCCAAGCCACTCGTCTTTGACGACTGCAGTGCGGTATTCAGAAAGAGATGCCACAAGTACTGGGGCATTTAGAATGTCGGGGCTTGCGGCTCCAATCAGCCGCGAAATGGATGATCGTTCTTCGCTCGTTGCCTGATCAGCTTTTGAGTTGGCCGTCCAAATATCGGCGGCAACAAACCCCAATGAAAGTGCCCATGCCGTCGCTATGGTGCTGATGAAAGCGCCAATCGGGATGGACAGAATATCATGATTGGCATGATGGGACAGAATGTGAAGCGCAAAGCGACCAACGAAGTAGACGGCAACGCCGAGGACCGCGAAAGTCACAAAAGAAAGATAAACGGATAGTTCAAATATGTAATTCATCCCGCGCCCAACGCTCCGCTAATTCAAGTAGATGACGAAAGCAGATCCATGTTGTGAATGGTTGCTGTCAAAATCATCAAGCCTGTTCAGATAGTTGAGGCCATATCACCCAATCTTGCAAGCATGAAATCGTGGCACATTATTTCTTGCTAAACAAAGAGCTTCCGTTCGATCCGTGTGGATAAGGTTTCCTACTTAGAGAAAAACAAAAGCCGCCGGAACAATCCAGCGGCTTTAGAGCGATTCCGGTTGCAATTGAATAGTTGGGACCGCTCCAACCATTTGTTTTTACGCGTCATCAGACGCAAAACTGCTTCGCGCTTTTGCTGGAAACGCTTTACAATACGTAAGCCGGATCAAAATTGGACGGAGAGGCCGATCACTGGGCCATGTTGTGTTACGTCATACTTGAACTTTTCGACGCCATCATTGTCCCGGTAGTCCTGATAGAGTGCGCGATAACCAACGCGCCATGTGGTCGGGACGTCGAATAACAAAGTGCGGTAGCCAAGGTAAATCTGGCCGTTAGCGCTGAGCTTGGTACCTGCACCAAAGCCGCCAATGTCGGCTTCAGCAAAGATGTTCCAGCGGTCATTGATGTCGTAGAAAACGCGGGTTCCGATAAATGGATCGGTCCAGTCTGCTTTGCGAGAGGCGCTGAATGGCCCGACATTGACCTGGGCCTTGATCTCTGTCCAGCGCACCCCTACGGTCGGTTCGATGGCAAAAATTCGCTGCCCGCCGAAAAGCGTTGTGCCGTCCAGTTGCTGTTCATAAAGGCGATAGTAGACACCACCTGAAAGCGTCGTCGACTTGATATCCATGTCGAGCTGTTCGTCGCGAATGTCGGCATCCTGACTGGTTTTGGTATATTGGCCGTCAAAATAAACGCCGAATTTGCCGTTCGTTACTTCGATATTGCCCATAAGACTCATATCGAGATTGTCCAGAATATCCCTGAACGGTACGTCTACATTCGTGCTCAATCCAAGCAGCCCGGCTTTACCATTCAATGATGCGCCCCAGACATAAGGGCTGAAGATAACGCGCCAGCGCTGTTGGTCCTGAATTTCTGTCTGCACAGGAGGAGGTGCGATAATGTCTGCCGCGTGCGATGCGCCTGCTGCCGTTATTATAAAAGAATTAGCTAATATAATATTTCGAAAAGTAGTGCTCAGTAAATTTTTACTATCGGAACGCGAATTGTTTCTTATCACGGCGTTTTCCCCTCGGAACCTAATTTAGAAACATATAAAAGACCCGACCTATAAAGGCATAATCAATGATTATGTTAATCATCGCAAGAAATAAACGGAAAAATGAAGGCAATACAGAGGTTTTGTCTGTTGACTTTGCTTTAACGTGGTCGCTCTATTCGCCAGCGATTGGATTAATGAATGTTTCTGGCTTCTGAGAATGTCGCCGAGCTCCCCAAGTGGCTGCATTTATCAATCCAGACAATCTAATTTTGTGATGAGGTTTATCATGCAAAAGAATTGGTCTATCTGGAAATCTTCCTGCCGGGTGTTGGCTCGCGGTGCAGCGATAGCGGCGCTTGCTTCCGCGCTCACCATTCCACAGGCTGCACAAGCCTGCACCAGCTTTGTACTGCCTACTACAGATGGAAGCATCGTTTATGGGCGCACGATGGAGTTTGCGTTCCCGATCGATTCACAAATGATCGTGCTTCCTCGCAATTTCGATATTGCGGCCACGCCAGCTGACGGCAAAACGGCCAAGACCTGGAAAGCCAAATATGCGGCTGTTGGCATGAATGCTTTTGGCGTTACAGCACTTGCTGACGGCATGAACGAGAAGGGGCTGACTGGCGGCGTTCTCTATTTCCCTGACTTTGCCGGCTATGCGGACCCGGCAGAAGCAAAGGCTGAAAACAGTCTCGCCCCGTGGGATGTCCTGACCTGGGCGCTTACGAATTTTGCAAAGGTTGCCGAAGTGAAAGAAGCACTCAACGATATTTCTGTCGTGACCGTTATTCAAAAGAACATGGGCATTGCGCCCCCGCTGCATTACACACTTCACGATGCAAGCGGCGCTTCCATTGTTATCGAACCTGTCGACGGCAAGCTGAAGGTCTATGATAATCCGCTGGGCGTGATGACCAACTCGCCTTCATTTGATTGGCATATGACCAATCTGCGGAATTACGTCAAACTCTCTCCGAACAATGCCAAGCCAGTGAAAATTCTTGGCGCTGAAATCAAGCCGCTCGGCGAAGGCTCGGGCATGCTGGGTATTCCGGGTGATACCACGCCTCCGTCGCGCTTCGTGCGGGCGAGTGCTTTTGTTCTTTCGGCAAAGCCTGTTGCAAGCGGCCCTGAAAGCGTGCGACTCGCCGAGCATATCGTGAACAATTTCGATATCCCGAAGGGCTGGATCGAAGAGCCGAACACGCCTGCTGAATATACTCAGTGGAGCACAATCGGCGATCTGAAGAACCAGGTCTATTACGTAAAGACGTATGACGATCCGGTTCTGCGCGGTGTTGCTTTCAAGGATCTTAATCTAGATGCCAAGGACATGGTCACGATTCAGATGCACCCGAAGCTTGAGCCTGCCTCACTGATTGAGAAAAAATAGGCTTACAGCGGTTCCAGTTAAGACTGAATCGTTGGAACCGCTGTAACTATTTGTTTTTACGCATTTGCCTCACGCAAAACCGCTTCGCACTTTTTGCTGAAAATGCTTTAGTTCTCGTTGAAACAAAGGGCGACCCGAGAGGTCGCCCTTTTGCCTTTGTCAGGGAACGTCGTCGTAGCCAACGACGCCGCCTTCATTTTCCATATTTGCAATGCGCTTTGATTCAGAGCGATTGAATTTCAGCCTCACGCCAAGTCCGCCGCCATTCTCCCATATGAACTGCGCACCAACTTTCTCGAGCGTATCCTGCAGGGTTTGAATCTGCTCATCGGACGGAGAGCCGATCTTTCGTTCAAAATGCTCGATTATCTTAGCATCAATGCCCGAAAGCTGGGCTAGCCGCTCCCGCGTGAATTCCACCAGTGCACGTGCAGCGCGGCATTGCGGTCCTGTTATCATGGCAATCGTCCTCTTCATTCCAGATGAGTTCTGACGATAAGTCTATGACAAATCGCGATAATTGCCATGTGACGTTTTGCTGAAAAGTTGCGCCCTCTTGATCGATCACGCAATCTTGAGCTTTGCTTTTTTTCGTGAACAAAATTTGGCCACGATCTTCCTTGTCCCCGATCCGTCCGCTTCTTACATAAGCTATTGCGCCGCAGGAGAAGCGCCGTCGGCCCAGCGCATTGTCGGACCGGTAGTTCAGCCTGCCTCATAAACATAAAAAACAATGGTTCGCGATGACCACTTATAAGTATTTCATTTGGCCTGCATTTTTCACGGTCATTGGACTTCTCTGCGCTCTCTGGCTTGGATACTCGACGACTGGCACTGTTGGAGGCATGGTTTCTGTCTTCATCATTTGTGCGGTATTGAGTGTGCTAGAAATCTCCCTTTCATTCGATAATGCCATCGTTAATGCGCGCATCCTGCGCGATATGACGCCTGAGTGGCAGCATCGTTTTTTGACCTGGGGTATCATTATTGCCGTCTTCGGCATGCGTATCATCTTTCCGCTCGCAATCGTTGCGGTTGCCATGTGGACAGATCCGATTTCGGCGCTGAAACTCGCTATATGGCAGCCAAATGAATATGCGCGGGTGATCGCGGAATCCCACACAGGTATCGCAGCCTTTGGCGGCACATTCCTGCTGATGGTCGGCATGAAATACTTCTTCGATGTCGAAAAAGACGTGCATTGGGTCAAGATCATTGAGAGCCGCATGTCAAAATTCGCATCGGTTCAAGGCGTTGAAATCGGCGTTGCCATCGCGCTGATCCTGTTCTTCTCCTATCAGCTCGATGCCGAGCATTCGCACACATTCCTGGTCGCGGCGCTGTTCGGCCTGTTGACCTTTCTGGCCGTTGAAGGCTTAGGCGAGGTGCTGGACGCTTCGCAGGAACAGGTGGATATGGTCCATCGCGGCGGTCTTGGTGCCTTCATCTATCTTGAAGTGCTTGATGCCAGTTTCTCGTTCGATGGTGTTATCGGTGCCTTTGCACTGACGACTAATCTCTTCGTTATCGCGATTGGCCTTGGCATTGGTGCGTTCTATGTTCGCTCGCTCACCATCATGCTGGTCGAGCGCAAGACACTTGGTCAGTATCGCTATCTTGAGCACGGCGCATTTTACGCCATCCTGGTGTTGGCCGTGATCATGTATGTGCAGACGCTGGTGCACATTCCGGAAGTCATCACCGGCTTGATCGGCGCTGTGCTAATCGGCCTCTCTCTTGTGTCCTCGATCCGCTTCAACAAGAATAATCCGGAGTGGCAGAAAGAGGCAGATGAGGCCGCGCTGCATTAAAGCCCGGGGTTAAAAGCCACTAAAAGGCGGCTTCGAGCCGCCTTTTTTGTTTTTTACGCATTATCCTACGCAAAACCGCTTGGCATTTTTGCTGGCAATGCTCTCTTGACCGAATCGAAAGAGTTAGCGAGCCTTGATGCGCTTATGGTGCTATCGCCAGAGCGTATCAGCATATGCCGCAAGTCTCGAAAAGATTGCGGCTGCGACTTTTCTGGAGAGGGGTCTTCCATGGTCGTTACTCGTTTGAGCAAGACCGCATTCGTTGCGGCAATCGCCTTCTTCGCCACACTCGTTTCTTTTGGCAATATTACCGACTACGGCAGTAATTTCGCATTCGTGCAGCATGTTCTGCTCATGGATACGATTTTCCCCGACGCGACGATCAAATATCGCGCCATTGACAGCAATTTCCTGCACAATGCCGGGTACATTTTGATCATTGCCGCTGAAACTGTGACGGCGATCCTATGCTGGATTGGAGCATTTGCGATGCTCGGTCGTCTGGGTGGTGATGCCGGTAGTTTCAATCGCTCCAAGAAATGGGCGATTGCCGGTCTCTCACTGGGCTTTCTTGTCTGGCAGGTTGGCTTCATGTCGATTGGTGGCGAATGGTTCGGCATGTGGATGTCATCCACATGGAACGGTATTGAATCCGCGTTCCGCTTCTTCATCACCATCATTGCCGTGTTGATTTATGTCGTTCTGCCTGATGGCGAGATCGAAAAATAATTAGAGCAAATGCGATGCAAGGGCGGGTTGATTGATGAACTCAACGCCCGCCTTTTGCATTTTCTCAAGCATGGCATTGATAGAGCCGCCTATGTCGATACCGCGACAGGCATCAAGCCGAACACGCACCTGAAAGCCATGTGAAATTGCGTCGAGTGCGGAATAGGCAACGCAGAAATCAGTGGCTAGTCCTGCGAGTGTCAGAGAACTGATATTGCGTTCGCGCAGATACCCTGCGAGGCCGGTCGGGGTCTGGTGATCGTTCTCAAAAAATGCCGAATAGCTGTCGACGCCGATGCGAAAACCCTTGCGGATAACCAGTTGCGCACGCGTCCATTGCAGATCAGGGTGAAAATCCGCGCCATGGGTGCCTTGAACGCAATGATCCGGCCATAATGTCTGCCGACCATAGGCCATATCGACTGTGTCGTAAGGCTGTTTACCCGGATGGCTTGTTGCGAAGCTGGAATGGCCTGCCGGGTGCCAGTCCTGTGTCAGAATGACATGCTCACTCTCATCGATCAGCCGGTTGATTGCGGGTAGAATTTCATCGCCTTTATCGACGGCAAGTGCGCCGCCGGGGCAGAAATCATTTTGCACATCAACGACGAGAAGGGCGTGACCAATCATAAAATTGCTCCTGACTGCTTTGAGCCAACTATAGTCAGCAGCGCAGGCCCATACCAGCGAATATCCATGTTCTGGTATTACATTGTCTTTGGTGCTACCGACCAATTTTGTTGAGAGCGTATCCGGAAAATTGTTTCACATTTTTCGCAATAAGCTCTGAGGCCACAGGGGATAATCATGACGGATGTAATCACGCGCGATAGCAACGGAGCGCAGCTGAATGACGGCGATTCTGTTACGCTGATTAAGGATTTGAAGGTCAAAGGCACGTCAACCACGCTCAAGCGCGGTACGTTGGTCAAAGGTATTCGTTTGACGGGAAACCCGGATGAAGTTGATTGCAGCACCAAGCAGGTCAAAGGCCTTGTGCTGCGCACTGAATTTCTGAAGAAAGCTTAAAGCATTTCCAGTAAAAGTGCGCAGCGCCTACGCGGAAAAATCAGTCCAGTGGACTGATTTCCGATCCTGCTTCGATGCATCGGATAAGGCGTAAAAAAGTGAGCGTTTCCTTCGTTAAGTCAAAAATGGAAACGCTCTACGCATCAATTTCGACACGACCACGTGGGCGGCTGCAGCAGGCGAGAATATAGCCTTCAGCGATTTCGTCATCGCGAATGCCTCCATTATGCGTCATCTCGGTTTCCCCACCGACGCATTTAACTTTGCAGGTTCCGCAAATGCCGAACTCGCAGGCGCTCGGGATCTTCAATCCACCATTGCGGGCTGCAAGCAGGATAGTGTCGTTTTCTGTGCATTCGACTTCAACGCCGGAAAGGCTAAAGACGACGCTGGCTGGAGCAACCGCCGGTGCAACCGGCGCGGTTGGTGTGTTGGTGGTTGCTGCAAGTGAGGATGGCACCGGTACTGCAGAGATTTCCGTCGCAGGCTGAAAACTCTCCTGATGATAGTTGGTCATATCGAAGCCGGATTGTTCCAGCAGACCACGCACACCGTTCATGAACGGCTCTGGCCCACAGCAGAATACCTTGCGATGCAGGAAGTCAGGTGCCAGCAACTCCAGTCGTGCATGATCGATGCGGCCATGAAGGCCGAGCCAGACATGGCGCGCAGAAGACTGTTCCACGATGAAGGCAAGATGCATGGCTTCCATGCGGCCGGAAAGAAGTTCCAGTTCTTTGCGGAAGATAATGTCATCGGGGGTGCGCGCGCAGTTGATGAAGGCTACATCGGTTGCCGGTGCACAATCGAAAAGCCAGCGGGTCATTGACACCATAGGTGTGATGCCTGAACCAGCCGAAATGAACAGGTATTTCTCGCTTGGATGATTGGCGAGCGAGAAGTCGCCATTTGGACCATAGGCCTTGATCGTCATCGGCGGACGCAGATTATCGAGCATCCAGCGGGTGCCGATGCTGTCTTTCTGTGCCTTGACCGTAACCGAAATATGATAGGGCCGTGAAGGCGTGGATGAGAGCGTATATGTGCGCAACACCGGTCCAAGCCCATCGGACCGCTCGATTGGAAGTTCGAGCGTGATGAACTGTCCCGGCGTATAGCGAAACCAGTTGTCGTCCTGTGTTTTGAAGGAGAAGGTCATAACGTCCGGCGCTTCTTCGATAGCTGAGATGCATTGAAGCATCTGCAACCTGTCGTTCCACGGCAGCATCTCGTCCAGATATTTCAGAGGCTGCATGGCCTTCTCACTTCTCTATTGCTTTATTTTAGGCGCATCTTCTTCCGAAAACCGTTTTACGCTTTTCGGGATACGCTTTTAGTTCAGGCTACGCGGCTAAGCTTTGCGGCTTCGCCTTTCAGGCGAGGCGTGATGGTGTTGGTGTACCATTCGAGGAACTGCATCACTCCGCCTTCGTGCTCGACCGAATATGGGCCGGGCTGGTAAGCGGGCGATCGGATGCCGACCGCGTTCTCTTCCACGATCTGACGGTCCTGGTCGTTGGTCTGAATCCAGACATGCGTCAGCTCATCGAGGTCGTAATCAACGCCTTCAACGGCATCCTTGTGGACCAGCCACTTGGTTGTGACCATTGTTTCTTCGGCACTGATTGGCAGCACGCGGAAGGAGATGGCGTGATCCACCATCAGATGGTTCCATGTGGACGGATAGTTGAAGAGCAGCATGGCGCCGATATTGGTGTCACCAGCAACTTTATCGCTCAATGGCTTCTTAACGGCAGGCTTACCTGACATGGTATAGCTCACGGCGTCGCGTAGCAGCGGAATGCGAGTGATGCGATAGCGCCCGTCTTCCGACATGTTGAATTCAGCAGGTAGACCAATTGAAGCACAGTTTTTCCAGAGCTGGTTGATTTCCGGGTCTTCCATCACACCCTGAACGCCGGTTGCGCTAGGTGCTTCAGGATAGGTACGGCAGAGTTCTGGATGGTTGGCCGCACAGTGATAGCACTCACGGTTATTTTCCCATACCAGCTTCCAATTACCCTTCTCGATGATTGAGCTTTCAAAGGCGACCTTGGCTTCCTTGATGCTGTGCGGAGCGAGATAAGGCTCGACAAGCGCGCGGAAGCTGTTGAAGTCAGGTGCTTCGTCAGCGAGACAAACATAGATATAGCCGGCGACAGTTTCGCAATGAACGTGCTTCAGACCGTATTCTGCCGGCTTGAAATCCGGGCCGACCTGACGGGCGAACAGCAAGCGACCATCCAGTTCATAGGTCCACTGATGGTAAGGGCAGACGAGCTTTGCCGTGGTGCCTTTTTCGGCAGAACAAATGCGCGAACCGCGATGGCGGCAGGAATTGTGGAATGCGCGAATACCGCCCTGCGCATCACGCACGATCAGGACGGGATAGGCGCCAACCTGCACAGTCATATAGGAGCCGGTCTTCGGCAGTTCGCAATCATGGCCGACGAACAGCCAGTCGCGGTAAAAGATGTTTTCCAGATCCAGCTTATAATAGTCAGGATCAGTGTAAAACTTCTGTTCCAGGCTGAAATTTGGGTCGCGCCCGGTCAAAAGCCCCAGCATTTCATTGCGAACGTCCATAGAATCGAACCTTTGTGCCGTATCAAGGTCGTGCTGACGCTGTTCTCTCAGCGACGTTTGCTCGACCGACTGTTCCCGTTGTCTTCCGAAAGCACGGCTTTTCCCGTTATCTCAATGGCTTGTCTGTTCATTCGGTTCTGTTCAGACTGGCTTCCGTTGTCATGATTCAATCACTGAAATGTTCTAAACGCGCATTGGGATGCGACATGATTTTCGCGTAAAGACGACACGCCAAAATGACGCGCTGAGAATGGTGCTGGACTTCGCAATTGTGTGAGACTCTCTGTTGTGGGATTGCCAAGAGCACTCAAAGGCAGTTACCAAACTGCGAAATATATCCTGTTTCATTCTATGGGAGGCTTAGAGGCCATGAAACGTTCAGAAATTAATGAGATTATCCGCGAGAGCGACGCTTTCATCCGCTCGTTTGGTTATATCATGCCTCCCTTTGCTTATTGGTCGCCAGAAGAGCTGAAAACACGCACTTCCAGTGATGCGAAGGCAATTCTCGACGGTCGCCTCGGATGGGACATTACAGATTACGGTCAGGGCAAATTTGCCGATCTGGGTCTGTTTCTCTTCACCACGCGCAATGGTAATGCTGAAGATCTCAAGCGTGGTGGCGGTATGCTCTATGCCGAAAAGATCATGATTTCGCGCAAGAATCAGATTTCTCCAATGCATCGCCATGTGGTGAAGGCAGAAGACATCATCAATCGTGGTGGTGGTACGCTGGTGCTTGAGCTTTTCAATTCGCGCGCCGACGGCAGCGTGGATGAAGAAACCGAGGTCACGGTCGCGACGGACGGTCGTCTGGTTACGCAAAAAGCTGGCGCGCATCTCAAGCTTGCACCAGGCGAAAGTGTGACGCTTTTGCCGGGCAACTGGCACGCCTTCTGGGGTGAGGGTGGCGACGTGCTGATCGGTGAAGTATCGACCGTCAATGACGATCTGACGGATAATATTTTCCGCGAACCGATCGGACGCTTCTCAAATATTGAAGAAAACGAGAAGCCGGTACATCTACTTGTCTCAGATTACGATAAATGGCTCTGAACCTACCGATATTCTGGCTTTGGCCGTCTGCAAATGTCACTTTTCTGCTCTTCTGGTGCTCGCGTACCTTTAGGTACGCTGCGCGCCGGTTCTCGAAAATCACCATTTTCGACAGGCTATAACCGGAATCTTCGCAGGTCTGCGATAAACGAAAAAGGACCAAATCATGAAACTGGCGATGATCGGAACGGGCTATGTGGGTCTGGTTTCGGGCGTGTGTTTTGCCGAGTTCGGCTTTCACGTCACCTGTGTCGACAAAAATCCGTCGATCATCGAGCGCTTGACCGCGGGCAAGGTCACGATTTTTGAACCGGGGCTCGATGAGCTTATGGCGCGAAATATTCGTGACGGACGGCTTGAGTTCAGTACCGATCTTGCGACCAGTGTTGCAGATGCAGATGTGATCCTGATCGCTGTCGGTACTCCGTCACGACGCGGTGATGGTGAGGCGGATTTGCAGTATATTGAAGCGGCTGCCGATGAAATCGCAGCCGCCATGAAGCCGGGTGCGGTGGTCGTCATCAAGTCGACCGTCGTTGTCGGCACCAATGCGCGTATTCGTGATCGTATCGCTGCGGCACGTCCCGGTGTCCAATTTTCGATGGTTTCAAACCCTGAATTCCTGCGTGAAGGTTCAGCAATTGAAGATTTCATGCGTCCTGATCGCGTTGTGGTCGGTGTTGACGACGAGCGCGGCAAGGCTGCTATGCAGCGGCTTTACCGACCGCTTTATCTGCGTGAGACGCCGATGGTGGTTACATCATTGGAAAATGCTGAAATCATCAAATATGCGGCCAACGCCTTTCTTGCGATGAAAGTCACCTTCATCAATCAGGTTGCTGATCTTTGCGAGAAAACTGGTGGCAATGTGCAGGAAGTTGCTCGTGCCATTGGTATGGACAACCGCATTGGTTCAAAGTTTCTGCATGCGGGTCCTGGTTTTGGCGGCTCGTGCTTCCCGAAAGATACGCGCGCGTTTGCGGCTACAGGTAAAAAATACGATGCGCCACAATCTCTGATCGAAGAAGTGATTGCGGTCAACGAGGCGCGCAAACAGTCGATGGCGGAGCGGATTGTTGCAGCTGCTCACGAGAGCGGGACTAAAACTGTTGCTGTGCTGGGCATCGCTTTCAAACCGAATACGGACGATATCCGCGAGTCTCCTTCGCTCGATATCGTGACGGCTATTCAAAAGGCGGGGATTTCCGTGCGTGCGCACGACCCAGAAGCCATGGAGGCCGCAAAATCGGTTCTGCCAGATGTAACGTGGTGCGGCTCTGCCTATGAGGCAGCACAAGGCGCCGGTGTTGTAGCACTGTTGACCGAGTGGAATGCCTACCGTGCACTTGATCTCAAGCGCCTCGCGAGTGTGATGGAAGGCAAGGTGCTGATGGATCTGCGTAACGTCTATAAGGCGGATGATGTGGTTGGCACCGGGCTGGATTATCGTTCAGTCGGGCGTGCGCTCAAAGCGTGATATTTCAAACTAGAACGCCGATCTGATATCGTCAGATCGGCGTTTTGATTTTGGGTTGGGCAGGGTGATTTAATCAGCTGCCGTAGTTCGCTTTTTCTCATTGGCAATGAGCCAGAGATTGCGAACATAAACAATCAGGCCCAGTGCCTGACCGGCGATGAACACCGGGTCTTTGCGCTGGATCGCATAGATCAGAAGAAGCGCACCGCCGAACAGCGAAAAGAACCAGAATGCCACTGGCATAACGCTCTTCTTGGCTTTTTCCGACGCCAGCCACTGCACCACAAAACGCATGGTAAAGCAGGCCTGTGCAATGAAGCCCAGAATGATCCAGCCATCCCATTGTGCTACGAAAACATCGTGCAGCCATTGAGTGAGGCTGTTCAGAATGTCAGTCATGGGTAATCTCCGTCACACGCGGAACAACCTTACGACGCTTGCGCAACCACCACACGCCATAAAGGTCGAGGATACCGCGCAGGCCGCGGTCGAGAATGCCATAGTTGGATTTTCCATGGCGGCGTTCCCGGTCGGTGACGTCGATATGCACGACATCGAAACCTTCGCGAAGTGCCAGCGCAGGCAAATAACGGTGCCAGCCGTCGAAGAATGGCAGCTGACGGAAAAGATCGGTGTGGAGCGCCTTCAGGCCGCAACCAGAATCGCGCGTCTTATCTTTCAGGATTGAGCCGCGCAGATTATTGGCAAAGCGCGAGGAAAGCTGCTTGAGCCTGGTGTCTGTACGCTTGAGTCGTTGACCTGCGGCAATACCAAAGGCTGGACCTGCATTCATGAGAGCGTCTGCAAGCGCTGGCAAATAGGCTGGATTGTTCTGGCCGTCGCCGTCCATCGTGACGACGATCTGGCCGTGCGCTGCGAAAACACCTGAGCGCAGAGCGGCACTTTGGCCTGCAGAACGATCATGGCGGATATGGCGCAGCGGCCTGCCTGCGTGAATGCGGCCAGCCAGCACGTCACTGGTGGAATCTGTCGAGCCATCATCCACGACAATCACTTCATAAGCACGACCAAGCATGGCACTGTCGACTTCATCGAGCAGAAAAGCGAGATTGTCGGCCTCATTGCGGCAGGGGATGACCACAGAAATCGTTGGTGTTGCCAAGCGGAGCTTCCTTCATTCCTTGCGCATTTGCCGTAAAACCGGTGTGCTTAATGTCTATGTACAGATGCCCTGTAGCGCGCAAGGCGGGCTCCATAACATTGATTGCGAGGCAAACCAAGATGTTTCAAGAAATCGTGAGTTTGATCCGGTCTTTGAATATCTGCCGGTTTTAACCGGAGATGCGGCTGGACGGAAGTGCTTCAGCGAGCCAATCCAGAAAATTCTGCGTCACTTCATCCCGGTTGATCTCATTCAGGCTTTCGTGGCGGGTGCCGGGATAGATAGTGCAAGTGACATTGCTAAAGCCCAACGCCAGCATTCTGTCCGCCAGTTTGCGCGTGGCTTTGGCTTTATCGGTTGCCGGATCTTCAGTCCCGCCAACGAGATTGAACGGCAGATCTTTGCGGATGTTCGCGAAATTGCTGTCGGTTGCGCCGTTCTTCATCATGCGGAAGACGTCAATCCAAAGTGCCACACTTGCATCAAAACCACAGAGAGGATCGTTCACATAAGCTTCTACTTCTGCCGCATCACGAGACAGCCAGTCAAAAGCAGTGCGATGACCCGGAATGGAATTGCCCCATGCCCGGAATGTAAGCTTTGGTAGCAGCGCGCTTGGCACGTCCGAGCCTTTGAGCATGCGCTCGGCATAAAGCAATGCCATCGCAGCACTGTTCTCGATACCACCATTAAAATTGGCGTTCCATACAGCGGCCGCATCCACCGTATCCGAATGCGCAAGGGTGTAGTTCAGCGCGATAAGCCCGCCCATTGAGTGGCCGAATAACACCACGGGCAGGTCGGGATTGGTTGCATGAATATGGCGGTTTAGCGTCAGAACATCCTCGATAGCCACTCTATTGCCGTCTTTTGGTGCGAACATGCCTCTTGGTGCATGTGGACCGATATTGGCTCCATGTCCGCGATGATCGTGTGCGTACACATGATACCCCGCCTGGTTCAGTGCTATGGCAAAACGGGCGTAGCGAGCCGAGTGTTCGGCAAGTCCATGACAGATATGGACGACAGCTTTCGGGGTTGGGGCTAACGACTGCCGATAGGGCAGTTCGGTTCCGTCCGGCAGCGGCAAGCGGTGAATGGTTTCAAATGACATAAGGCCATCAGAATTTATGCCGCGCAAATAGTCAAATTCTCTTTTTGTAGCGTCTCAATAAAAGGCATCCAGAGGTTGAATGAGGTAATTTTAGGCATTTGCTTTTTTTGAGAAAATTCCGCTTGAAAACCGCGAAATCCTAGGCAAATCTATCTCTGTCAGGGGATATGGACGGAGTTTTGAAGAGAATTCAGAGGCGCAGAAACGAAGACTATAGCGTATCGCATGGACATGATGGAACACGATAGGCTTTGGTCGTTAAGGCATAACCAGCAGGCCATTCGGCGAAAGGGAGGAAACTTTCCCGAGTGGTGGCCAGAGGGGAAACCGGGTGACGGAAATATCCGCGCCCGGTTTCATTTTATTTGAGGTTTACTCAAGTCAGATACCGGGCTGCGTGAATAACAAAAACGCAGCGCATCTTGCGCGATGATATTTGCTTCCGCGCTCTATTTCGCCTACATACCCAGCAGCAATTTCCCTGCGGTTCGGCTTTTTCGCCGTTCGCGCTTTTTAACTCGTGGAGACGACGCGCTTTATGGCACGCCAATTCATCTATCATATGTCCGGGCTGAATAAGGCCTACGGTGCTAAAAAGGTTATCGAAAACCTTCATCTGTCGTTCTACCCAGATGCGAAGATTGGTATTCTCGGACCAAACGGCGCCGGTAAATCGACAATTCTCAAGATCATGGCCGGTCTCGACAAAGACTTCACCGGTGAAGCTTGGCTCGCAGACGGTGCGACTTGCGGCTATCTCGCGCAGGAGCCACATCTCGATCCCGAAAAGACGGTGCTCGGTAACGTAATGGAAGGTGTGGCCAAGAAAACGGCTATTCTCGACCGTTACAACGAGCTGATGATGAACTATTCTGATGAAACCGCAGACGAAGGTGCGGCACTCCAGGATCTCATCGACAGCCAGAACCTCTGGGATTTGGACAGTCAGGTTGAAATGGCGATGGAAGCTCTGCGTTGCCCGCCAGCGGATGCCGATGTCACTACGCTTTCGGGCGGTGAGCGTCGTCGCGTTGCGCTTTGCAAGCTGCTTCTGTCGAAGCCTGACCTTCTCCTGCTTGATGAACCGACCAACCACCTTGACGCTGAAACTACTGCTTGGCTCGAAAAGCACCTGCGTGAATATGAAGGCGCTGTCCTGCTCATCACGCATGATCGCTACTTCCTCGACAATGTAACAGGCTGGATTCTCGAACTCGACCGTGGTCGCGGCATTCCTTACGAAGGCAATTATTCTGCCTATCTGGAAGCCAAGTCCAAGCGCATGATTCAGGAAGGTCGTGAAGACGATTCCCGCCAGAAGGCGCTTGAGCGTGAACGCCAGTGGATTGCCGCAAGCCCGAAAGCGCGTCAGTCCAAGTCGAAAGCTCGTATCAAGGCTTATGACCAATTGGTCGAAGCTGCGAACAATCAGCGTCCGGGCGATGCCCAGATTCTGATCCCCGCTGGCGAGCGTCTTGGTCAGGTGGTTATTGAAGCTGAAGGTTTGACCAAGTCCTTTGGTGACCGCATGCTGATCGAAAACCTGACTTTCAAACTGCCTCCAGGTGGTATCGTTGGTGTTATCGGGCCAAACGGTGCGGGCAAGTCGACACTGTTCAAGATGATCACCGGTCAGGAAAAGCCTGATTCCGGCTCCATTCGTATTGGTGACACGGTGCATCTTGGTTATGTGGATCAGAGCCGCGATCACCTCGATCCGAACAAGAATGTCTGGGAAGAAATTTCCGGTGGTAACGACATCATCAAGCTCGGCAAATTTGAGATGAACTCACGCGCTTATTGCGGTGCGTTCAACTTCAAGGGCGGCGATCAGCAGGCCAAAGTCGGCAATCTGTCCGGTGGTCAGCGCAATCGTGTGCATCTTGCCAAGATGCTGCAGGCAGGTGGCAACGTTCTGCTGCTCGACGAACCGACCAACGATCTTGATACCGAAACGCTGGCAGCGCTCGAAGACGCGCTTGAAAAATACGCGGGCTGCGCCGTTATCATCTCCCACGATCGTATGTTCCTCGATCGTCTGGCGACGCATATTCTGGCATTCGAAGGTGATAGTCATGTCGAATGGTTCGAAGGAAACTTCGAGGATTATGAAGCGGATAAGGTCCGTCGTCTCGGACCTGAAAGCGTTAATCCAAAGCGGGTCACCTACAAGCCGCTGACACGCTAAAGAAATTGAGGCCGGTGCAATGCACCGGCCTTTTTGTTTGCAAGGAGTGAAGAATGAAAGACTGGTCCGCAAAGCAATATCTGAAGTTTGAGGATGAACGCAGCCGCCCGGCGGCTGACCTTCTGGCGCAGATAAAAATCGATAAACCGCGCAAGGTTGTTGATATTGGTTGTGGTCCGGGAAACTCAACGGAGCTTCTGGTTGAACGCTGGCCAGATGCTCAAGTGTCGGGTTTCGACACTTCACCCGATATGATCGAAAAGGCAAAAACGCGTCTGCCTCAGGTAAGTTTTGATCTGGGCGATGTGACCAAGTTCGAACCGGATGCCGAAACGGATGTGCTGTTTTCAAATGCCGTTTTTCAGTGGCTACCCGATCATACGGAGCAGATGAAGAGGCTTTTGTCGCTGCTTACGCCGGGTGCATGTCTTGCGGTACAAATGCCGGATAACATGGGTGAACCGACCCACAAATTAATGCGTGAAGTTGCGAAGACAGCACCATTCGCCGCCAAGATTGGCGATAAGGGCAGAGGACCGCTCGCACCCGTCACCGATTACTACAATGCGTTGGTCGGATACGCTTCCCGCATCGATATCTGGCACACGATCTACAATCATCCGCTGGCTGATGTCGATGCGATCATCGAGTGGGTGAAGTCGACCGGCCTGCGCCCGTTTCTTGATCCGCTGGATGATCAGGAGCAGCAGGCGTTTCTGACAGCCTATAAATTGAGGCTCGAAGAACATTACCCAACTTTGAAGGATGGCCGCGTATTATTGCGCTTTCCGCGAATTTTTATCGTCGCCAGCAAATAGACAGACACGTTCCTTTCACAAAGATTTGACCGGGAGACATCGAGAGGTTTCCCGGTAAAACATATTTAATTCAAAGCGTTACTTGTTTCATTAAATCCAAGTCTGTGAATAGTAGTCTTTGATAATAGATTGCATGCAAACGATATTGCTCCTATGATTTTGCGTTATCGGAGGTAATTCCTAGTATTTTTTGCGAACTGCAGGGATCGCTTGGTTGGGAGCATCAATGTCTCTTTGCCGAGATGTGGCGCAGTTTTCGGGATGCGCTCTAAGTCAAAAGCCTGACTTCCTGGCGAGCTAGCGCAACTTTGCAGATTGATGACTGAGGCCTGGCTACCTGCCGAATATATTGTTTATGAGGTCAACGATCACTGGCTTTTGCGCTCTCCCGTGCAAAACGAGTGGTCACGCAGGCGCTCCCCCTCGTGACGGTGCCTGCTATCGGGAGTTTCAGAATGAGCAATGCAGAAATGCAGAGTGATGCCAATGGCGAGATTGAAGCGAAACACGACGCTCATGATACGCGCCGCCGCATCTACGCAATTGTTGCCAGTGCCTCTGGCAATCTGGTGGAATGGTATGATTTTTATGTCTATTCCTTTGGCGCGCTTTATTTCGCGTCACAGTTTTTCCCGTCAGAAGACCAGACAAGTCAGCTGTTGAATGCGGCTGCAATTTTTGCCGCCGGTTTTCTCATGCGTCCCATTGGTGGGTGGCTGTTTGGTCGTCTAGCCGACAAGCTTGGCCGCCGCACCTCCATGCTGATTTCGGTCAGCATGATGTGTCTGGGGTCCTTTGCCATCGCAATATTGCCGACCTATGAAACGATTGGTCTTTGGGCACCGTTTTTGTTGCTGGTGGTGCGGCTGTTGCAGGGCTTATCGGTCGGTGGCGAATACGGCACTACTGCAACCTATATGAGTGAGGTCGCGCTGGCTGGTCGCCGCGGATTTTTCTCGTCTTTCCAGTATGTGACTTTGATTGGCGGGCAACTGCTGGCCGTTCTAGTTTTGGTTATTTTGCAGTTCTTCCTCACTTCAGAACAACTGCACGAGTGGGGATGGCGCATTCCTTTTGCGATTGGCGGCTTTGCAGCAATCGTAGCACTGTTTCTGCGCCGTACATTGCATGAAACCTCGACTGAGGAATCGCGTGCCAACAAGGCTGCTGGCAGTTTCTCCAATATCTGGCAGAACCATCGCAAGGCGTTTCTGGTTGTCGTGGGCTTCACGGCCGGCGGTTCGCTGACCTTCTATACCTTCACGACCTACATGCAGAAATATCTGGTCAACACAGCAGGCATGAACAAGGAAACGGCAAGCGAGGTTATGACCGTTGCTCTGTTCGCTTTCATGCTGATGCAGCCGTTGTTTGGTTATATCTCCGACAAGGTCGGACGTAAGCCGATGATGATCGCATTTGGGGGCGTATCGGTGTTGACCACTATTCCGCTGCTGACTGTGCTTGGGTCGGTGCAGAGCCCGACCATGGCGTTTGTTTACATCGCAATCGCCTCGGCCATTGTGAGCATGTACACGTCAATTGGCGGTATCGTGAAATCAGAATTGTTTCCCGCAGAAGTGCGCGCTTTGGGCGTCGGGTTCTCTTATGCGATTGCCAATGCGATCTTTGGCGGCACAGCCGAATATGTAGCACTCTGGTTCAAGAAGGTCGGCTTTGAAAGCGGGTTCTTCTGGTATGTCACCATCATGATGGTGATCGTGTTTATCGTGGGACTTGTAATGCCAGATCCCCGCAAACATGGCTATCTGCAAGGACATGGTACCCACTGAGATTTGCAAGAAAGATGCTGTAGGCGGCGGTTATGTTACCGCCGCTTCATCCTCATCCGAAGTGACAAGGCGTGTCGCGCGCCATTCTGTCAGCTTGGAGTTGATGGCATCCATCACAAAGAAGCGTGCCGAATCCTTGTCATAGCCATCATCACGCAGGACGTCATAATCGGTGTGCATGTGACGAACATGGGCTACCGTCGCGAGCCATACGGCAATTGATGGTGGAAGCGTTTTCATATGTGGTGCAAGAGCTGCCGCGCGAATTGGCTCTGAATCGGAATAGGGGACCGCAGGAAGCAAAAGCGTGAGGGATTTTGCGATTGCCTTCTGACGCACAGTGCCTGCACTCATAGCCGTCTTCCTTTCACGCTACCGTATCCGCCGAAGAATCAAAATCAGTTCCCGAAAAGGCGACGCGTAGTCCAGTATGTTAGGGCGCTCGAAGCAAGATTCGCAATAATCATAACTCGGTTGTCCTTCAGCTCAAATGACTTCCCATAAGGGAGGTATAGTTTGCTGTGCATTGGGTCGCGAAAATTCCTTGCGTGTGATCCGCGCTTCATATAAACATATCTTTATATCTTTAGAAGCGTATGGAGATTGCGAATTGCGCCTGCAGCTCGATCAGATGGTGGATGTGTTAAAAGCAGTGGCAGAACCAAGCCGCTTGCGCATCCTTGCGCTTCTTTCCAAGGGCGATCTCACCGTTTCAGATCTGACCACAATTTTGGGGCAGTCGCAGCCGCGTGTTTCGCGCCATCTCAAGCTGCTGGGTGAAGCTGATCTTATTGATCGCTATCAGGAAGGTGCCTGGGCTTATTTCCGCCTGTCGGACAATGCGCTGTGTGGGGAAGTCGCACGCAATCTGCTGCTGCGGCTCGATGCAGCTGATCCACTGATCGAACGCGATATGGAACGGTTGTCGCAGGTCAAATCAAGCCGTCAGGAAAAGGCTGCGGCTTATTTCAGTGCCAATGCTGGTAGCTGGGACGAAATCCGCAAGCTGCATGTTTCCGAAAACGCGGTTGAAGTCGCTCTCAAAGGCATCATTGGTGACAAGCATTTTCAGGCGATGCTCGATGTCGGTACGGGTACGGGCCGATTGTTAGAACTGTTTTCGCCGCTTTATGTGCGCGGATTGGGCATCGATATCAACCGCGACATGCTTTCGGTAGCGCGTGCCAATCTCGATCTCGCATCGGTAGGCAACGCGCAGGTACGGCAGGGCGACGTCTATGCGCTGCCTGTCGAACGCGAGAATTTCGATCTGGTGACGATCCATCAGGTTCTACATTTCCTCGATGATCCGCTTGCTGCAATCCGTGAAGCGGCGCGCGCGCTTCGCCCGGGTGGGCGTTTGCTGATCGTCGATTTTGCACCGCACAAACTCGAGTTCCTGCGTGAGGAACATGCCCATCTCAGGCTCGGCTTTAGCGATGAGCAAATGCTGGGATGGATGAAGGATGCAGGGCTTGAACCTGCCAAGACGACTGAATTGGGGCCGAAGGCTGCAAATGGTGACGACGGATTGACGGTTAAGCTTTGGCTTGGCCGCGACCCACGCTTGCTGATTGCCGAACCAGCGCACCAAAATGCAAGCATAACGGAGACAGTCTAATGGGCTTTTACGGTCTTTCCCGCCGATCGGATATCGGCCAGACCACCCGCGTATCGTTCGAGTTTTTTCCACCCAAGACGGAAGAAATGGAACAGCGCCTGTGGGAAACCGTGACGCGTCTTGCGCCGTTGAAGCCGAAATTCGTGTCAGTAACTTATGGCGCAGGCGGTTCCACACGTGAACGCACGATCCGGACTGTGGCGCGTATCCTGAAAGAAACCGATGTAGATGCGGCTGCACATCTCACATGCGTGGATGCGACGAAGGAAGAAGTCGACGAAGTCGTACGTGAATTTGCAAGCCTGGGCGTGAAACGCTTCGTGGCGTTACGTGGGGACCCCGCAGCAGGTATCGGCGAAAAATATGTCTCGACGCCCGGAGGATATCAGAGCAGCGCTGAGCTGGTGTCCGGATTGCGCCAGATCGATGATTTCGACATTTCGGTTTCCGCTTATCCTGAGAAGCACCCGGAAAGCCCGGACTTTGCAACCGACATCGATATGCTCAAGCGCAAGGTCGATAATGGTGCAACCCGTGCCATTACGCAGTTCTTCTTTGATAACGAGCTTTTCGAGCGCTATGTCGAACGTGTGCGCCGTGCTGGCATTTACATCCCAATCGTGCCGGGTGTACTGCCAATTCATAATTTCAAGCAGGTGAAAAACTTCTGTGCGCGATCGGCCACGCATATTCCGACTTGGCTCGCTGAACGCTTTGAGGGGCTGGATAATGATCCGCAGACCCATCAGCTCGTTGCTGCTGCGATTGCTGCGGAGCAGGTGATGGACCTCATCGAACGAGGCGTGCAGGATTTCCATTTCTACACGATGAACAGAGCCGATCTGCCGTTTGCGATCTGCCATATGATTGGCATCAGACCCAATACGGAAACTGCTTTAGAAGTTGCATGAAATGAAAAAAGCCCGGTTTGAAAACCGGGCTTTCTTTTTGGGTTTTGTTTCGCAATTCCAGTAAAACCGCTTTGCACTGTTACTGGAATTGCTTCTAAAACGGATCGGTCTATCCTCAAGAACCGATGCCGCCATAATGGCTTGGCTATCCCAATTCAGGGAATAACGCCTGCTATCAACGCTGCAACAAATGCGAATGCTGCACAGATCATGAGGACATTCAGAGATCGCGTAAGTCCCATTGGTCTGTCTCCTTATATGCACCCGACGAGGTCGGGCACGCGCTGGTAGAGACCCGGAATCTAAGCGCAAATTGGCTTAAACAAAAGAACATTTCGTACTGCAATAAGGGGTGATAGGGAAAAAAACCTTTTGTTTACTAGCTAAGTCATTGAAATTTTTAACTGTAAAAATTTGTTCACATTTCATGAAAATGCCACGAAACCGCCAATTTTGGCCACGCTCCGAACGATGAACTGGCTATTTTACGTCATCGTTTAACGGATCAGTGCGAGGAATCCCGACAAGGTGAGCACCGAAAGAACGGTTGAATAAAGGATCACATTCGACGTAATGGCCGCTTCGCGGCGATAATGCTCCGCAAGCATGAAGGGACCCGTGCCTGCGGGTAACGCTGCGAGCAGTGTTGCGCTTTGAGCCAGATGCGGAGGAAGTCCGAAGACATAGACCGCAAGCAACCATGTTGCCAGTGGCATGACGATCAGCTTGACCGAAACGAGGAATGCGATGGCGTTGATGCTGTCGCGCTCGATCTTGCGCGTTTGTGCAAGGAAAAGGCCAAGCGCTACAAGTGCGCAAGGCGAAGCCGCACCGCCCAGCATTTTCAGAAAGGTTTCGGCAGGAGCCGGGATCGTCAGGCCTGAAAACGACACGAGCGTTCCCAGAGCGGGCGCAAAGATAAGCGGATTGCGGATCAGGGACCGCGCGACTTTCCAGATAAGGCGGAGTGGCTTCTTTTCAGTCTGCATTCCGATTTCGATCAAGATAATCGCAAAGGCAAAGGTTACGCAGACGGTGATGATGATAGAAATCGTTGTAGCAGCCAGAACGCCGGATCCGAAAGCGATCATCGAAAGCGGAATGCCCATATAACCCGTATTGGGGTAGGCGGCGTTTAGTCCATCAAGCGCATTGTCGGCCAAAGATAACTTGCCGCGAAGGCGGATGATGAAAGGCAGGGCAAAGGCGATAGCGCTGCTCAATAGAAAGACGCTGATAAAGCCGGGTTGCCACAAATCGCTGCCGTGGGTATTGGCCATGATGTCGAAAAGCAGGGCTGGCAGGGCCAGATAGACAACGAAACGGTTGAGCTCTGCGATTGCATGCGGCCCCAATATCTTCAGCTTGAATGCACCCCAACCTGAAAAGATGAGAGCGAAGACGGGCAGAACGATGATAAGGGTGGAAATCATGGCGCTTGAATAACTTGCAAAAATTGAAAGGCGCGGAGGGTGGTCCGCGCCTTTGATTTACTTTGGTTTAGAGCTTTTCGAGCAATTCAGGCGTTGGCCATGAATCGGCAGGCATTCCAAGGCGCAACTGTTCGGTGCGAACGGCATCACGCGTCAGTACGCCAAAAACGCCGTCGATTTTTCCCATGTCATAGCCGCGGGCTTGAAGCTTGGTCTGCAATTCCTTCATTTGCTCCTGCGTCAAACCCTGATCGGGATTGCCGGGATTGAAGGCTGGAGCACCAGCGAGGCGGGTGGCGAAATAGGCAGCCGTTGTCGCGTAAACAATCGACTTGTTCCATTCTACGAAAATATCAAAATTCGCATAGGACAGGAATGCAGGGCCTTTGCGACCCAGTGGCAGAAGCAGCGATGCATCGCCGTCATCTGGACCGAGTGGACCTTTAAGCCCAACCACGCCCTGCTCAGCCCACCATGAGTGTGGCTTGCGGTTGGTGCGGATGGATTCTTCCCAAGGCAGATCCTTGGTGATGCGTACTTCTTCGAGCCACGGCTCGCCGCGCTTCCAGCCGAGTTCGGAAATCATGCGGCCAGCGGTCATCATCGCATCGGGAACGCTGTTCTTCAGATCCACCTTGCCGTCGCCGTCGCCATCAACGCCGCGCTCGAGATAATCCTTAGGCAGAAGCTGCATCATGCCGATTTCGCCAGCCCATGCGCCAGTTGTGGCAGCATCAACAACGCCGGTATCGAACAGCTTGAGAAGAGCGATCAGCTGCGGGCGAAACAGATCCGGACGGCGGCAGTCATAAGAAAGTGTCACAAGTGCATTGAGCGTGTCAAAATCGCCCTGAATGGCACCGTAATCGGTTTCAAGCCCCCAAAAGGCGGCAAGAACAGGGCCTGGAACGCCATAGGTGTCTTCGACTTTCTTGAAAACATCGGCATGCTTGATCAGATTGCTCTGGCCGTTCTTGAGGCGCGCTTCCGAGATGAGGCGCTTTGAAAAATCGGTGAATGTCAGGTTGAAGACTGTCTGCTTGCGGTCGCGATCAAGAACTTTCTGTTCGAGCGACGCCTTATGCAGTTCGGCAATACCCTTTTCGCCAACGCCTGCTTCGCGTGCTTCCTTAGTCAGATTGTCCATCCACTGACCGTAATCAGTTTCGCATTCGGGCTTAGGCAAGTTGACGGTGCTGTCGGCGCTGGCAGACGGTGCGGGAGAACCGGAAGCCTTTGCGCCAGATTGGGCGACAGACATTACAGTCGATGCCAGCAAGGCGGTAGCCATCACTGAAGCTATAATTTTCATCGAGAAAACTCACAATTCATAGGGGAAGTCTCCCCGTCGGGTTTTTCAAGCTATTGCCTCATCACGCATCGGAAATGAAGCAAAACTTGGTGTGAGTACCCAATTAACGATGAGTTAACGGACCTTGTTGCTTTCCAGCCACTTTTTCCAGGCACCCGCGCTACCTGCAAAGACATTTATATCTGCATCGCCCTTGATACCCGGAATAGTACCCGTTCCGGTATATTGCCAGAATGTCCAAGGGTGGGGCCCATATTTTTCTGTCGGATGCCCCGCAGTTGAGCGCAGCCAGAATGGGTATTCGCGCAGCTGGTTCAGATCATTTTCGTCGAAGAAATCAACTGTCGTATAAATGATCGGGCGCTTGCCATAATGCTTTTCTATCGCATCAAGGAAAATCTTCATTTCCTTGCGGACGATGACCGCATTTGGTCTCAGCTTGCAGCTTGGTGACTGTGCGTTCCATTCCATGTCGAGAACGGGCGGCAGAGCATTCGGATCGCGCGGCACATTCTGAATGTACCAGCGCGCCTGTTCGATAGCTGGACGGCAGAAATAATAGAAGTGATAGGCGCTGCGTGGAATGCCAGCCTGTTTCGCGCCGTTCCAATGTTCGGTGAAGCGGTCATCGAAACGGTCGCCGCCTTCGGTTGCCTTGATGAAGACAAAGGAAATTCCGCTGCGCCTCACTGCGCTCCAGTCGACATCGACCTGATATTTGGAAACGTCGGTTCCGTGGATCGGATAATGCCACGGCGTTCTGCCTGTCCACTCAAACGGTTTGCGGTCGCCGAAACGTGGTGCGTTGACGGCTCCGGTTGGTCGCGCCATCTGCTGCATTGAGTTGCCGGACTTTTTCACATCGGAGAAGTCGTAATCCACTGTCGTACAGGCGGACAGAAGGAAAACACCAAGGGCAAGAATGCTGCGGTTGGCCAGACGGTTCATACAGTGGTCCCGATGTCGCGAATCAATCTCAACAACGGTTACGCGATCCGGGTGCGAACGTCATCAGTTATGCTGGCAAAACTTTGCGGGAAATTGATTGTGTCGCACCAGCTGAAGGATAATTAAGGGTGCTGTCGGAAATCTATCTGGCCTGAATGACCGCAATCCAAGCAAAGCCACGATAAAGATTTATGCTTTTGGAGGTGGCGCCCTGTTCTGCAGCCATTTGATCCGCGACACTGAAGAGATCATTACGCGGTGTCACATGGAACCATGTGAGCCATGTGAAAAGCGCCTTCTTAAACCATCGCGGCAGGCGCTTCTGATCGCCAAAATCGACGATATGCAGCTCACCACCGGGGTTTAAGTGTCGGATGCTTTCCCGAATGACCGATTGCCATTGCGGTATCATCGAAACCGCATAGGAAATGAAGATACGATCAAAGCTATCCTGGCCGAAAAGGGCAGCAGGATCGAAATGCGTGGCGTCGGCACGTTCAAGTCTGGTGCGATCTGCAATTCCTGAACGCTGTGCTGCCTGAAGTGCGGTGTCGAGCATTTCAGCCGAAATATCGATGCCGAAGAGCGTAGCACCGGGATAGCTCTGTGCTGCTTTGACAAGATTGCGTCCCGTGCCGCAGCCGATTTCGAGCACGCTGCCACCTTCCGGCACGTTTAGTCCGGCAATCATAGGATCGCGGCCCAAAAGGTAATATTTGCGCGTGGCATCATAGAAATGCCGCTGCCGCCGATAGACCCTATCCATCAGGCTGGCATGATCAATGCCCTTGATCTGCCTCTGTGCTCGTTGCGGATTTGTGCCCATGTCACGCATCCCTCAGTATATAGAGGTGGAAGCCGCCATAGATTGAAGAGCGGTCGCGATCATGCAACTGGCGAGATTCTTCTTCGTGATAGTGCCAGTGTTCAAGGATTGATGGATCAACCCGACCCGGCAAGAGGCTTGGCTCTGCCGCAGTGCGAAAGATAACGCGTGCGCCCATAGCTGCTGTGCGGGTAATTTCGCTCCAAAGTGCATTGAGCTGCGCGTCGTTCATCCAGTCCTGTGCGTCGAGCAAGATGTAGCGATCCACCGATCCGGCGGACTTGTGGCTGAGAAACTCTGTGTAATTGGCATTGCGTACGGTCATACGATCAACGCGGGCGCGAACCGTGTCGAAATTTGCCCTTGAAAGGTAAGGCGGCAAAGGGCCGGTTTCTTCGTCGCCGCTATAACCGCGTCCAAAAGCCTGCCAGGCGAAATAGTTCTCGGTCAGCGGGAAAGCGCAAGCGAGTTTCTCAAGCCGGGCACGCAGGACGAATGCCATGTCGCCATTTCCGGCTGTTGCCAGTGCATCATATTGCTGAGGCGGAATACCCAGACCAAACAGTGAGGATTTGCGAGCGGTCGCCCAGCGTACCATGCGTTTTTCAAATAAGGGGGCGAGGGCAGTGTCGAAGAAAGTGCGCTGTTCTTCCATCGTGCGGGCTTTAAGGATGTCGCGCGGGTCAATGCCATAGAGACGGGCCACGCGATGGCCCATACCGATAAAGACGCCCAGAAGACCGTGGCGATAGAGATCGCGCGAGAATATAGAAATGCGCTGGCGACCACTCCATTTGCGCTTTTCCCAATATGCGCGACTTTCCCCGTCGAGATGCGGACGGATGAAACGCTGATAAGCGGCGAGATTGGCCTTGTCATCCGCTTTGCCATAGAAGCGATAGAAGCTGGCATAATCTGGCAGATGCTTCAGAGCGCCCAGTTTCAGACGGTTGAAGGCAACATGGGCGCTGTTGAGGTCTACAGCCTCTACCGATGCCGGATCAGCCGTTAGATAAGAAAGAGCGTTGCAGCCGCCTGACGCGATGGTAACGATACGATGGCCCGGTTGAATGGAAAGTGCCGCCATATCTACTTCAGGATCTTCCCATATTTGCGGATAGACCAGTCCTTTGAAAAGCCAGGCGAACAATCTTTCGGAGACGCCATCGCGTGAAAGCGCATGGTTTTGTGTGACTGCGCGCTTGAGGATTGTGCCGTTGGCATCTTGGCCGGTCATTCCATGCTCCCCGTATTTTAAGAGCGCATTCCGAAATTCTGAATCGTTTCGGGCAAGATGCGCGAAGGTTCCAAGGCGAATCCAACCTTGTTTGCCAGAGTTAAGCATCTGCCGGTAACAGGGGCGTGACGGCTGTTTCGGGGGGAAACTAAGGTTAAAACTTTGTTATTATGGCGGTTTGTTACCAGCCGTAAGACAATTTGAGAGAACCTTTCCCCATCCTCGCCGTTTTCTGGTGTGACGTTGGCGTCGTCGAAAAGCATCACCGGGGACTAAGAGTGGTGTGACGACCGTCTTCGTAAGGTGATTGATCGGACTGATCGGTCAGACACGGAAAACCAAAACGGCGTTGGCTATATCCCCGCAACGCTGAATTTTAGGGAAGGAGAGCCATCATGAAGAAGTTTTTGATTGCTTCGGTTGCTGCCGTATCGTTTTTGGGGCTTGCAGCTTGCAGCGACAATTCAAACGACGCCAGCAAGGCACCGGCATCGCCCTCGCCTGAAGCGCCGGCTGCACCAGCAGCGCCTTCAAATAACGATACAACCACGCCGACGACACCAGCACCTGCGCCATCGACTCCAGGAACGACTGGTTCGCCTCCTGCAAACTAAAGCATGTCTCCCAAAAGTGGGAACCCGTTTTCGGATAAAGACATGCTTAAAATTGCAGTTTGCGTGATTTTAATGCCAGTTGTATTTGCTGGCAAACGAATGGCGGTCCAATCAATGGGCCGCCATTTGCCCCGAAAGGAGCAAAGCTGATGGATAATTTTGCAGTGGTCGTCAACAAAGACAATATAACTGCGTTTTCCATGTTCAAACGCAGGCTTTCTTCGGTTATGGCTTTTGTTATGAGCCGTCATTTTCTGTTTCTGATTTCCGCTATTGTTCTTGTTGCTCTTGCCGCTTGCGGCAGAGGAGAGGACGAGCAGGCTGCTGTTCCAACTCAGCCGGAACAAACTACAGCTACTCCAGCGCCTGACGCTGATAAGCAGGCTGGCCCTGATCTGATGAAGGCTTTGCAGGACAATTCAGGTGTCATGACACCTGAAGAGCAGAATGCAGCCATTGAACGTGCACGCAGCAATGCAGAAGCCGCAGCCAAGTCTGTGGGCCAAAGCGCTGACCAGATTCAGGCCGCTGGTGAAGCGGCAGTCGCTGCCGCGCAGCGTTCGTTCGAGGCTCGTCAGGCTGCGCAATAATTGTCTCTGCACAGCGCAATATTCTTCTAAATTATTGTTTTTTCGTCGATTGCAACGGGTTGCTGTTTCCAGCCTTTACGGAATTATATAGAAACGATTCATGTCTATCTGGGTTCGCATTGGTGAATTTGTCACCTCCGTCACGCTGAACGCTATTTCAAGCGTTATCGAGGCTGTGCGAACGGTTTTCGAAGGCGATGCGGATACGCGCAGGCGCGTTGCATTCTCCATTGCGATGATTGCGCTTTCTGCCAAAATGGCCAAAGCCGATGGCGTGGTGACGCAGGACGAGTTTCGCGCGTTCCAGAGCATTTTCTCCGTGCCGCCAGAAGAACATGCCCATGTCGTTCGCTTGTATAATCTCGCGCAGCAGGATGTTGCAGGTTATGAGAGCTATGCGCGTCAGCTCGCTGGCCTTTGCCGTGAAGGTGATGAGAACTGTCATCTCCTTGAAGATATTCTCGACGGACTTTTTCACATTGCAACCGCTGACGGCTATGTGCACGATAAGGAAATGGCTTTCCTGTCCAGCGTTGCCGAGATTTTCGGCTTCGATGAGGAAAGTTTCGAGCGTATCGCATTGAGGCATGTCAATCGAGGCGAGGGCGATCCTTATGCCATTCTCGGGCTGGTGCGCGGCGTTTCTTTTGAGGACGCGCGCAAGCGCTACCGTTCATTGGTGAAAGAACACCATCCGGATCGGCTTTATGCGGAAGGTCTTCCGCTGGAATTCATAAATATCGCGAATGCACGTCTTGCAGCCATCAATGCGGCTTGGGCAAGTGTCGAAAAACAATTGGAGCCCGCATGAGCAGCGCAGACGCTTCGCAGGAAGAACTTGTAGCGGAACTGTCTTTGGAAAAGCCCGACTATCCGGCCGCTTCTCTGGATGCGTCACCCAATTTTGGTCCCCGCCGCGATGGCAAGACGCCGACCTTCCTCATCCTGCATTATACAGGGCTGGCAACAGCTGAAGAAGCTTTGGATGTACTCAAGTCACCCGAGCGGGAAGTTTCTGCTCATTATCTCGTTCACGAAGATGGCCGTGTGGTGCAGATGGTATCTGAAAAGGCACGAGCATGGCATGCAGGTCAAAGCTTCTGGAAGGGTGAAACCGATATCAACTCGGCGTCCATTGGCATCGAGATTGTCAATCCGGGTGACTTGGAAAACTATCCACCTTTCGCAGATAGACAGATTGAAACCGTCATCGATCTTTGTCGCAGCATATGCGGACGCTATGAGATCCGCCCGGAAAATGTTCTTGCGCATTCCGACATTGCGCCTGAACGCAAGACGGACCCGGGGCATAACTTCCCATGGAAGAAACTGTATGAAGCAGGCATTGGCCACTACATTGAACCAACGCCGATCCGTGGCGGGCGCTTCCTCGCACGTGGCGAACAGGGCCAGCCAGTGGAGGCTTTGCAGTCCATGCTTGCCCTTTATGGCTATAAAATCGAGATCAATGGTGTGTTCGATGAGGCCACACAAACCGTGATTAAGGCGTTTCAGCGACATTTTCGGACACAAAATGTGGACGGTGTAGCCGACGTATCTACTATAGATACCCTCTACAGGCTGATTTTTTCATTGCAAAATGTTACCGCTTGACCACGCATGGTCCGGCAGGATCGAGCAGTGTCGGACTTTCATATTTCCATAATAATTTCATCAAATTAGAACAATTGCAGCTTTAGGTGGTGATCCTCTTCCACTGTGGCGCGCATCACGAAATGTGACAGCGTTTATTACAACCTGTAAGACTATTTTACTTCCCCAACCAATCTTCGGCTGCATTTCCCCAGCAAATGATCTGCCATTCCCAGCGGTGACGGGCGGGCAAAAATGCTTGTCGAGCGGGATCATAAATAAACGGCAACGCTGCCCCCAAGACCAGCAATGCCCCATAAAAACGATCCAAGACGGTAGGTTATGAAAGTAAAATTTGTTGTTGTATGCGCCCTCATTGGCGCCATGAGTTCATTTGGCCTTAATTCTGCGATGAGTGCTCCCGTTAATGAGCCAACCAATCTCGCAGATCTGCTCAAGGCAAGAGCACAGAGCAAGACCGCTGAAGCCAACAAGTCTGAAAAGGCATCCCGCGCGGCTGTACGGGCAGATCAGAAACAGACTGCCAAGAAGGTTTCGGTCATCACCAAGCGTGCTGCGCCAACAGCTAAAAGTGCAAAGCGTTCCAAGTCGCGTGGCGAGACTTCAAAGTCTGTGCAGGGCGGCAAGGGTTACTCACAGATCATCAATCGTTATGCTGCAACTTACGGCGTATCTTCCTCGCTGGCTCATGCCGTTGTTCGTCACGAAAGCAATTTCCAGCCAAACGTTCGGGGTGCTGCCGGTGAAATTGGTCTGATGCAGATCAAGCTCTCGACAGCTCGCGGTCTGGGTTACACGGGTTCGGCAAAGGGCCTCTATGAGCCTTCAACCAACATCCAGTTCGGCATGAAGTATCTTGCCATGGCACAGAAGCTTGGCGGCGGCAGCACCTGCGGCACCATCCTCAAGTACAATGCCGGTCATGGCGCAAAGCGCATGAACCCGACCTCTGCAAAGTATTGCAGCTCGGTTAAGACCTATATGGCCGGCCTTTAAATATTTGTTCTAACGCACATCTCGTTCCGAAATCCGGTTCCCACTTTTCGGGATGTGCTCCAGATTTACGTTGTCGGTTGCGTAGAGTTCCAAACCGATGATGTGAACGAAAAGCCGGTAGCGGTTTCGCTGCTGGCTTTTCTGTTGTGTATAGTTTTTTTCAAAACCCGGTTCCCACTTTCCACGATCATGCTATACACGCGCCGTCAGTCGGTCGGGCAGCCGCGCTTGTCATATGCCGAAAGGCGGCAGGTGAGGAAAGTCCGGGCTCCATGGAAATACGGTGCCGGGTAACGCCCGGCGGGGGTGACCCTAGGGATAGTGCCACAGAAAGTAGACCGCCCCGTCTTCCGTACCGCTTCACGAAGCGGCAGGGATGACGGGGTAAGGGTGAAAGGGTGGGGTAAGAGCCCACCGCGCCGGTGGCAACACAGGCGGCACGGTAAACCCCACTGGGAGCAAAACCGAATAGGGACGGCGCATCAGCCCGCAAGGGCTGATAATCAGTTTCCGGATCAGCCGTCCGGGTGGGTTGCAAGAGGCGGGTGGCGACATCCGTCCCAGATGAATGGCTGCCACGTTGGACGCAAGTCCAGCCATACAGAACCCGGCTTACAGACCGACTGACACTTTTTCACTTATATTGGCTAATCGACATTTCTGTTTGATCGCAGGAAACGGATAGTTGTGTTCTTATTGCGCATCTATTTCAGAGCCTCTCAACCAAGGAGGTTTTCATGTCGAGCTTAAAAGATAAGGTCGTGATCATTACCGGTGCATCATCGGGAATAGGGCGCGCTACGGCAATGCTGTTTGCTTCGCAAGGTGCGGCTGTCGTTCTGAATGCGCGTAACGAGGGAGCACTTGAGTCGGTGGCGAGGGTCATCAAAGAGCTTGGTGGAAAAGCACGTTATGTGGTTGGGGATGCTTCCCGAATTGAAACACATGAACAACTGGTCGCTGCTGCTCAACGGGAATTTGGTCGTCTTGATATTGCCTTTAATAATGCGGGTACCGTTGGTCCGATCAGACCGCTGATAGAAGCTAGCCTTGATGACTGGGACACTGTGATCGCTGGAAATCTGACATCTGCATTTCTCGGCGCAAAATTGCAGATACCATCGATGCTCATGTCTGGCGGTGGTGCAATCATTTTCACATCAACTTTTGTCGGTACCAGCGTTGGGATTCCAGGAATGTCACTCTATGGTGCGGCAAAGGCTGGGTTGATGGGATTGGTAAAGGGTATCACCGCGGACTATGGCTCGCAGGGCATCAGAGCCAATGCGCTTTTGCCGGGCGGTGTCGATACGCCGATGGCAGGTAGCGACGCACAGAAAGAATGGGCAGCGGGTCTACATGCAATGAAGCGGATAGCGCAGCCCGAGGAAATTGCCCAGGCAGCACTCTTTCTTGCAGGGCCAATGGCGAGCTTTGTTTCTGGTTCAGCGCTTTATGCTGATGGTGGCAATTCAGCGGTCAAATAAAAAACAGCGGCTTTCCGGGTTGGAAAGCCGCTGTGCCGCCTCAAAACGGTACGCCTGTGAAGAAGTCGTAGATGAGTTTCATGTTCAAGACGACGATGATGGCGGCGGTGATTGCTGCAAGGATTGTAACCCAGCGCGGGGCAACCAAAGCGCCCATTTTCTTCTTTTCTGCCGTGAACATCACCAGCGGTATGATCGCAAAAGGCAGCTGCAGGCTGAGTACGACCTGTGACAGGATAAGGAGCTCGGTCGTTCCCTGCGAACCATACATGATGGTGACAATGGCTGCGGGCACAATCGCAACGAAACGTGTGATGGCGCGGCGAAGCCAGGGCTTCAACTTGATATCGATAAAGCCTTCCATCACGATTTGACCGGCCATGGTTGCCGTAATGGTCGAATTGAGCCCGCAGCACAGAAGCGCAATTGCAAAGAGGGTAGGCGCCAGTGCCGAGCCGAGCAGCGGATTGAGCAAAGCATGGGCTTTGTCGAGATCCTCTACCCCGGTATTGCCGGTTGCGTGGAAGCTTGCTGCGGCGAGGATCAGGATCGAGGCATTGACCAGCAATGCGAAGGTGAGGGCGATGGTGGAGTCTAGCGTCGCAAATCGGATCGCTTCGCGCTTTTCCGGCAGGGTATGTCCATAATCACGGGTTTGAATGATGCCTGAGTGCAGGTAGAGATTATGCGGCATCACCGTCGCACCAATAATACCCAATGCTATATAAAGCATATCCGGATTTCGGAGAATTTCAGTCGTTGGCGCAAAGCCGCGGATTACTTCGCCCCATTTGGGTTCTGCCATCAAAATCTGGATCAGGAAGCAGAGAGCAATCACGCCCAACAGCGTGATGATGAGTGCTTCGACGCGGCGAAAGCCCTTATTCTGTAAATAGAGAACGAGGAGTACGTCGGCTGCAGTGATGATGACGCCGATTTCCAGTGGAATGCCGAAAAGAAGATTAAGACCGATTGCCGTGCCGATGACTTCAGCCAAGTCTGTGGCGCAAATGGCGAGTTCAGCCAAAAGCCACAAGGGCCATGCGAGGAAACGCGGATAGGCATCCCGGCAAGCTTGCGCGAGATCGCGACCTGTCGCAACTGCAAGCCGGGTGCAGAGTGCCTGCAAAAGCACGGCCATCAGATTGGAAATCAGCACGACCGACAGCAACATATAGCCGAAGCGGGAGCCGCCAGCGAGGGAAGTCGCCCAGTTGCCAGGGTCCATATAGCCGACGGCAACCAGATAGCCGGGGCCGAAGAACGCCGTCGCGCGGCGAAGTTTTGAGCCTGATCGGCTGACCCGGATTGACCGGTGCACGTCTGACATGGACGCTTCGCCACGATCACGACGCCAGCCTTCAAATGTGACGTCGTGTTGTGCGGGGGGAGTACTCCCCCGAGGGGCCATCTTAAATGCCATTCTGTGTGCTTTCAAAATGCAATTGCGAATTATTTGCAATTAATAAACCTGTGAAGCTTTTCCGTCAACGGCCGCAAACGGGGGCTTTTCTCATAAATATGTGATCGAGCTGTACTGGATATTGCGGTATTGAACTGCCGTTCAAAAGCACGATTTGTCGTCGATTTGTTCCGTAAAAACGTGCTCGAAAAACTTTTGTATAACGCCCGGTTTTCTGCATGTGCGTAGCAAAGGATAACGGTTCATTAAGCTTAATATCCGATAACTGTTTGATCGAATCCGCCAAGCTGGGACTTGTCTACAATTGGCCGGAATTCATGCAGACAAAGACAGTTTAGCGGGATGTGAGCCCGAGAAAGGATCGGAATGATGGCTAGCCTCGGCGGAGACACATCTCAAGCTGAAGGGGCTAAGGACCGTCACGTTCCGGTGCTCATTTCCGAAGTGATTGAAGCCTTGAAGCCTGAATCCGGCAAGGTAATCGTCGACGGCACGTTTGGTGCGGGCGGTTATACGCGGCGTATTCTGGAAGAGGGTGCCAATGTCATCGCTATTGATCGCGACCCGACCGCAATTGCAGCTGGTCGCGCTATGGAAAAGCAGTTCGAAGGCAAGCTCAATCTGGTCGAGAGCCGCTTTTCGGCGTTGGATAAAGCCGTTGAAAAAGTCGAGGGTGAAGGCGAGAAAGTTGATGGCGTTGTGCTCGATATCGGCGTCTCGTCGATGCAGATCGACGAAGCCGAGCGTGGCTTTTCCTTCCAGAAAGACGGGCCTCTCGACATGCGCATGTCACGCAATGGGCCAAGTGCTTCTGATGTGGTGAACCGTCTGAAGATGGGCGATCTTGCTCGCATCTTCAATTTTCTGGGTGAAGAACGTAATGCGGGCCGTATCGCACGCATGATCGAAAAGCGCCGCGAAACACAGCCTTTTACGCGCACTCTGGATCTCGCCAATGCTATTGAATCGCTGGTCGGTCGCAATCCGAAAGTGCCTATTCATCCTGCTACGCGCGTGTTTCAGGCGCTGCGCATCTATGTGAATGACGAGTTGGGCGAGCTGGCGCGGGCATTGCTTGCAGCCGAGCGCGTTCTCAAGCCGGGCGGACGTCTGGTCGTCGTTACGTTCCATTCGCTCGAAGACCGCATGGTCAAACGCTACTTTGCCGACCGCGCTGGCGGCAGTGCCGGTTCAAGGCATCTGCCTGAGACGCATGTGCGCTATCCGAGTTTTACACCTGCAGTGAAAGGTGCCGTTGGTCCAACTGCAGAAGAAGAAGAGCGCAATCCACGTGCGCGCTCTGCAAAATTGCGCGCTGGTCTGAGGACCGAAAACCCGCCTCTTGAAGATGATCTTTCGCTTTTCGGGCTGCCCAAATTGCCCGAAACGCATGAACTGGCCCGGAGTTGAACGAGTGCTGCGTACTTTTGAACTCATCATGATAGCGGCGATGCTGGTAGCAGCAACGATCACCTATACCATCAAGTATGATGCGGAGAGGCAGATCGCTGTTATTGCCAAGCTCAAGCGCCAGATCGATTCCGAAAAGGATACGATTACGCTTCTGCGCGCGGATTGGGCTTTGATGACCCAGCCGGGTCGCTTGCAGAGCCTCGTGGGCGTTTACTCTGAGGAACTTAAGTTGCAGCCGATCGAAGCAGAGCAGCTTGCGATGGGTGTGCAGGACATTCCGGAACGCCAGCTGGACGATATTCAGAAACTTATCTCAGGCAGTGATGAACTGGTGGCAAGCGGTGTTCTCGTACCCGATGCAACAACCACCGGCAGCATCAAGAAGAATGGAGCGAGGCACTGATCATGCGGCTGAAGCTCGGATTTTCCAAAAAGAACAAGCAGAACCTCGACCAGGGCCAAAGTCTTAATAGCGGTCCAAATCTGAATAACGGCAATGCGCCGGTTGGCAATGAAAAGCTGGCCGGCAATATGGCGTTTGTTGGTTCTCGTAAGAAGCATGGCAATCGCGCACGCAATCGTCTGTGGATGGCAATTGCCTGCTTTGTCGGCATTTACGGCGTGATTGGTGGCAAGCTAGTCTATTTTGGCGTGATTGGTGGTGAGGACGATGATTCCAACGGTCCTGCCGTACACCAGCTCGCATCGCGTCCCGACATTCTGGATCGCAACGGTGAAATTCTTGCGACAGATATCAAAACATCTTCGCTCTTTGCCGAGCCGCGCAAGATCGTCGATCCGGATGAAACCATCGAACTTCTTTCGACGGTCATTCCTGATCTCGACTGGGAAGCAACCTATCGCCGTCTCAAGAGTGGTGCAGGCTTCGTCTGGATCAAGCGCGGTCTGACGCCACGCCAGCAGAGCCAGATCATGGCGCTTGGTGTGCCGGGTATCGGTTTCCGTACCGAAAAGCGCCGTTTCTATCCTGGCGGCCCAACGGCATCTCATGTTCTCGGCCTCGTGAATGTCGACAATCAGGGCATTGCCGGCATGGAGAAATATATCGACAGCCAGGGTCTAAGTGATCTGCGTGCGGTCGGTATGGCAACCGGCCAGTCGCTTGAGCCAGTTCGGCTTTCGATTGATATTCGTGTTCAGCACATTATGCGTGACGTGCTGGTCAAGGCCGTCGACCGCTATCGCGCAATTGCCGCGGGTGCTGTGGTGCTGAATGTGAAGACCGGCGAAGTTATCGCCATGGCTTCTGTTCCTGATTTCGATCCCAACAATCCAGTGCATGCACTCGACAAGGATCGTCTGAACCGTATGTCGGCGGGCACCTACGAAATGGGCTCGACGATCAAGAGTTTCACGACAGCAATGGCGCTCGATTCCGGCAAGTTTAATCTTAACTCGAGGATCGACGCATCACGGCCACTGGTGATTGGTCGCCAGACCATCCGCGACTTCCACGGTAAAGGCCGCGTGTTGACGCTGCCCGAAGTGTTTATCTTCTCGTCTAATATCGGTTCAGGTCATGAGGCGAATGTGGTTGGCATCGAAGGCCATCGCGCGTTCCTCAAGAAGATCGGCCTGCTTGATCGCATGCAGACGGAATTGCCGGAAGTTGCGCGTCCGGTCGAACCACGCGTCTGGAAGAAAGTTCACTCCATGACCATTTCCTTTGGTCATGGCATGATGACGACACCGCTTCAAACGGCAGTGGGTGCTGCCGCGTTGATGAATGGCGGCAAGCTGATTGAACCGACATTCCTGACCCGTACACAGGCTCAGGCTGATCAGGTTGCGCAGCAGGTTATACATCCGCAGGTTTCTGCCGATATGCGCTATCTTTATCGTCTGAACTCCACCGCTCCGGGTGGTTCGGGTAAGCGCGCGACGGTTCAGGGCTATCGCGTTGGCGGTAAAACTGGCACGGCGGAAAAGGTTGTGCACGGCCGTTATTCGAAAGATGTACGCTTCAACGCGTTCCTAGCATCCTTCCCGATGGACGATCCGACCTACGTTGTTTTGACGATCATTGATGAGCCAAAACCAGAAGAAGGCAAGTACAGCGCAACCGCTGGTCTTAATGCCGCCCCGATGGTTGCAGACATTATTCGTCGCTCAGCCACCTTTTTGGGGGTTAAGCCCGATTTTAAACAGGAATTTGCGCCAGCAGAAGCAGAGATCGCTTCCGCTGATTCGATAAACGACTGACCCGTGCAGTTTCGCCATTGGGAGCGGAAGCTACACCACTGAACCTGGATTTGGTAAGACCATGAAGCTGAAGGAAATTACACTCTTTAAAGAACTGGCCTCCGGCACTGCGGACGAAGTGGACATTACCGGCGTCACGTCAGACTCTCGTAAGGTCGAACGCGGCTTCCTTTTTGCGGCCCTCAAGGGTGTAAAGGCTGATGGTTCTGCCTATGCTGCCGATGCAGTCAAGCGCGGCGCAGTTGCGATTATCGCGGGCAAGAATGTGACTCTGGAAAATCCGGGCGTGCCGGTGCTGCATGTGGATGATCCGCGTCACGCTTTGGCAGTTGCTGCCGCCCAATTTTATGGCAAACAGCCCGAAGTCATGGTCGCTGTCACCGGTACGAGTGGCAAGACGTCCGTCGCTTCTTTCACACGACAGATCTGGGCTTATGCAGGTTTTCCTGCAGCCAATATAGGAACGACTGGCGTCTTTTCGCCAACGCGCAGCGATTATAATTCGCTGACCACACCTGATCCTGTTGAGCTGCATCGTGTTCTGGCTGAACTCGTCGATGAAGGTGTTACTCATGCCGCAATGGAAGCCTCGTCGCACGGTCTTGATCAACGCCGTCTTGACGGTGTGACGCTTGCCGCCGGTGCTTTCACCAATCTCGGTCGCGATCACATGGATTATCATGCGACGATCGAAGAATATCTGAACGCAAAAATGCGCCTGTTCGATACACTTTTGCCAAAAGGATCGCCTGCAATCATTTTTGCAGATGATCAGTTCTCGCCGCAGGCGATTGAAGCGGCGAAGGCTGCTGGTTGTGACGTCAAGACTGTCGGCCGCAAGGGTGATTTCATCACCATTAAACGTGTCGAGCATGAGCGTTTCCGCCAGCATGTTGAGGTTCGCATTGCCGATGAAATCTTCGAAATCGCGTTGCCGCTGGCAGGTGATTTTCAGGTGGCGAATGCTCTCGTATCAGCAGGCCTCGCAATCGTGACAGGTGTTCCTGCGGCTGCTGCTATGCGCGCGCTTGAGCGTCTTAAAGGTGCGCCGGGTCGTCTTGATCTGGTTGGTGCTACGGAAGAGGGTGCTCCCGCTTACGTCGATTATGCACATAAGCCGGAAGCGCTCGAAAATGTTCTGACTTCCGTCCGTCCATTCACGACGGGTCGTGTGATTGTGGTGTTTGGCTGTGGTGGTGATCGCGACAAGGGCAAGCGTCCGATCATGGGCGAAATTGCTGCGCGCCTCGCGGACGTGGCCATTGTCACCGATGATAATCCGCGTTCGGAAGTGCCTGCGCAAATCCGTTCGGAGATCATGGCAGCGGCACCGGGCGCGACTGAAATTGGCGACCGCCGCGAAGCAATTTTCACCGCTGTATCGATGATGATGCCGGGCGACACACTCGTTGTTGCTGGTAAAGGGCATGAAGAAGGCCAGATCGTCGGCGACATCACGCTGCCGTTCTCGGATCATACGGAAGTGGCGGCAGCACTGGCTGCGCGCCTTGAGGAGCATAAGGAATGAGTGACTGGCTCTGGACATCTGCCGATATGGTGGAGGCCATGGAAGGCCGGCCTTTCGGTACGTTGCCTGCGGGTATCACCGGGATTTCCATCGATAGCCGCACGCTAAAGGACGGCGAAGCTTTTTTCGCGATCAAAGGCGATCTGTTTGATGGTCATGATTTTGCAACCGCTGCCATGGCGGCGGGTGCAGGTCTTCTGGTTGTCAATGAATCCCGTCTTCCTGCACTCGGTAATCTTAAAGTTCCGATGATTGTGGTCGAGGACGTGCTTGAGGCCCTCACCAAGCTCGGTATTGCTTCGCGCGAACGATCCACGGCACAGATAATCGCTGTTACCGGCTCAGTCGGCAAAACCACAACCAAAGAAGCGCTGCGTCATGTGCTGGTCGATTCAGGCAAAGTTCACGCTTCTGTTGCTTCGTTCAACAATCATTGGGGTGTGCCGCTGACGCTCGCCCGTATGCCTGCCGATACCGATTATGGTGTGTTCGAGATCGGCATGAATCATCACGACGAAATTCGTCCGCTGGTGAAGATGGTGCGTCCGCATGTGGCGCTGATCACACTGATTGCACCTGCGCATCTCGGGCATTTTGCCAATCTTGAAGAAATCGCAGTCGCGAAAGCTGAGATTTTTGAAGGTGTTGTGCCGGGCGGTTACGCGCTTCTCAATCGTGATGACAAGCGTTTCAAACAGCTTGAAGAACTGGCTGAAAAGGCAGGCATCGAGCATATCGTAACTTTTGGCGAGAATGCCCGTTCCGATTATCGCCTGCGCGAAGCGAAGATGCATCCGACCTGCTCATGCATGACGGTCAAGATCGGCAGCGAAGAGGCAGTCGTAAAGGTTGGTATGCCGGGACGCCATATCGTGCAGAACATGCTGGCTGTTCTGGGCGCGGCTCATCTTGTCGGTGCGGATATGGCAAAGGTTGCCATCGCAATGGCGACGCTTTCGGCAGAAGGCGGACGCGGTGCACGTCACGTGCTGGAACATCCGGATGGTGGTTCTTTCACGTTGATCGACGAAAGCTACAACGCAAATCCAACTTCGATGCGCGCATCGCTGTCGCTTCTCCAGGCCACTCCGCCGGAGGGGCCACGTGGTCGCCGCATCGCAATCTTAGGTGATATGCTCGAGCTTGGTCGTCAGTCAGGAAAGCTCCACGCCGATCTTGCACGGCCTATCGTCGATGCAGAAGTGAATGTGCTTTACATCGGCGGACGTGAAATGTCGGTGCTCAAAAACGCCTTGCCGGTTGAAATTCACGTCGAATACAGGCAGAGCACCGAAGAATTGTTACCGCTGGTGATGAAAGCAGTCCGCCCCGGCGATGTTGTCATGGTGAAATCCTCCAAGGGGATCGGCTTCTCCAAGATCGTCAAGGCGCTGACAAACCAATTTCCGCCGGTGGTGCCTGCTGAATAGGCGATTTTGAGGGATTTTTCTCCGCATGTTGATGCTTCTTACAATTTTTGCCGAGCATGTGACACCGTTCAACGTGTTCCGCTACATCACGTTCCGCACCGGCGGCGCGATGATTACCTCGGCACTGATCGTGTTTCTGTTCGGACCGACCATCATCAATTCGCTGCGCGCGCGGCAGGGAAAAGGTCAGCCAATCCGCGCTGACGGTCCGCAGACCCACTTCAAAAAAGCCGGAACGCCGACCATGGGCGGCCTGATGATCATGACGGGTATTCTCGTTTCATGTTTCTTCTGGGCCAATCTTTCCAGCGTCTATGTCTGGGTTGTGCTCATGGTTACTGTTGGCTTCGGCGCCATTGGCTTTTATGACGATTATCTCAAGGTCACGAAGCAGTCGGACAAGGGCTTTTCCGGCAAGTCGCGTCTCGCTATCGAGTTTCTGATCGCAGCTGTTGCGGCCTTCATCATCATGCGCGCTGGTCAGGAACCTTTCTCTTCGTCGCTGACGTTCCCGTTTATGAAGCAGTTCGTCATGAACCTCGGCTGGTTCTTTATTCCTTTCGCAGCCTTCGTCATGGTTGGTGCGGGCAATGCCGTGAATCTGACGGACGGTCTTGACGGCCTTGCAATCGTGCCAGTGATGGTTGCGGCCGCTTCATTTGGCTTCATCGCTTATCTTTCGGGCAATGCGATTTTTGCTGATTACCTGCAAATTCATTTTGTGCCTGGAACGGGTGAGCTTGCCGTGGTGCTTGGTGCGGTCATTGGTGCTGGCCTTGGCTTCCTTTGGTTCAATGCGCCACCTGCCGCTATCTTCATGGGTGACACCGGCTCGCTGGCCTTGGGCGGCATGCTTGGAACAGTTGCAGTTGCGACCAAACACGAAATCGTTCTTGCGATCATTGGCGGTTTGTTCGTGGTTGAAGCGCTTTCGGTCATTATTCAGGTCGGCTCGTTCAAGCTCACCGGTAAGCGCGTGTTCCTGATGGCGCCGATTCACCATCATTTTGAAAAGAAGGGCTGGACGGAAAGTCAGGTCGTGATCCGCTTCTGGATCGTGGCGATCATCCTCGCCATGATCGGCCTTTCTACCTTGAAGCTCAGATAACAGGCACGAAGAATGATCCCGATCACCGCCCTTAAAGATAAGACTGTAGCCCTCTTCGGATTGGGCGGGTCGGGCATCGCCACTGCCAAGGCCATCGTGGCTGGTGGGGCGAAGATCATTGCCTGGGATGATAATCCCGACAGTGTTGCCCGCGCTCAGAGCGCGGGGATTGCGACTGGTGATTTGAGGCAGGCGGACTGGTCGCAGTTCGCTGCCTTTGTGCTTTCGCCGGGTGTACCTCTCACTCATCCGAAGCCACATTGGACGGTTGATCTGGCGCGTGCCGCAGGCGTTGAAGTCATCGGTGACGTCGAACTCTTTGCGCGTGAGCGCAATCATATAGCGCCCGACTGCCCGTTTATCGCCATAACCGGCACCAACGGTAAATCGACCACGACTGCGCTGATCGCGCATATTATCAAGGCGTCCGGTCGCGATATGCAGCTTGGCGGCAATATTGGTACGGCCATCCTCACACTGGAACCGCCTGCACCAAGCCGCTTCTATGTGGTCGAGTGTTCGTCTTACCAGATTGATCTGGCGCCTTCGCTTAATCCGACTGCCGGTATTCTTCTCAATCTTACGCCTGATCATCTCGACCGCCATGGCTCCATGGAAAACTATGCCGCCATTAAAGAACGGCTTGTTGAGAAAAGCGGTGTGGCAATCATTGGTGTGGACGATGAATATTGCGCGGACATTGCGACACGCCTTGAGAGTAAGGGTGTAAAAGTCGCACGTATCTCCAAGAATAAGCGCCTTGAGAATGGAAGCTTCGCTGACGGCGCAAAGCTTTATTCGACAACAAATGGTCAGATCGAAGAACTGACTTCACTTGAAGGTATTGGTTCGCTGCGCGGCGCGCATAATGCGCAGAATGCGTTGGCTGCAGTCACTGCCTGTTTGTCTATTGGTCTTTCAATCGAAGAAATTCGTGCTGGTCTGAAGAGCTTTCCGGGTCTTGCACACCGCATGGAGCAGGTGGGATATCGTGGCAAAGTTCTGTTCGTCAACGATTCCAAAGCAACCAATGCGGAAGCGACTGCACCTGCACTGTCGTCTTTCGCCAATCACATTTATTGGATCGCCGGAGGCGTTCCCAAGGCTGGTGGCATCACATCGCTATCGAGCTTCTTCCCGCGCATCACCAAAGCCTATCTTATTGGTGAAGCAGCGGCGCAGTTTGCTGCGACGCTTGGGGATGCCGTGTCGTTCGAGATTTCCGACACCTTGGCCATTGCCGTCGAGCATGCTGCACGTGATGCAGGCAATGATGCAGCAAACGAACCTGCGGTGCTGCTCTCACCTGCATGTGCGAGTTTCGATCAGTTTCAGAATTTTGAAAAACGCGGTGATGCATTCCGTAACGCCGTTCTTGCGCTCCCGGGTGTTGAGCCGATGAGAGGGGAAAGCTGATGGTAAGTCGTGTTGACCGCGGTCCTGTCGCCAATTGGTGGTGGACAATCGACCGTTACTTTCTGGCTGCATGTCTGGCCTTGATGGGGCTTGGCGTGTTGTTATCCTTTGCGGCAAGTCCTGCCGTTGCGCAGCGCATCGGCCTCGACAGCTTCCATTTTGTTGAGCGCCAGACCTTCTTCATGATCCCGGCTGTGATCGTGATGATCGGGGTGTCATTCCTGACGCCACGCCAGATCAGGCGCTTCGCGCTGGTTTTGCTGGGCGCATCGCTGTTGCTGATGGCGGCAGCGCTTTTCGTCGGTATCGAGATCAAGGGCGCGCGCCGCTGGGTAAGCCTTGCGGGCATTTCCATTCAGCCATCCGAGTTCATGAAGCCCGCATTTGTGGTCATTTGCGCGTGGCTTTTCTCTGAGCGGGAACGTGGCGGCGAAATGCCGGGCAATTTCCTTGCAATGCTGCTTTTTATAGCGACTGTTGGGCTTCTTGTGCTCCAGCCTGACCTTGGCCAGACCATGCTGACGACGGGCACATGGGGTGCAATGTTCTTCCTGGCAGGCCTGCCAATGTTCTGGATTCTGGTTCTCGGCGGCATTGCAGTCTGCGGTGCTTTTGGCGCTTATCTGACATTTGATCACGTTGCAGGCCGTGTTAACCGCTTCATGACGGGTGAGGGCGATACGTTCCAAGTGGACGCAGGCCGCGAAGCCATTCTGCGCGGCGGTTGGTTTGGACAAGGTCCAGGCGAAGGTACGGTCAAGCGCATCATCCCTGACAGCCACACTGACTTTATCTTCTCGGTTGCGGCTGAAGAATACGGCATCATTCTGTGCATGATCATCATGGCGCTTTTTGCGTTCATAGTGATCCGCGGGCTTTCGATTGCGCTTCGTGAGCGCGATGCTTTCACACGTTTGGCTGTGTCCGGTATCGTCATTCTGTTTGGCTTCCAGTCGATCATCAACATGGCGGTTAATCTGCATCTGATGCCTGCCAAGGGTATGACGCTGCCATTCATTTCCTATGGTGGTTCCTCGCTGGTCGCTATTGCGATCACCATGGGTATTCTTCTGGCGCTGACACGCCGCCGTCCGGAAGCGCGTATGACGCATACGGTCAGTATGGGTGAGCGCATTCCGGCTTTGTGAGGGGAATATGGGAAAAGGCGTAATCGTATTGGCCGCCGGGGGAACTGGCGGTCATCTGTTTCCGGCGGAAGCGCTGGCTCATGAATTGAAGATACGTGGTTGGGATGTGCATCTGGCGACTGATGCGCGTGCTCAGCGTTTTGCCGGTGCATTTGCCGAAGACCATGTGCATGTGATCCGTTCAGCCACTATTTCAGGCCGCAATCCAATAGCACTCATAAAGACCTTCTGGTTGTTGTGGCAGGGCAATCTTGATTCGCGCAGACTATTTCGTCGATTGAAGCCGAAACTGGTTGCAGGCTTTGGTGGCTATCCAACGCTGCCACCGCTTTATGCTGCAAGTAATTTGGGAATCCCAACCGTCGTACATGAACAGAACGCCGTCATGGGTCGCGCCAATAAGGGCCTTGCGGGACGTGTGAAAGCAATTGCCGGTGGTTTCCTGCCTGAGACGAGCGGTGCACACGCCGACAAGATTATTGCGACCGGTAATCCGGTTCGCCCACCTGTGCTTGCTGCGGCCAATATGCCCTATAAGCCTGCAAAAGAAGGCCAGCGTTTTCGTCTGCTGGTGTTTGGTGGAAGTCAGGGAGCGCAGTTCTTCTCGAATGCCATACCCGAAGCGATTGCGCTGTTGTCGGACGCCGAACGCGCACGATTGCTGATTACACAGCAAGCACGTAAAGAGGACGAGGCTGCCGTTCGTACGGCTTATCAGAATCTGAAAATCCCCGCCGATGTGGCACCGTTCTTCAACGACATGCCTGCACGCATTGCGGATGCACATTTCGTGATCTCCCGTTCGGGTGCTTCGACGGTTTCAGAAATCGCGGTGATTGGCCGTCCAGCCATGCTGGTGCCGTTCCCGCATGCGCTCGATCATGATCAGGCAGCCAATGCGGCGGCGCTCGCGGCAGCAGGTGGTGGTCAGGTCGTGCGACAGTCTGAGCTGACTGCACAGCGACTGGCTGAGATCATCAGTTCAGCCATGAACGAGCCTGAAAGGCTTGAACAACAGGCAAAAGCTGCAAAAAGCGTTGGTAAGCCGGATGCCGCACAGTTGCTTGCCGATCTGTCAGAGGCTATTGCAGCAGGTAAATCAGTACAAGAATTGAAAAAAGGAAACCGGCCATGAAAATGCCGCTGAATATCGGGCTTGTCCATTTTATCGGGATAGGCGGCATCGGCATGAGCGGCATTGCGGAAGTGCTGCACAATCTCGGCTATAAGGTTCAAGGCTCTGATCAATCAGACAGCGCCAATGTGCAGCGTCTGCGCGAGAAGGGCATTGAGGTCTTTGTCGGCCACAAGGCCGAGAACCTTGGCGACGCGGAAGTGATAGTCGTCTCGACTGCGATCCGCAAAAACAACCCTGAGCTTGTCGCTGCACGTGAAAAACTTCTGCCAATCGTTCGCCGCGCTGAAATGCTGGCTGAACTGATGCGCTTCCGACGTGCAGTTGCTATTGGCGGCACACACGGCAAAACCACAACGACCTCAATGGTGGCAGCCTTGCTTGATGCCGGTCATCTTGATCCGACCGTGATCAATGGCGGCATCATCAATGCATATGGCACCAATGCCCGTATGGGCGATGGCGACTGGATGGTTGTTGAAGCGGATGAAAGCGACGGCACGTTCCTGAAGCTTCCAGCTGATATCGCGGTTGTAACCAATATCGATCCCGAACACCTCGACCATTACGGCAATTTCGACAATGTGCGCGCAGCTTTCGCGCAGTTCGTTGAGAACGTGCCATTCTACGGTTTTGGTGTGATGTGCCTCGATCATCCGGAAGTTCAGGCTCTGGTGAGCCGCATTGAGGATCGTCGTATTGTGACCTATGGGCAAAACCCGCAGGCTGATGTGCGTTTTCTCAACCATCGCATGGAAGGTGCTGTCAGCCTGTTTGACGTGCTGATCCGTTCGCGCAAGGGTGAGACGACGGAGATCAAAGACCTGCGTCTGCCAATGCCGGGTCTGCACAATGTTTCCAACGCCACAGCTGCGATTGCCGTGGCGCATGAGCTGGGTATTTCACCCGACGATATCCGTCGTGGTCTTGGAGCATTCGGTGGTGTGAAACGCCGCTTTACGCATACGGGTTCGTGGAATGGTGTCGAGATATTTGATGATTATGGACATCACCCCGTTGAAATCCGCGCTGTGCTGAAAGCCGCACGCGAAGCAACCAAGGGGCGAGTCGTCGGTATCGTCCAGCCGCATCGCTATACGCGTCTGCACAGCCTGTTTGATGAGTTTGCAGCGTGCTTCAACGACGCCGATACAGTCATTGTGACGCCAGTTTATACCGCTGGCGAAGACCCGATTGAGGGCGTGAATTCGGACGCGCTGGTTTCGCGTATCAAAACGGCTGGTCACCGCGACGCGCGTTATGCAAGCGGGCCGGAGGCACTTGCGCCACTGGTGGCATCCATCGCTGAACCCGGTGATTTCGTGGTTTGTCTGGGTGCAGGCAATATTACGCAATGGGCTTATGCGCTTCCCAAAGAACTGGCTGAACAGGGAAGCAAGTAATGGAAAGCGGCGAGGCGCTTCTCAAGAAGCTCGACGGCAAGCTGTCGGGCCTGCGCGGCAAGCTGATGCCGGATACTGGCATGGACAAGATCACTTGGTTCCGTGCCGGTGGCCCTGCACAGGTTTTGTTCCAACCAGCTGACGAAGAAGACTTGTCGGAATTTCTGAAAGCTGTGCCAGAAGAGATTCCGCTTCTGGTTGTAGGTATCGGCTCCAATCTGCTGGTACGTGACGGCGGTATCCCGGGCTTTGTGGTTCGTTTGTCGGCCAAGGGCTTTGGAGAAGTTCAGCAGGTTTCTGAAACACAGCTCAGGGCAGGGACGGCAACGCCAGACAAGCGCGTGGCTGCTGCGGCCCTTGACGCTGGTCTTGGTGGCTTTCATTTCTATCACGGCATTCCCGGTGGCATCGGTGGCGCTTTGCGCATGAATGCGGGTGCTAATGGCGTTGAAACGCGCGAACGCGTAGTGGAAGTGCGCGCACTTGATCGCAAGGGCGATCTGCACATCCTGTCCAATGCCGATATGGGCTATGCCTATCGGCACTCATCGGCTTCACCAGATTTGATCTTCACTTCAGCATTGTTTGAGGGCATTCCGGGCGACCGGGAGGAAATCAAAAAGGCGATGGACGAGGTGCAGAATCACCGCGAGACAGTACAGCCTGTGCGCGAAAAAACCGGCGGTTCAACCTTCAAGAACCCCGAAGGCACATCCGCATGGAAAGAAATCGACAAGGCAGGCTGTCGTGGTCTGCGTGTCGGTGGGGCGCAGATGTCAGAGATGCACTGCAATTTCATGATCAATACCGGCAATGCGACCGGATATGACCTCGAAACGCTCGGTGAGACAGTTCGCGCTAAAGTTTATGAGAATTCCGGCATTCGCCTTCATTGGGAGATTAAACGGCTCGGCTTGTTCCAAGAAGGCAAGCAAGTGAAAGAATTCTTATAAAAATTAACATTTTAAGAAGCCCGGATTTCCCACTGAAATACCGGGCTTTTTTGCGCTTGTTGAGTCATGCGTAAGTTGCTCCCCTTTTGATAGGGGCTTGCCACGGAATCAACTCTCTGATTCTTTATGGTTAACCGTACAGTGATTTGATTCGTCAGGGTTTTCCTGACTTGGGTGTCTGCGGCTTGTGTCGCCGGGCTATCCTGATTCTATTTTTGATTCGAGCGCAGGGAATGCGCAGAGGGGATGACTAACGTGGCTGGACAGAAGGCTGTAAAGCATGTTGCCGTTTTGATGGGCGGTTTCTCTTCTGAGCGTCCTGTCAGCCTATCCTCCGGTGCTGCCTGTGCGACAACGCTTGAAGAGTGCGGCTACCGCGTCACGCGTATCGATGTCGACCGCAATGTTGCCAGCGTTCTTGCAGAGCTGAGGCCTGATGTGGCGTTCAATGCGTTGCATGGCCCTTTTGGTGAGGATGGCGCTATTCAGGGTATCCTTGAATATCTTCAGATCCCTTACACGCATTCCGGCGTGCTCGCTTCGGCGCTTGCCATGGACAAAGATCGCGCCAAGAAGGTTGCTGCTGCTGCCGGTGTGGCTATTGCGCCATCACGTTTGATGAACCGTTTTGATATTGGTTCAGAGCATCCGATGGAGCCGCCATACGTCGTCAAACCTGTGCGTGAAGGCTCAAGCTTCGGTGTCGTTATCGTCAAGGAAGACCAGTCGCATCCGCCTCAGATTATTGGTTCTACTGACTGGCGCTATGGCGATGAGGTCATGGTCGAGGGTTATATTGCCGGTCGTGAATTGACCTGCGCTGTGATGGGTGATCGCGCGATGGATGTCTGCGAGATCATTCCAGTGGGTCATCAGTTCTACGATTATGATTCAAAATATGTGGCTGGCGCATCAACTCACGCATGTCCGGCAAAAATTTTACCAAATATTTACCAAAAAATACAAACAATGGCCCTTACGGCGCATCGGGCAATCGGGTGTCGGGGCGTAAGCAGATCAGACTTCCGTTTCGATGATCGTTTTTCCGAAGAAGGCGAAGTTATTTGGCTGGAAATTAACACCCAGCCAGGAATGACTCCTACATCGCTCGTGCCTGATATCGCGAAGGCGGCAGGTATCTCTTTTGGTGAATTGTTGAGTTGGATGGTGGAGGACGCGTCTTGTTTGCGGTAAACGGCAGATCTCAGGAATATAGGCGTTCGGGCGCGATGCGGGATGCATCGGGTGCAGCCTTTGTTCTGCCGCGCCTTCTGCGGAAGCCATTCCGCTTTGCTGTCCGTCTGTTTCAGGGCAATATCAACGTTCCACGCTATGCTGGCACGATTGGCATGCTCGGCTTTCTCGGAGCAACTGGTATTTATGGCATGGTCCTTGGCGGCCATTCCGAAAACATGGTCAAGGCAACGGCTTCGACATTTGGCTTTGCGATTGAAGACGTAAAGGTCGTTGGCAACAGCGAAACTTCTGACATCGATATTCTGGGTCAGCTTGAGCTGGATGGTGAAACCTCACTGGTCGGTTTGAGTGCCGAACAGGCGCGTCAGGCTATCGCAAAGCTGCCTTGGGTTGAAGGCGCAGAAGTGCGTAAGGTTTATCCGGGTACGCTGCTTGTTTCTCTCGAAGAGCGCAAGGCATTCGCCGTCTGGCAGAACGGCCAGGAGCTTTCTTTGATTGATTCTGCCGGCGATACCATCGTTCCATTTCGTCCGGGTCGTTACAACGCTCTCCCGCTTGTCGTGGGTGAGGGTGCCGAAAAGCGCGTTAAGGGCTTCGTAGACGAGGTTGCGGCCTATCCGGGGCTGGCTGGCAAGGTTCGTGCCTATATCCGCGTCGCTGACCGCCGTTGGGATATTCTGCTCGAAAATGGCGTTCGCATTATGCTGCCGGAAGATGAGCCGATGAAGGCTCTCGCCGAGGTTGAGCGTCTGGATAGCGAAAAGCAACTTCTGTCGCGTGATATCGCATCTGTCGATCTTCGTCTGGATGATCGCGTTACCGTTCAATTGACTGCGAGTGGCATGGAGCAACGCCAGAAGTTTTTGGCGGAGCGTAAAAAAGAATTATCCCGCACGGGGAAGCGCGTATGAGTATTCTTGGCGGAAAAGGTTCATCACCGGTCGGAACTTCAGGGCGCAAGGTGCGCCTTCTAACGGTTCTGGATGTTGGTTCAAGCAAGGTTTCCTGTGTAATTGCGCGCTTGCGTCCACATGAAAGTGGCGCGCTGCTGCCGGGTCGCACGCATCGCATGGAAGTGCTTGGCATCGGTCATCAGCGTTCGCGCGGTGTGAAGTCCGGTGTCATCATTGATCTGGATGCGGCTGAACAGTCCATTCGTCTCGCAGTTGATGCTGCCGAGCGCATGGCTGGGCTGACGGTTGATAGCCTTATCGTCAATATTTCTGCTGGACGCCTCAAGAGTGAAACCTTTACCGCGAGCGTCAATCTCGGCGGTCATGAAGTCGAGCAGACTGATATTCGCCGAGTACTGGCCGCTGGCGCCAAGCAGGCTCTTGCAGCAGAACGTCACCTCGTTCATTCGCTGCCGGTTGGCTACACACTTGATGGCGAACGCGGCATTCGCGATCCGCTCGGAATGCTGGGCGATAGCCTCGGCGTTGACATGCACGTGCTAACCGCTGATGCAGCGCCATTGCGCAATCTCGAACTCTGCATCAATCGTTGCCACCTTTCGGTCGAAGCTATCGTTGCCACCCCTTATGCGAGTGGCCTTGCGGCGCTCGTAGGTGATGAAGCTGAAATGGGTGCGGCTTGCATCGATATGGGCGGTGGCACGACGACGATTTCGGTCTTTTCCGAAGGTAAGTTCATTCACGCTGATGCTGTTGCCATTGGCGGCAATCACGTCACGATGGACGTGGCACGCGGCTTCTCCACCCGTATGGAGGATGCTGAGCGTCTCAAGGTCATGTACGGCTCGGCGCTGCCAAGCGCTGCCGATGACCGCGACCTCATCTCAGTTCCGCCAATCGGCGACGACGAGCGTGATGTACCCAATCAATATCCGCGCTCGGTACTGACGCGGATCATCCGTGCAAGAGTGGAAGAAACACTGGAACTGGTTCGCGACAGGCTGAACCAGTCCGGCCTCGGACATATTGTCGGCAAGCGTGTTGTCCTGACAGGCGGCGCAAGCCAGTTGCCGGGCATGCCTGAAGCTGCGCGACGGATTCTTGCAAGAAATGTACGTATCGGGCGTCCGCTAGGCATAGCGGGATTGCCTGAGGCGGCTAAGGGTGCGGCTTTCTCCGCGACCGTCGGACTTCTGATCTACCCTCAGGTGGCAGGCATTGAAGAACGGTCAGTGAAGGCAGCCTCCTCCGGTCTTATGACTGGTACGGGCGGGCGGATTCAACGTGTCGGCCAATGGCTGAGAGAGAGTTTTTGAGTACACATTGAGTGATTTGATTGCGTGATGTGGGCGTAACCATCAGCGTAATAACCAATTAGCACCGCGGCGGCGAAGCGGTGAGAGGCTTAAGAGGAACGAGAACCATGACCATTAATCTGCAAAAGCCGGACATCACCGAGCTGAAGCCTCGCATCACTGTATTCGGTGTCGGCGGTGGCGGCGGCAACGCGGTAAACAACATGATCAATGCCGGTCTGCGCGGCGTGGATTTTGTCGTTGCCAACACCGACGCGCAGGCTCTGACGATGTCAAAGTCTGAACGCATGATCCAGCTTGGCGCTGCTGTCACCGAAGGCCTCGGTGCTGGCTCCCAGCCAGAAGTTGGCCGCGCAGCCGCTGAAGAATGCATCGATGAAATCGTCGATCATCTTAACGGCACGCATATGTGCTTCGTAACGGCAGGCATGGGCGGTGGCACCGGTACAGGTGCCGCTCCTGTTGTGGCACGTGCAGCACGCGAACGCGGTATCCTCACCGTTGGCGTTGTTACCAAGCCTTTCCACTTCGAAGGTGCTCGCCGCATGAAGACGGCTGAGTACGGCATCGAAGAACTGCAGAAGAACGTCGATACCCTGATCGTCATTCCGAACCAGAACCTCTTCCGCATTGCCAACGACAAAACCACCTTCGCTGACGCCTTCGCAATGGCCGATCAGGTGCTCTATTCCGGTGTTGCCTGCATCACCGATCTGATGGTCAAGGAAGGCCTCATCAATCTCGACTTTGCTGACGTTCGTTCTGTCATGCGCGAAATGGGCAAGGCGATGATGGGCACCGGCGAAGCTTCGGGCGAAGGCCGTGCGATGGCTGCTGCTGAAGCCGCGATTGCTAATCCACTGCTCGACGAAACTTCGATGCGCGGTGCAAAGGGTCTCCTGATCTCGATCACTGGTGGTCGTGACATGACCCTCTTTGAAGTCGATGAAGCTGCAACCCGTATCCGCGAAGAAGTTGATCCGGAAGCCAACATCATTCTCGGCGCGACCTTCGACGAAGGCCTCGAAGGCGTCATCCGTGTATCCGTTGTTGCAACCGGCATCGACAAGCAGATTGGAGATGCGGCCCCGGCGCCGCTGGAATTTCGCCAGCCAGTAAAACCAGCCGCTCAGCAGGCAAAGCCAATGGCTCCGCATGGCGCTCTGCGTCTTCCGGTTACTGAACAGCCACGTCAGGCTGAATCAGCCGCTCCGGCTGCTCAGTCGATCGAAAGTGAAATGCCAGCTGCGACTGCTGCACCTGCAGCTTCGGCTGCTCCAGACTTCCGTCCGCAGAGCCGTATTTTCCAGGCTCCTGCTGCTGACAGCTTTGAACGCGCACCTGTTGCCCGTCCTGCAGCTCCACAGCCGCAGATGATCAACAATCAGGCGACGGCTCATGCGATGCAGCCGCAGGCATACCAGCAGCCACAGCAGATGCATGCAGAACCAGCTCCACAGCCACGTCCTGCTCCACGCATGCCGGCGGTGTCTGACTTTCCCCCAGTCGCTCAGGCAGAAATCAATGCACGTCGTGCAGCGCCTCAGCAGCCTGTTCAGGAAGAACGCGGACCGATGAGCCTTCTCAAGCGCCTGACCCATGGTTTGTCGTCGCGCCGTGAAGAAGAACAGCCAGCAGCTCGTCTGGAGCCAGCGCAGCATCGTGAGCCTGCAATGCGCCAGCCGGAACAGCGCCGCCCAATGCAGCAGGACAGCTCGATCTATGCTCCACGCCGTGGCCAGCTCGATGATCAGGGTCGTCGGCAGCCACGCGCTGCCTCAGAAGAAGATCAGCTCGAAATCCCGGCATTTCTGCGCCGCCAGTCGAACTAATCATCTGATCCGACTCTGAAATAGAAAAAGCCGTGGGATTCTTCCCACGGCTTTTTTCGTTAGATACCGTTGTTCACAATTGTTGCCTCAAGCGCTTCAGCTCGTGGTTTTGAAGCATGTTGTTGTGGGAAAGCCGTCCTCTGCATTTCCATGACGGGCTTTATACCAAGGTGCTACGATGCTGACGCATCACGCCTTGAAAAGGTTCAATCGCCACACGGACTTAACCAAAGTCCGATGAGTCTTACTCAATGAACTTTGGTATTAGTAGCCGTCGTTATACTTTGTAAGAAAGCGTGATTTTGAACAGCTGCCGAGCATCACTATTTTCTACGAGATAGCATGATAAGGTTCGCATATGGACGCGAGCCACTTTTCGTGCGTTCGTCGCTATTTTCGCCATATCTATCTTATTATAGAAATACATGACGGAAGCTGGTGATTGCTTAATACAGGCACTGCACGCTCGGTGGGGGCATCTCGGTAGAGGTTTCGCTCTTACTTCATATGATAATTAGATTGGACTGGTTTTGAGCGCTTATCAAAAAACAATCGGTCGCGCGGTGACGCTATCTGGCGTTGGCGTTCATGGCGGAGCGCCCGCGTCGGTGACGTTTCTACCGGCTGATGCGGATGCGGGTATCATTTTCCAGCGCTCGGACCTGGGGACTGCTTCGCGCGACATCCACGCTCATGTCTCGGAAATTGGTGCGACGGATCTGTCTACCGCACTGGGGCCGCAGGAAGCACGCGTCAATACCGTTGAGCACCTGATGGCCGCAATCGCTGCGGTTGGGATCGACAATCTGATTATCGAAGTGGATGGGCCTGAAATTCCAATTCTCGATGGAACGTCAGCACGTTTTATAGAGTCTTTTGACGAAGCCGGTATCGTGTTGCAGGAAGCAAAGCGGCGCTTTATTCGCATTTTGAAGACAGTGCGCGTTGAAGCCGGTGGTTCATGGGGTGAATTCCAGCCGTATTCTGGGACACGCTTTGAGGTCGAGATTGACTTTGAGTGCCCGCTTATCGGTCGACAGAAGTTTGCTGCCGATATGTCGGACGAAACCTTTCGCAAGGAGATATCGACGGCACGGACCTTTGGCTTCATGAAGGACGTTGAGCGCCTCTGGGCGGCAGGTCTGGCTCTTGGTTCCTCGCTCGATAATTCTCTTGTGATTGGCGACGATAATTCAGTAATCAATCCCGGCGGATTGCGTTTCAAGGATGAATTCGTGCGTCATAAGATGCTGGATGCCGTGGGCGATATTTCGCTTGCTGGTCTTCCGTTTATTGGCTGCTTCCGTTCTTATCGCGGTGGTCACAGATTGAATGCGGAAACCGTCAAGGCACTACTTGCTGACAAGTCGAATTACGATATCGTCGAAGCAAGCGGTGTGCGCCGGAATACAGACAGCTCGGATTTTGTAGCTGCACAGCCAAATATATCTGCGCCTTGGGCGCTTTAAAGTTCGTGTAGAAGGCTCGGACGTTTATGGCCATAATTGGGCCGTGATCGCCGGGTCTTCTGCGCTTTGAGTCGGCGTATTCGTTGTGGACTGACAGGCAAGCCTCTGCATTGGATGAGGAAAAGCCATTGGTTTGCATAGATATAGCTTTAGGCCGAGGTATTCATGCCTTATGCGCGCGAAATTCGGACGATTGATCAGCTTGACGATTGCCGATTTCGCCAGCATGTGGTTTATGAACTGCCAAAACAGCCTCGGCTATGTTTACCTATGCGCTGATGCTGATGTATTGGGAAGAATGGGGAAAGCCGTGAATTGAAGAGTTCACGTTGCTCCAGACAGAAAAGACGTTGCCAGATGGCCGGAGACCGCATGACGAGTTCGAAATTCCCGGTGAAGACGAAAACCGCGCTGCTAGCCAGCGCTCTTGCCGTTTTTGTTCCGCTTGCGGGATGTGCTAGCAAAAACGACGATATCGATCTTTCCAAGTATGTGGAGACGATCGATCCGGCGGACAAGCTTTACAACGAAGGTCTTGCTAACCTAGATGCAGGTCGTCTCGGCGAAGCTGCGAAGAAGTTTGCCGCTGTTGATCGTCAGCATCCTTACACTGAATGGGCACGTAAGTCGCTCGTCATGGCTGCCTTCACGAATTACCGTCAAGGTAATTACGAAGAAGCAATCAGCATGGCCAAGCGTTACAACACGCTTTATCCGACTTCGCCTGAATCTGCTTACGCTTACTACATCATCGGCTTGAGCTATTTCCGTCAGATTCCTGACGTGACACGTGATCAGGCCGCAAGTCGTCGTGCAATTGCCGCGATGCAGGAAGTGGTCGATCGCTTCCCGACCTCCGAATATGTTGACGACGCTAAGACGAAGATTCGTGTTGCTCGTGACCAGCTCGCCGGCAAGGAAATGCAGGTTGGCCGTTATTACCTTGAGCGCAAAGAGTATCTTGCCGCGATCAAGCGCTTCCGTCTGGTTGTTGAAGAGTATTCCAACACTCGACAGGTGGAAGAAGCATTGGCTCGTCTGGTGGAAGCCTATTATGCGCTTGGCCTGACTTCCGAAGCCCAGATGGCTGCATCGGTGCTTGGCAAAAACTTCCCAGACAGCCGCTGGTATAAGGATTCTTACAAGCTCTTGCAGAGCGGTGGTCTTGAGCCACGTGAGAATGGCGGTTCGTGGCTCGCCAAGGCCTCGGCACTCATCACGGGTGGCGGCGCCTAAGCCGATACCCGCATGCTGTCGCACCTATCGATCCGCGATATTGTCCTGATTGAAAGGCTCGACATCGAGTTCAAGACCGGCTTGTCCGTACTTACGGGCGAGACCGGTGCGGGCAAATCCATCTTGCTCGATTCGTTGTCGCTTGCGCTTGGCGCACGCGGCGACGCTTCTCTGGTTCGCCACGGCGCGGACCAGGGGCAGGTGACTGCCGTGTTTGACGTGCCTGGCGTACACCCTGCGAGAAGTTTTCTCCGTGATAATGGTTTTGATGATGACGGTGACGTTATCCTGCGTCGTCTCCAGATGGGTGATGGCCGCACGCGCGTCTTCATCAACGATCAGGCTGCAAGCGTTGCGCTGCTGCGAGAACTGGGCAAACGCCTTGTTGAAATCCACGGTCAGCATGATGACCGTGCGCTGATCGATATCGATATTCATCGTACATTGCTGGATGCATTTGGCGGACTTGATTCCGAGACCGCTGTTGTTCGCGAAAGATTCAAGGCTTGGCGCGATGCTGAAAATGCTTTGTCAAAACATCGTGCGCGCGTCGAGCAAGCGGAACGGGAAGGTGATTATCTACGCTCGTCTGTTGCAGAACTGACCAAACTTGATCCGCAGCCGGGCGAGGAAGACGAACTCGCAGAACGCCGCGCAATCATGATGAAATCTGAAAAGATCGCCGGTGACGTGAATGAAGCAGGCGAGCTTCTGTCGGGAAATGGTTCGCCGGTTCCGACACTGGCAAGCCTCGTGCGTCGCTTGGAGCGTAAAATTCCTGAAGCACCGCATCTTCTTGAGCCGGTTTGCAAGGCAATTGACGAAGCGCTCAATAGTTTGGCCCTTGCGCAGGATGGCATTGACCATGCCATGCGTGAGATCGACTTTGATCCGCGTGTGCTGGAACAGGTGGAAGAGCGACTTTTTGCTCTCAGAGCTGCTGCCCGCAAATATTCGGTCGCGGTTGAGGGCCTGCCAGCATTGCGCGACAAGATGGATGCAGACCTTGCCGATCTTGATGCGGGTGCGGAAAAGCTGATCCAGCTGGAAGCACAGGCAACCGAAACGCGTGCTTCTTTCGATACTGCGGCGAAGGCTCTGTCTGAACGCCGCAAGGACACGGCTGATCATCTAAAAGCTGCTGTTATGGCAGAGCTTCCGGCACTCAAGCTGGAACGTGCCGAGTTCATCGTGGAAATGACCACCGATGCCAATGCGCGCGCTGCTGAAGGTATTGATACGGTTGAATATTGGGTTCGCACCAATCCGGGCACCCGTGCTGGACCGATGATGAAGGTCGCCTCGGGTGGCGAGCTATCGCGCTTTCTGCTGGCGCTGAAAGTGGCGCTTGCTGATCGTGGTTCTGCCCCGACGCTTGTGTTCGACGAAATCGATACTGGCGTGGGTGGTGCGGTTGCTGATGCGATTGGTCAACGTCTGGCGCGGTTGTCGTCTCGCGTGCAGGTTCTTTCCGTCACCCATGCGCCGCAAGTTGCCGCGCGTGCCTCGACGCATTTCCTGATAGCGAAATCCGCGACCAATGAAGATCGCATGTCGACCTCAATTCGTTCGATCGGGGTTGATGAGCGGCAGGAAGAAATCGCGCGTATGCTTGCCGGTGCGAGCATCACTGATGAAGCGCGCGCTGCTGCTGAGCGTTTGCTGGCCGAGAACAGTGCACTCGCTATTTAGCGAGCTGTCAGCAGTCTGTGTGCGATTTGCTGTTTTCATAGGCGTAGCCTCTTTTCTTGTTTATGTTGGGCAAAATTGAATCAGCAGGTTTTGCCACGCATATGTCCGATATCTCCGTTGAAAAACTGACCGACCTTGAAGCTGTTGCTGAACTGGAGCGGCTGGCGCGCGAAATAGCTCATCATGATGAGCTCTATCATGCGAATGACCGGCCTGAGATTTCGGATGCAGATTATGACGCGCTGAAGCGGCGCAATGATGCAATCGAAGAGCGCTTTCCACATTTGGTGCGCACAGATAGCCCATCTTTACGCGTTGGCAGTACGCCGGTTTCAAAGTTCGCGCAGGTTGTTCATGCGCGTCCGATGCTTTCGCTTGGCAATGCGTTTTCTGATGAAGACGTGCGCGATTTTGTGGGCAGCGTTTATCGTTTTCTCGGACAGTTGCCGGATAATTCAATTGCTTTCACGGCTGAACCGAAGATCGACGGGCTTTCCATGTCGATCCGCTATGAGAATGGCGTCCTGGTCAGTGCTGCCACGCGTGGGGACGGTACGACCGGCGAAAATGTGACGGCCAATATCCGCACCATCGGCGAGATACCGAACAAGCTTCCGGCGGGTGTTCCTGCGGTCGTGGAAGTCCGCGGCGAGGTCTATATGGCCAAAAGCGATTTTCTTGCGCTCAACGAGCAGATGGCAGCTGAGGGCAAACAGACTTACGTCAATCCGCGCAATACAGCAGCGGGATCGCTGCGCCAATTGGATGCCAAGGTAACTGCAAACCGCAAGCTCAAATTCTTTGCCTATGCCTGGGGTGAGATGTCGGACATGCCTGCTGATACCCAACACGGCATGGTCGAGGTGTTCCGCAAATGGGGCTTTCCAGTCAATCCGCTGACGAAGCGGCTTAATAGTGCGGATGAGCTGATTGTGCATTATCGCGCCATTGGTCTTGAGCGCGCTAAGCTAGATTATGATATTGATGGCGTTGTCTACAAAGTGGACCGGCTGGATCTGCAAACGCGGCTTGGCTTCCGTTCACGCAGCCCGCGCTGGGCCATTGCGCATAAATTCCCGGCAGAACAGGCGACGACGATCCTGCGTGGCATAGACATTCAGGTTGGACGTACAGGCGCGCTGACACCGGTTGCACGACTTGAACCTATTACCGTCGGCGGTGTCGTTGTCACCAATGCGACGTTGCATAATGAAGACTACATCAAGGGAATTGGCCTCAAGGGCGAACGTATCCGCGATGAGGAACACGACATTCGCATCGGCGATACGGTGATCGTGCAGCGCGCCGGCGATGTCATTCCTCAGATTGTCGATGTGGTGTTGGAGAAGCGCCCAGCAGATGCTGTGCCGTTCCATTTCCCGCATGAATGCCCGGTCTGTGGCAGCCATGCGGTGCGTGAAGAAGGCGAAGCGGTCTATCGCTGCACAGGCGGTTTGACTTGCGCTGCTCAAGCGGTAGAGCGCATTCGTCATTTCGTATCGCGCAATGCGTTCGATATTGAAGGGCTTGGCGAAAAACAGGTCGAGTTCTTCTTCCATGCGGAAGATGACAACCTCAAGATCAAATCGCCTGCGGATATTTTCACGCTGCAAAGGCGACAGGCTGAATCACCCTTAAAGAAGCTCGAAAATATCGAGGGCTTTGGTGCAACTTCCGTGAAGAAGCTCTATGATGCGATCAATGACCGGCGTGAGATTGCGCTGCATCGGTTCCTGTTTGGACTCGGTATCCGCCATGTTGGCGAAGTGAATGCCAAGCGCTTTGCGAAGGCTTATCTCACCTATGATAAGTTTGCCGAGGCCGCGACATCTGCTGTTCCGCCGAAAGAAGGCGACCGCGCCGACAAGGGCAATGAAGCGTGGCAGGATCTGATTGCTGTCGAAGGCATCGGCGGTATTGTTGCCGAGGCTGTCGTCGATTTCTATGCCGAACCGCATAATGTGCAAGTGCTGAATGCGCTTCTGGCCGAAGTGAAGCCGCTCGATGAAGCAGCGCGCGTCGCAACTGGCTCGCCAGTGGAAGGCAAGACGGTGGTATTTACCGGCAGCCTTGAACGCATGTCGCGTGACGAGGCCAAAGCCATGGCCGAGCGGTATGGAGCCAAGACGGCAGGTTCTGTTTCGAAGAAAACTGATCTGGTTGTGGCCGGCCCGGGTGCCGGATCAAAGCTTGCAAAGGCTTCTGAGCTTGGCATTGAAGTGATTGACGAAGATGCGTGGCTCGCATTGGTTGGGGAAGGCTGATGGCTCCGTTCAAAGGTTTCGGCGACAAGGCCCTTCCCTTTCTGAAGGCGCTCGATTTTCATCAAAACCGCGAGTGGTTTGTTGAGAATAAGGACCTGTTTGAAGAGCACCTCAAGGAGCCGCTTGGCGATTTGGTTGAGGAGTTGACGGGGCGGTTTGAAAAAGCCGGGCTACCGTTCAAGGGAGATCGTGTGAAAGCGCAGTTCCGCATCAAGCGGGACACGCGTTTTTCCAAGGATAAGGCTCCTTATAACCGGCATTTGTCAGCGCTTCTCTCGAACTCTGGCACCAAATGGGACGAGAGCGGTTGCTTCTATGTCTGCATCGGTTTGCCGGGTGTGCGGGATTGCTATGCAGGCGTTGCATGGTGGGGGCCGAAGAAACAAGTTCTGCAAGCCATCCGCGATGCAATTGTCGAAAAGCCGGACGACTATCGCACTGTCGTGGCAAAGCTCAAGAAAAGCGGTTTGCAGATCAGTGACAATGATCGGTTAAAGCGCACGCCGCGCGGCTTTGAAAGCGTGACAGAACCGGATTTGCTCGATGCTATTCGTAACCGGCATTTTGCGGTGCGCCTGGAAATCGATCCGAAAACGATCACTCGTGCAGACTTGTCTGATCGATTGTTCAAGTTTGCCGAGCAGTCGCGCCCGCTGATAGATTGGGTAAAAAAGATTGAAGGCACGGTTCCGCAAACATCAGAGTAATGCATTGATCCATCATGCTTTCTTATAGGTGATGCTGAAATGCAGCTGATCACGGGCAATTTCTTGTCTGGGATTCTTATAGTATGATTTTTTGCGAAAACTGATTTCAACTTAGCGAAAAATTTCCTAAGCACACTCTCATATTAAGGCACGGAGATGCTCGCGCACCGCGCCTCGGTATGATTGAGGAGTGATTTTTGTGGATCAGGGTTTTCGGTCGGCACCGGCTTCAGCACGCAACGATTTTTGGGTCGGCGTCAAACGAGGTGTTCCCATTGTTGCCGCAGGCGCCCCGTTTGGCTTGTTGTTCGGTGCTGTAGCGCTCGATAACGGTCTGTCGATCAGCGAAGCCGTGTTTATGAGTGCGATGCTCTATGCGGGTGCGAGCCAGATGGTCGGGCTCGATCTTTTCGGCCAGAACATTGCGCCATGGATGATTGTTCTGTCGATCTTTGCGGTTAATTTCCGCCATGTGCTTTATTCTGCGACGGTCGGGCGGCGTATCCGCCATTTCACATTCATGCAGAAAGCGGCAGCTTTTTTTCTACTGGTTGATCCACAATATGCCGAGGTTGAAATCCGCGCCGAGGCGGGGAAGAAGATCAGCTTTGCCTGGTATATGGGCTTGGGCCTCACGATCTATGTCTGCTGGCTGCTTGAAACGCTTATAGGGGCGCTGTTCGGCAATCTGATTTCTGATCCCTATGCGCTCGGCATCGACTTCCTGCTGCCGATCTATTTTCTTGGCATGGTGATGAGTTTCCGCCATCGCGAGCACTGGTGGCCGGTGGTTATCGTCAGCGCTATTTGTGCTGTGGTTGCCTATAAACTTGTCGGCTCGCCGTGGCACGTGACGCTGGGTGCCGTAGGTGGTGTTTCGCTTGCAGCCATCCTCGCAAAGCCGCAAACAGGGGAGGCTTGAAACCATGTCAACGACGATCTGGATCATTCTTGCAGGTGCGGTCTGCACCTATCTCACCCGCGTCGGCGGACACCTGATTTTATCGCGATTTGAGCGTGTGCATTATCGCGTCGAAGCGGCATTGAATGCAGTGCCTGCTGCAGTTTTGACGGCAATCGTTGCAGCACCTGCATCGGATCATGGTTGGCGCGAACTGCTCGTGCTCGTCTTCTGCGTTTTGCTGTCATTGCGCGTTGGCATGATGACGATGTTTTTTACGGGCGCAGCGCTGTTGATCGCGCTACGCCACTTCTTTCCGGCCTAATTTTAAAGAGCAGCCGTTGCCGTCTCTAGCCACTTGGCCTGCGCGCCATCGAGATGACCGATAAGCTTCTCACGCACCCTTGCATGATAGGCGTTCAACCAGTCAAGCTCTTCCTGTGTGAGTAGTGTTTTGTCGATCAGGCGGCGGTCGATGGGGCAGAAGGTGAGCGTTTCAAAGCTCATCATCGGCAGATCACCGCCTGCTGGCACTTCCGCTTCTTTCACGATGATCAGGTTTTCGATGCGGATACCGTAAACGCCCGGCTTGTAGTAGCCCGGTTCGTTGGAAAGGATCATGCCGGGCAGAAGCTCGTGTGCGCCTTTCTTGGAAATGCTCTGTGGGCCTTCATGGACCGAGAGGTAGCTACCGACGCCGTGACCGGTGCCGTGCGCATAATCAAAGCCTTGTTTCCAAAGTGCAATTCGCGCCAGCACGTCGATGTCCTGTCCGCGCGTGCCTTTCGGGAAACGTGCGGTAGTGATCGCAATCATGCCTTTGAGAACAAGCGTGAAAGAACGGATCGTTTCAGGTTTGATAGTGCCGATTGCAACCGTGCGGGTGATGTCGGTTGTGCCGTCGCGATATTGTGCACCAGAATCGATCAGATAAAGCTCACCATCTTCGAGTTTGCGATTGGTATCGGTGTTGACGCGATAATGGATAATTGCGCCGTCTGGGCCTGCTCCGGAAATCGAATCGAAGGAAAGCTCTTCGAGCGGCATCTGGAAATCGCGACCAGCCTTGTCGCGGCTTGCTTCCAGTTGCTGCGCGGCCGCGATTTCATCAACTGTGCCAGGTGTCTTACCGTCAAGCCAGGACAGGAAACTGACCATGGCCACGCCATCACGCTCGTGGGCGGAGCGGGAGCCGTCGAGTTCAGCCTTGTTCTTAATTGCGCGGGGCAGGCGGGCGGGGTCCTTGCCGTGGATCACGCTACCACCAGCGGCTTCAACTGCAAGGCGCAACTTTTCTGCAGCTAATGCCGGATCAAGCAGGATGGTTTCGCCTTGTGCTGCCCGCGCGCTCAGGTGGCCTTCAAGCTTGGACGGTTCGCAAAGTGTGGCGAGCTGCGTGAGATAGGCGCGAGGTTCGATGGCAAGCTTTCGCTCGTCAATGAACAATTCAGGCTCACCTTCTGCCGGGATGATCGCAAAACTCAATGGAAGGGGTGTATTGGAGACGTCTTTTCCGCGAATGTTAAACACCCATGCGACGGATGACGGGTCGGTCAGCACGGTCGCGCTTGCGCCCGTGCTTGCCACGGCCTTCTGCATCTCCTTGATCTTGTCTTCTGCTTCATGGCCAGCAAAGCGGGCAGGCTGAATAGTGACCGGCGCAAGAGGCACTTCCGGCTGATCATCCCAGATGAGATCAACCAGATTTTGGGCGACTGGTACGAGCTTGCCGCCTTGGCTTTCCAGAGCTTCGCGCAATGCTGCCGCTTCCGCAATCGTGTGCAACCACGGATCAAAGCCAATCGTCAGGCCTTTGCCGTTTTCTGCGAGCCAGCTTGCAGGCGGATTGGTGACGAGGCTTTCATAGGAAAATACATTGCCATCAGTCTGATTGCGAACCTGCAATTCATAACGTCCGTCGATGAAAATGTAGGCGAGTTTTTTCAGGATCAGTGCTGCACCTGCCGAGCCCGTAAAGCCTGTGAGCCAGCTAAGGCGCTGGGCGCGTAGCGGTACATATTCGCCCTGATGTTCATCGGCGCGCGGAACGAGAAAGCCATCAAGGCTTTGCTCGGCCAGCTTCGTGCGTAGCAAAGCTACACGCGGCGCACCATTGGCCGGATCGGTGGTTACATCAAAAGTCTGAAAAGCCATGAGCGTAACTCGCAAAAATAAGGAAAGCAGCGTTATTTCAGGTGGCCACTAATTCAGGTGGCCATTATTTGAGGCGGCCATTATTTGAGGTGGATTGTGACCCAGCCTTCGCGATGAAAGGTTTTTTCGTGGGTAAGACCCTGCGCCTGATAGGCTGCAAGCACCATATCATGCTGGCTGACGAGGATGCCCGAAAGGATGATCGAGCCGCTTGGTGCCAGATGTGACTTGAGTGATGGTGCTAGTTCCACCAAAGGATTGGCAAGAATATTGGCGACGATCAGATCAAACGGTGTGTAAGAGCGGAAGATCGGATGGTCAAAGCCTTCTGCCGTCGCTGTGATGACGTGTTCACTCACATCATTGAGAACGGTGTTTTCGGCTGCAACGGTGACTGCAATCGGGTCGATATCTGTAGCGAGAACCGGGATCGGTGCAAGCTTGGCTATAGCGATTGCTAGCACTGCGCTTCCCGTTCCAAGATCAAGCGCATTGGTTGGATGCTCGCGCTCCACCACTTCCTCAATCATTTCAAGGCAGCCGGATGTGGTGCCATGATGGCCAGTACCAAAAGCAAGTCCGGCATCGATCAAAATCGGGATTTCGTTTGGCTGCAGCTTGTCGCGATCATGCGAACCATGCACGAAGAAACGGCCCGCACGAACAGGCTTCAGACCTTCGAGCGAATGTGTAACCCAATCAATGTCTGGCAGCTCTTCAGTTTCAAACTTGCCCGCGCCGACCAGGGCGTCGATACGTGCTGCAAGCTCTTCAGCCCCGTCCTCGGTATAGACGGAAACTTCAGAAATCTGACGGTCTTCATCGATTTCGGTAATCGCGATCGGAAAGCCGTCATCCTCGAACGCGCGTTCGAGGATGTCATAGATTCGTTCTGCTTCCGTCTTGTCCACTGAGAAGAAGAGGCGTGATTGGGGCATGGGTAAAAACTCTCTAAAAGATTCAGAGTAGTTCTTTAACCGTTTGCGCGGCCCTTTGCCAGATTCTTCAACTTTTGCAGTGCTGTATCTGCATTCTCTTGATAAGCGATAGTGCCACGGAAGCGTCCGCCCTTGTCGAGCAGAAACACGGAAGCCGTGTGATCCACGGTATATTCGCCATCTTCAGTCGGAACCTTCTTCGCATAGATGTGGTAAGACTTCACCACTTCAGCGACGCTTTCAGGCGTTCCGGTCACGCCAATGATACGGTCAGACACGTTGCTGACGTATGTTTTCATGATTTCCTGCGTATCGCGTTCCGGATCTACAGAGATGAAATACGCTTTAATATCAGCGGCTTCCGGACCAAGCTGTTTCAGATAGCCGTCCAGCTCGTAAAGCGTGGTTGGGCATACGTCCGGGCAATGTGTGAAGCCGAAGAAAACCAGAGAAGGTGTGGCGCGCAGATCTTTTTCAGTAAAAGGCTGTCCGTCCATCGCGACGAGATTAAACGATCCGCCGAAAGGCTCGTCGGCTGCGTTGCGGTCACGCAGCATATTGAAGCCAGCCGCACCGACAATTACGATGATGAAGGCGAAGATGAAGATGGGCAGGAATTTTTTCATGTCCAGTCAGCCTTGAATTTTGTTTTGCGTTTATCGCACATAAGCGCGCTAATTAGAATTTACATCGATCTGCGACAGGAAAGCGCTTATATGCAAGCACTAACTCGCCGCTGCAAACGATGTTGGAACGATAAACTCAGTCTAGCAGAATACAAAGATTTCAGAAAGTTTTGAAATGACGCAGGGTGAAGACCTCCGTTTCCAGAATAGCGAACCCCGTATTCATTCAACAGCACAGCTTAAAGCTTCGAAACTGGGCCGTTATGCCGACATTGGCGAGCGCGTGATCCTGCGTGAAGTGACGGTTGGCGACTTCACCTATTTTGAACGAAACGGCGAGGGGATTTACGCTGAAATCGGCAAATTTTGCTCGATTGCGGCCAATGTGCGTATCAACGCGCTTGAGCATCCAATGGAACGGCTGACGACCCACAAGGTGAGTTATCGCCCCAACGAGTATTTCCGTTATCTGGGTGTGGATGGTGATTTTCGTGCAAGGCGGCAGGCGAAGCGTGTCACAATCGGAAATGACGTGTGGATCGGCCATGGCGCAGTGATTACTCCGGACGTGACAATTGGTCATGGCGCAGTGATCGGCGCCAATGCTGTGGTGACAAAAGATGTAGCGCCTTATCATGTGGTCGGGGGCGTTCCTGCGCGTATCATCCGTAAGCGCTTTGACGAGAAAATTATCGATAAACTGCTAAAACTTTGCTGGTGGGATTGGCCGGTGGAAAAGCTCTATGAGGCAGTACCGGATATTCAGGCACTTGAAATCGAAGCATTTCTGGAGAAATGGGGCGATTAAGCATGACTCCCAAAAGTCGGAACCATTTTTGGGATAAACTCGTGCTTGAAAACAAAGAATTAAAGCGTGTCGCAATATTATGATCAAACGCGACACGCTTTAAGTGCGGCCGTCTTGCATTGCCTGATTTGCTTCTCCACTTGTCGTGTGGAGATTGTTGGAGATATCGAATGTCCAAATTGAGTAAGCTTGCCGGATTCCTAGTTGCACCGATGTTACTGCTCGGTGCCTCAGCAGCTGTTTCTGCCGAGGAGGTTGGCCAGGTTGGTGTTGACTGGCTTGGTAATGACATTGTGGTAGATGCCGTGCAGGACCCGAAAGTGCAGGGCGTAACCTGTTATCTCGCATCGTTCTCACGCGGGATGATCGACCGATTGCAAAAAGGCAACTGGTTTGAAAATCCTTCGAACGCCTCCATTTCCTGCGAGCAATCCGGCCCGATTACCATTGGCGACATCAAGCTCGGCAAGGGTGGCGAGCGGGTCTTTTCAGAGCGTACGAGCCTGATCTGGAAGAAGCTGGTCATCACGCGCATCTACGATCAGAAAAACAATACGTTGCTGTATCTCGCACACGCTACGCAGGTGCAGGACGGATCGGCCAAGACATCGCTCTCAACCGTTCCGCTTTTCAAGGGTGATGTAACTTGGGAACAAGGAAAGCCGGAGTAGGCCCGGCTGTTCTTATCTTAGGGATTATGCGCGCTGGACGAAGCTGTCGAGAACACGCTTTTGGCCAGCTTTGTCGAAATCGATGGTGAGCTTGTTGCCGTCGATTGTTGCGATTGTTCCATTGCCAAACTTGATGTGGAACACGCGGTCGCCAACGAAATAGTCTGACGGCTTGTCGGCTACCGATTTCGCAACCAGTTCACCGTCAATCGTGCGGCCTTTGACAGAACCACGACCGGCACCAAAGCCGGAATCCGTCTCGCCATATCCGATGCGTTCTACCTTGCTACCGGAACGTGAGCCCCAATTGTTACGCGTCGCTTCCGTGCGGTTCTGTTGCGCGCGCTGCCAGCCGGGCGTTGAATAGGTGTTCTGGAACGGATCGGCCTTGTCGAAGCGCGACTGTCCATAACCGCTATTGCCATAGCCACCGTAGTTGCCTTCCATCTCGGCCACTTCCACATGCGGCTCAGGAAGCTCTTCCAGAAAGCGTGACGGAATGGTCGATTGCCACATGCCATGGATACGACGGTTGGAAACGAACCAGATATGCAGGTTCCTTTTGGCCCGTGTCACGCCCACATAGGCAAGACGGCGTTCTTCTTCCAGGCCTGAACGTCCGCCTTCATCCAGTGCGCGCTGGTGCGGAAACAGTCCTTCTTCCCAACCGGGCAGAAAGACGGTTTCAAATTCCAGACCCTTTGCGGAATGGAGCGTCATGATGTTGACGGCATCCATATCTTCGTTCTTCTCAGCATCCATGACGAGCGCGACATGCTCAAGGAAACCGCGCAGGCTCTCATATTCCTCCATGGAACGGATAAGTTCCTTGAGGTTCTCGAGACGTCCCGGTGCTTCTGCCGATTTGTCGTTCTGCCACATGGCGGTGTAGCCAGACTCATCCAGAATGTTTTCTGCTAGTTCCGTATGCGGGGTATTGTCGATGAGCGACTGCCAGCGGCGGAAATTATCGACCACTTCGCGCAGAGCCGAGCGTGGCTTGGGCTTCAGTTCTTCGGTTTCCACCAGATCGCAGGCGGCAGCAAACATCGAAATGTCACGTGCACGGGCATAGTCATGCACCTGACGGATTGCTGCCTCACCAAGGCCACGTTTCGGCGTGTTGATGATGCGCTCAAGGGCCAGATCGTCTGCGGGTTGGGCCACGACGCGCAAATAAGCCATTGCATCGCGGATTTCGAGGCGTTCATAGAAACGCGGACCACCGATAACCCGGTAATTGAGGCCGAGCGTCACGAAGCGATCTTCAAATTCGCGCATCTGGAACGATGCGCGCACGAGGATCGCCATGTTGTTGAGCAAATGGCCCTGTCGCTGCGCCTGTTCGATCGCTTCGCCAACTGCACGGGCTTCTTCCTCAGAATCCCAAGCGGCGTGGATTTTGACTTTCGGATCGTCGGGATTTGGTGCTTCGGTGAAAAGTGTCTTACCGAGGCGTCCTTCATTGTGCGCGATCAGATGAGCGGCTGTGCCAAGAATATGCGCTGTCGAGCGATAGTTGCGCTCAAGCTTGATAACCACTGCGCCAGGGAAATCCTTATCGAAGCGGAGAATGTTATCCACTTCCGCACCACGCCAGCCATAGATCGACTGATCGTCGTCACCAACGCAGCACAAGTTTACTTTGTTTTCGCTCGCGCCGAGTTCGCTTTGATCACCGGCTCGCACTGGTGCCGTCGTCCTTGATTGCGGTCGCTGAGCAAGCAGGCGAAGCCACATATATTGGGCGGTGTTGGTGTCCTGATATTCGTCCACCAGAATGTAACGGAACTTCGCATGATATTCGCGCAGGATATCCGGATGCGCGCGGAAAATGCGGATTGGATGCAGCAACAGATCACCAAAATCGCAGGCGTTCAGGGTGCGTAAGCGTTCCTGATAGGCATGATAAAGTTCGCGACCTTTTCCGTTGCCGAACGAACGCGCATCGCCTTCCGGAATATCTGCAGGGCCAAAGCCTTTGTTCTTCCATCCATCGATCATGTTGGCGAAAGTGCGAGCCGGCCAGCGCTTATCGTCCAGACCTTCGGCCTGAATAAGCTGCTTGATCAACCGGATCACATCGTCGGTATCGAGAATGGTGAAATCAGAAGTGAGGTTCACCAGTTCCGCATGACGGCGCAAAAGCTTCACACCGATAGAGTGGAACGTGCCGAGCCATGGCATTCCTTCAACGGCGCCACCGACTAAATGGCCGATACGCTCTTTCATCTCGCGCGCAGCCTTGTTGGTAAAGGTCACTGCAAGGATCTGGCTTGGATAGGCAAGGCCAGTCGTCAGAATATGCGCAATGCGTGTGGTGAGCACGCGCGTCTTGCCAGTGCCTGCACCCGCAAGAACCAGAACCGGACCTTCGGTGGTCAGAACGGCCTGGCGCTGTTCAGGGTTTAGCCCCTGCAAATAATCGGGTTCACCGCGTTGCTGGTTGCGCGCTGCCATGGCTCGCGCGGCAATTCCGCCAGCCGTAGGTGTGCGGTCAACCGGTGCTTCATCGCCGAAGAACGGCATATCATCAGGGAAATCGGACATTGCTACCGAATGTAGTGATTCGCCGATGAAAAACCAGCGAAAGCGTTAAACTATTCGAGCTGCGTGACGCGGCGGTCGGTAAAATTGAGGCGGTGTGAAGCCAGAGCTTCGACCAGACCACGCATTTCCGGCTCGCGACTGAGCAGGTCGTCGAGTTCTGTCATCTGGTTCATTGCGATCAGACGAAGGATGTCATCGCGGATCGTACCATCAGCCCGACGCGGTAAATGTGCTACCGGCTGGATGAGTTCGAGTTTGGTGCCTTTGAGGCGCGCGCGCAGGCTCTTTTCGTCCGCATCCAGCGTTTCAACGAATGCATAAAGGCCAACGCCTTTCGCTGGCAGCGAATAAAGCGCCAGCGCCACATCCTTTACGCGCGGATCGGATTTGAGGGTGGCCATGATGGTTGGGCCTTCATTGTCGATCCGGTCGCCTGTGCCTTCACCATCTGACCAATTGAAGATACCGCGGGTGACGAAATTATAAACCTTCTTGCCGGTTGCCAGCCAGATACGCGACGGCAGCGAACGGCGTGCAAGAATGCGCTTCTCGGTCGGCGTCATCAGATCGGCAGCAAAGGCGCGCTTCTGCTTGATGAGATGGCGAAAATCTTCATAGGCCAGCAGGCGATAAAACGCACCACGACGACGATGCACGCTTGCAAGCTGGAAATCAATGACGGCTGCTTCGCCTTCTGGCGTCATAAGCCAGTTTTGCGGCTTCGCAAGGTCATTATGTGTAACGCCAAGGCGCCGCATGTCGCGTAGAATACGGTGTGCTGTACGATACCATTTTGGATCGGATGGACGCGCAAGATGCAGCGGTGTGCCTTCCGTCCACGAACGATAGAGCCCATCGCGGTCGGTATAAAGAAGCTGTGGAACACCTTCGATGCCGCGCACGGTCTTAAGGCCACGGATTTCGCGCCGCGCCAGAACCCATGCAAGCGGCTTCGACCACCATGGTGCAGCGCTGACCACACGACGGATGATACGTGTGTCGGGTTCGCCTGCAAAATAGCCTGCGCGAGTTTCGGAAAATACATCGCGTTTAAAGACGGCGGTTTCCACAAACTCCGGTATGCGGTCACCTTTTGCGGGTACATCAATATTTGGGTTCTGAGCCATAAAGTTCCACTAGCCGCTTGTGTCCCATCAATCAAGTTTGATGACACTGTTCGCCTGTTGCAATCATGTGAATGAGGGCGCAAAAGAACTCACATTGAGCTTAAAGCGCGCTGCGCTTTAAATTTTATTTTCAGCATGTCGTTATGGGAAAACCGGTTCCCACTTTTCCGCGACGTGCTCAGGGGAGAAAATTGATCATGCCGCAGAGTGACGATATCAAGCAGATCATCCGACAGGAGCAGGCGCTGATTTTCACGTCTTTTAATGAAAACGACGCGTTTTCGTTGGGCCAGCGGATACGTGATCTGGCTGTAAAGCAGAAGCTTCCAGTCGCCATTGATATATCGCTCTGGGATCGCCGTTTGTTCTTCGCTGCGACAGCCGGAACCACGGTCGATAACACGGAATGGCTTCGCCGCAAGTTCAACGTGGTGCGTCGCTTTCATGCTTCGAGCTATCGCCTTGTTCTGGAGCAGAACCGCGACGACAAAATGTTTGCCGCACACAAGGCGCTGGATGTAGCGGATTATGCATTGGCGGGCGGAGGCTTCCCAATCCATGTTGCAGGAGCGGGCGTTATCGGAACGGCCATTGTTTCTGGTCTGCCGCAACGCGAAGATCATAACCTTGTCGTGCGGGCCATTGCCGAGCATCTGGGACAGGACCCGGTCGCGCTGGCTTTGACCGCTGTTTGAAAATTGAAATACGGAGAATGAACGATGTCGCTTCAGAATGTGGTTGCCCTTCAGCGAAATGAGGAGGGCATTGCAGCCGCTGTTGCTATCCTGAAACAACGTTTTGGTGAACGCGCCCAGACCGGGCAGGCAATCCGCGAGCAGCATGGCCACACGACGACATATGTGCCGACGCAGGCACCCGACATCGTCATTTTCGCACAGACAACACAAGACGTGCAGGATGTCGTTCACATCTGCGCCGAGCATAAGGTGCCGGTGATCGCATTTGGTGCCGGTTCCTCGCTTGAGGGCCAGGTAAATGCACCTGCCGGTGGCGTGTCGATCGATTTGACTGGGATGAATCGTGTTCTGGCGGTTCATGCAGAAGACCTCGATTGTGTGATAGAGCCGGGCATTACGCGACGCGAGTTGAATGAATATCTGCGCGATACAGGGCTTTTCTTCCCCATTGATCCGGGTGCGAATGCAACGCTTGGCGGCATGGCTTCTACACGCGCTTCCGGTACAAATGCGGTTCGCTATGGCACCATGCGCGAAAACGTAATGGCGCTCAAAGCTGTCATGCCGGATGGTCGCCTGATCGAAACATCGAAGCGCGTGAAGAAGACCGCAGCGGGTTACGATCTCACCAGACTTTTGATTGGCTCGGAAGGTACGCTCGGCATTATCACCGAGCTTACTTTGAAACTGCAGGGCATCCCGCAGGCAGTATCGGGCGGCATCTGTCCATTCCCCGATGTTGAATCGGCCTGCCGTGCAGTGATCGAAACCATTCAGATGGGTATTCCGGTGGCACGCATTGAGCTGGTCAACAAGCTTCAGATGGAAGCGTTGATCCTGCATTCCAAACTGCCTTATGAAGCACAACCCTATTTGTTCGTAGAGTTTCACGGCACGGAAACCGGCGTTGCTGAGCAGGCGGAAATTTTTGGTGAAATTGCTGCCGAAAATGGCGGAGGTGAATTTCGCTGGACCAATGATCCTGAAGAGCGCGACCGGCTATGGCGTGCGCGGCATGATGCCTATCTGGCCTCCTTCCTTCTGCGTCCGGGTGCCAAGGGTGTCTCGACGGATGTTTGCGTACCGATTTCGCGCCTTGCCGATTGCATCGCAGAGACCGAAAAAGACTTGGCTGAAAGCGGACTGATCGCCCCGGTGGTCGGCCATGTCGGCGACGGTAATTTCCATCTTCTTCTGCTACTCGATACGGATGACGCAGCGGAAATGGCGCGGGCGGAAGAGTTCATGGATCGACTGGTCAAGCGCGCTCTGGCTATGGAAGGCACTTGCACGGGCGAGCACGGTATCGGCCAGGGCAAGATGAAATACCTCCCCATGGAGCTTGGCGAGGCGACTGATTACATGCGCATGATCAAGAAATCGCTTGATCCGGACAATATTATGAACCCCGGCAAGATTCTTATTCCGTGAATCAAATCAGCGGTTTGGTGAGCGTTTTTCAGACGTTGATTCAATCAGGTTTTTAATTCGGCTCGGCGTGAGGCACTTTGTCTTGTTATCGCCGGGCCTTGTTATCGCCGGACTGATGTCGTTTTTGCAGAAATATGATTAGACCCGAAAAGCATTTCACACTTTCCGGGCTCATGCTTTATGTTGCGCTGTAACGAGAGCGTGATTCACCGTTTGTTTTCGTGTAATTCTGAAATTCGCACAATACCGGAGTTTTTTCTTGGGCCGCATATTCGTCATCGTCGGAGGGCTTTTGGTGTTGCTTTTGACGGCAGCGCTTGTCGTGCCGCCCTTTGTTGACTGGAGCGGCTACCGTGCCGATTTCGAACGTGAAGCAAGCCGGGTACTTGGCCGTCCGGTGCATGTGACGGGTGATGTGAGTGCGCGTCTACTGCCTTTTCCTTCTGTGGCATTTTCCGATGTCCGCGTAGGTGATGTCGCCCGTCCGGTGATGACGGTTGATACGTTTTCGATGGATGCAGAATTGATGCCGTTTCTGCGCGGCCAGCTCTTGATTTTCGATATGCGCGTTGAGCGCCCGCAGGCCATTGTTTCCCTCGATAAGGACGGTAAGGTGGATTGGGCAATTCGTCCTTCCACGCCAATTGATCCGGCCCATATCAAGGTCGAGCGGCTTTCAATTCTGGACGGCACAGCGACCCTACATGATGAAGCAAGCGGACGTCTTCATACGGCGACATCTATCAATGCGGTGATGTCTGCGAATAGTCTTTCCGGGCCCTGGCAGGCCAATGGTACTTTGGATATTGAAGGGCAGAAGCTCGCGCTTGATCTCAACAGTGGTGAGGCAAAGCCCGATGGTTCGTTGCGACTGCGGGCACGTATTTCTCCCGATGCAATTCCCGCATCCTTTGAAACAGATGGCGATATTACTTTGAAGGAGGGGCGTCTCAACTATGCAGGCAACTTCTCGCTTCGTTCGGCGGATGCCGTTGCACTGAATACCAAAAATCAGAAGACACCAACTGAGAAGCCGTTTTTTAGCGATTTACGGCTGTCGGGCAAGTTCGAGGCGGACAGAAGCCGGTTTGATGCCCGCGAATTCCGTATGGAACAAGGGCCTGCCGATAATCCTTATGTGGTAAACGGCAAGGCATTTATTGATTACGGCGACACGCCGCGTTTTGATATCAGCGCCGATGGACAGCAGATTTTCTGGGGTCCCGTCGAAACCACGGAAGACCAGCAGGCTGTTACACCCGTGCCGCTCGGTGATCGTGTGGCACTTGTCCGCCGTATGCTTGAACAATTACCAATCCCCGGAATGCCCGGCAACGTGGAACTGCGTTTGCCTGCGGTGATTGCCGGTGGCACCACAATTCGCTCCGTGACGATCAGTGCAGGCCCTGACGGCAACGGCTGGAATATCCGCCAGTTTTCCGCTGATCTGCCGGGACGCACGAAGGTTGAAGCAAAGGGCAAGCTTTCTGTTGGTGAGGATTTTGGCTTTGCAGGCGATATGCTTGTGGCTTCGCGCCAGCCATCAGGACTTGCCTCATGGCTCAATGAGACTGTCGATGAATCGATCCGCAAACTTGATAGCGTCGGCTTTTCCGGCAACGTCGATCTGCGTGATGGCATGCAGAGTATTGACGAACTTGAAGTCGGATTGGGGCAAACGTCGCTGAAAGGCAGCTTCCTGCGACAAGTCGCTGGCTCTGCTGAGCCAGCTGTTACGCTTAGGCTTCATGGTGGCGCAGTCGATAGCGATGCGTTGCGGGCCTTTACAGGCTTTTTCTCAAGCGGTCATGGCATGGCTTCTCTTGAAGGGCAGGCGCTTGATATCGGTTTCAAGGTAGGGCCAGTTCAGTACGAGGATATGGAAGCAGGTAGTGTTGATCTTGCCGTGCGCGTGCATGGTGGACGTTTTGATTTTGATCGCCTGATGGTCAACGATGTAGCCGGTACGACTTTAACGGCGACGGGTGCCTATGAGCCGTTTGCGTCTGCGCCGTCAGGTACGCTGGATGCGACTTTGCTGTCTGCAGATCTGTCGCATTTTCTGACGCTGGTCGCGCATCGTCATCCACAAATCCCATTTTTCAGGTCGCTTTCGGCACGTGCGGACAATTATCCGGGCCTGTTTGATGACACCGAAATTAACATTATTGCCAATGCAGTCGCAGCGCCGAATGGTGATGCTGCGCCAGTCGCTTCTGCAAACAACAGTGCTGGCAAGAATGCTGGCACAGACAAGAGTGCGCGGACCAAAGAAGCGAACACAAAGACCCCCGCCAAGGGCGGTGAAGCATCTTTCAGCGTGACCGGCAAAGCGGGCGGGATGAAGCTGGATCTCTCAGGCACCACGAGTGGCGGGAGTTCCGAGAGTGATCCGATGCAGATGCAGCTGAACGGAACTGCAACATCTCAGAACGGAGAAACTGTTCTCGCGCTTCTGGGCCTGCCGTCACTGCCTTTGGGGCTTGCTGGTGAGTTGACGGCGGATTTAACCATGCAGGGTGCGCCGAGCGCAGGTATGCGGACACAACTTAAGCTAACGGCGCCCGATGGAACGGCTGCCGCCGATGGCATCCTCTCGCTAGTTGGAGGCGATATTGCCGCAAGCGGTAAGGCTCAGTTGAAATCTGACGATTTGCAGCCATTTATCGCGACAGCTGGTTATTCTTTGCCGGGATTTGGCGAAGGGCTGTCCGCTGATCTTTCCAGCGATTTCCAGTTTGCAAAAGGCCTTCTTCGCTTTCCGAACTTTTCTGGCAAGCTCGGCGGAGATGATGTTTCTGCGCGCATAGAAGCAAATTTTTCCGATAGCGGTCTGCCACAAATCAAGGGTGAGGCCAAACTGGCTTCTATCGAGCTTGGTAGTCTGGCAGCGATCATGTTGGGGCAGGAGGCTATTGAGCCTGTAAAGGCATCAAAAGTATCGATCTGGCCAAAGACACCATTTTCTGTGCGACCATCCTTGCCGTTGCTCATTGATATGAAGCTTAACGCAGCACAGGCTCATATGGATGGGTTTGGAGTTTTGAGCGATTTTTCTACCCGACTCCAGAAGGGCATGGATGATCTGACGCTTGGCGAGCTGACAGGTAATTGGGCCGGCGGCTATCTGGTTGGCAATGTTTCACTGCGCAACAATGATAAGACTGCGCTTTTGACCTCCGATCTCAAATGGAGCGGCGCTGCGCTTCAGGATTTTTACCGTCTGCCAGACGGTAGCAATCCCTTCTCAGGTACGGTGAAAGCCGCTCTGTCTTTGAATGGTAGCGGTACGAGCGTGGCCGATCTTGTTTCATCTCTCGCAGGATCAGGCAGTGCAGATGTTGAAAACTTTGCGATCAATGGCCTTGATCAAAATGCTTTCGCGGGGATGCTTACAGCGGCTGATGCCATGGGCGATCAACCTGCAGGCGCTTCCCAACTAGATGCAAAGCAGTTTGCGGCGATTGCAGACAAGGCAGTCGGTCAGGGAAGCTTTGCTGCTGGTAACGCACGGTTTGATTTCACTGTCGCCGGTGGCATTGCCCGACTGGCACCGATTAGCTTTAATTCCGGTGACACGGTGCTGGCAGGGGATTTACAGTTGGATCTCTCCACATTGAGTTTGAGCGGTGAAGGCAGCTTCTCTTTCAAGCAGGCTGAAGATACGCAGTCTGGCAGTGCGGCCAATCTCAGGTATTCAATCGGTGGGTTTTATGAGGAACCATCGGTTCAGTTCGATCGTCAGCCGTTGGTCCAGTTCCTAACGCAGCGCGCGCTTGAGCGGGAACAGGAACGCGTCGAGGCCATGCAGGCCAGCATCATGGAGAAGCAGCGCCTGCGTCGTCAGCTTGATCTGCTTTCATCGGATGCGCAGGAGCGTGAACGTTTGAGGCTGGAAGAAGAAGCACGTCGCAAGGCGGAAGCCGAAGCACGCGAACAGGCTGCACGAAACGCTCTCGAGGCACAGCGTCCCGCGGTTGGCGGCAATCCGCCAGCTCAGCTCAACGGGCAGCAGGGTGGACAGTCGTTAAATGAGTTTCTGAAGGATCTGGAGCAATCGCCGACTACGGCGCCAAGTCCACAGCCTTAGAGCGCGTTTCGATCTGATTGAAGCAGATCGGCGCTCTACCGCATCTTATTCGAAGCATAATCTTATCGATCCTCGGGTCACTCCGGTCGGATTATGTTCTAAATCTGAAGTCTCGATTTCAGCCAGTCGAGAACATAGAGGCGCAAGGCGGATGACAGGTTGATCGTGCGATCACGCTGTCCATCGATCCCGGCAATCAGTGATGCCACGGAAACCTGTCGTTTCTGTGCTATTTCTTCAAGGATTTCGAAGAACGGCTCTTCAAGCGTGTAGCTCGTGGCGTGGCCGCGAATAGTGACAGAGCGCTTTCGCAAGCGGGCTGACTGATTCACGTGTTCTCATCCGGTTTATCGCGCGAATCGAGCTTGTTGTTTGCGAGAAAGTTTTCGGTCTTACGGGTTTCTGCTTGCGCGAAATCTTTCTCGGCCTTGGTCCTGCCAAACAGAACTCTGTTCTGTTCAGCTTGCTTTTCCTTGGAGGCACGCGCCTTGTTCTTTTTGAACTGGCGCAGATTGATGATCTCACTCATGAATGCCTGCTGTAGCTAAGCCGCCAGAGGGATAACGGCCTCGACGCTTCTACTTTTCTGGGGTTTTCGGATTGGTGAACCACCATATCAGCAGTGAAAGTATCACGAGCAGAAGTAGTCCGAAAGTCATCTGCCACAGCGGAAAATTCGGCGCGTCTTTGGCGACAAAGAAGCCCGCAACGATGCCGCTAAACCATAAGACAATTTGAGCTATTAAACGCAGCATATTAAAACCGATCCAGATGAGTTGCCGTCGAGCCAGAACATTTCCAGTTTAAATTGAATCATTAGAAATGCTCTATCTTTTGTTTTTACGCACATCTTGTTCCGAAAACCCGTTCCCACTTTTCGGATGTGCTCCAGTATTTACAGAATAATAATCTGCACGCTTTGATTAAAGTCAATTACCATGCGATGGCCGATGACGAGTTAGAAATTTTAAAAACACAAAAAGCAAAACGCCGGCAGAAGTTTCTTCTACCGGCGCATAGAATGTTTCAGAATAAGATAAGACTTACTTTTTGCGGAAGGAGTCGAGCGAGACAACATCTGCAGACGGCTTGGGTTCCGTATCTTCTCCGTCAGCTGCTTCTTTATCCTTGGCGGCAGCATCTTCCTTCTCAGCCGCAGTCTTACGCGGCTTGGATTTTGATTTCGGCGACTTTGCCGGAGCTTCCTCAGAGGAGATCAGCTCAATCGAAGAAATATTGCTGCCTTCATCATTGTCGCTCGTCGGCTGGACAACGGACACATCGAATTCCAGCTCGAAATTCACTGATGGGTCATAGAAACCGCGAATAGCGGCGAAGGGGACTGTCAGCTTTTCAGGCACATCGCCGAAGGAAAGGCCGATTTCAAACAGCTGGTCCGTAACCAGCATGTCCCAGAACTGGTGCTGCAACACGACTGTCATCTGCTCAGGATATTTTTCCTTGAGGCGCGATGAAATGCGTACACCAGGCGCTCCCGTGAGGAACGTGATGAAGAAGTGGTGGTTTCCAGGCAAGCCAGTCGTCGCCACTTCCGCAAGAACCTTGCGAATGACGCCACGTAGGGCTTCCTGAGCTAGAATATCATAACGGATCAGGTCCTGTACCATATTTTGCTTATCCCACGGATTCGCGGGTTGATGTCAAGTTTGTTCTCAGGGGAATTGAAAATTATATCGTGAAAAAGCTCAACTCCCACGATGGTGGGACTGAAAGAGCAGTCAGGGCGCGAATTTGACGATGCTGAAAGGCAAAGTACGCAGCTTATGAGCGCTTACCAAAAGCCATCAGAAATGTACGCACGCCATTTATCGAGCTTTGCTCAATTATGGAATCGTCGATGCTTTGGCCTGTCAGGAGATGGTAATGGATATCGGCATTGATAAGCGCCAGATAGTGACGGGCAGCAAGGTCTGGGTCTTCGATCAGCAAATCGCCCGCAAGAGCAAGTCGCGCCAGATGGGCTGCAATAGCGGGCACACCTTGTGCGGGGCCTTTTGTGCTGCAAAGCTTTGCACCCAGTGGAAGAGCGTCCTCGTCGGATTGAAACACTTTGCGTAAAAATGCAGTCGAGGGATCATAAACGCAATTGCGACTCATCCTGATGGAGAAGGCGATAAGGTCGTCTTCAAGATTTTCGCTCGATTGCGGAAAGGTTGCGAGGACAGCAAAAAGGCTCGACATCATCCTGTCGAAAGCGTCATCCACAACGGCCGCCAACAGTGCTTCTTTATCACGATAGTGATTATAGATCGTCTGGCGAGATACACCGGCCTCACTGGCAATCAGATCGATACTCGCACCCTGAAAGCCATCGCGATAAAAAACGCGAGCAGCAGCGCAAAGAATGAAGTCGCGCTTCATGCATTGCCCCGGCTTGATGACCGTGGAACTCACCCCTTTGGGAAGGGTAGCGGGTCTATCCGATAGAACGGCGATATCGAGCATGTCAGTAGGTTTCATATCTTTAACATAAGACGACTTGACGGTTTGGACAATAGTGTCTAATTTTACAGTTGTGTCAAAACGGTTTTGACGATCCGTCCATTGTGGCGATTGCTACACTATTTTTAAAGGCTGGGATATCCGGTTGGGGGCCGGAAATGTCACGGAAATTATTAAAAATATGCAGCAGTAACATGTGGATAGAACATCTGTTGCGATATTTGGACTTTGGCTTTCCCATCCTCCCAAGCGGTGCCGCGGGCCTGAATGTGTCCAAAATCGCAACAGGCGACTCACGAAACATTGATGAAAGCGCTCCTCCCCATGACTTCTGGTCTCGTGCGCAATGCGATTATTCTCGGCCTTTTGTCCGCTATTGGTCCGTTTGCTATAGATATGTACCTGCCTGCACTACCGACAATCGCTTCAGATCTCCATGCGGAGACGAGCGCGGTGCAGATGAGTCTGCTTGCATTCTTTCTGGCATTGGCGCTGGCACAACTTTTCCTTGGACCTCTTTCCGACATGATCGGACGCAAGCTGCCGCTTTATGGCGGTCTGGTTCTGTTTTCCATCGGTAGTATCGGATCAGCCTTTGCATCGGATATTGATATTCTGGTGTTGTTCCGTTTTGTACAGGGCATTGGCGCTGCGTCCGGCTCCGTTATTCCACGCGCGATTGTGCGTGATTTGCACACCGGAGTGGATGCGGCACGCCTCATGTCTCTGCTGATGCTGGTTTTCTCCATCTCTCCAATTCTGGCACCACTCACCGGCTCTGTGCTGATCAGCTTTTTTGGATGGCGCAGCGTGTTCTGGGCGGTGTTTATTGCGGCGCTGATTGGCATTGCGCTTATTGGATCACTGCTCAAAGAGACACGTGGCGCGGAAGCGCGACTTGAGAGCAATATTAGTAGTGCGCTCAGCGGCTATGCGCGCCTGCTCAAAGACCGCTACTTCCTTGGCCTGGTAAGCATTGGCGGTTTTGGTATCTCGGCATTCTTCGTCTATCTGGCGAATTCATCCTTCGTGCTTATCGACCATTACGGTCTGACGCCGAGCCAATATGCGATCGCGTTCTCCGTCAATGCAGTGTCATTCTTCGCGGCTTCTCAGCTCAATGGGGTGCTTGGTGCACGCTTTGGACTGCGCCGTGTGGTCAAGATGGCAGTAACCGGCTTTGCCACATCCATGGTGGCGCTACTCGCAGTCATTCTGCTGGGCTATCAGTCGCTTTATGTGATGGCGGCGTTCCTGTTCGTCGGCTACGGCTTTTTAGGCTTGGTCATTCCGACAACGGCAGTGCTTGCGCTTGAAGATTATGGCGAGATCGCCGGAACTGCATCTGCATTGATGGGTACATTGCAGTTTGTCATTGGCGGTTTGGCCATTGCCGTGACGAGCGCTGTCTTCGACGGATCACCATTGCCGATGGTTGCTGGTATAGCGGCTTGTGCTGTCCTTGCATTCATCATCGCAATGATTGCACTTTCGTCCAAAACACAGCCAGCGGAGATAGAGGTAACGGAAACACAAGTGCCCGAAACCGAACCAGCTATCGTCTGACGTTGCTAAAGCGTGTCGCATTTCAAGTATGATCATGCGACGCGCTTTAAGCTTTATCCAGCGCGAAATGGCTTCGCCTTAAAAGGCCCGAAGACTAAAAATTCAATTGATGAGGGAAAGTGGAGGCTTCTGTTGCCAGGTGCCTCCGAACCCCGCCTTAAGGTGCTAACCCTAAGGGCTTTAGAGTGGGTTTCCCGCACCGCCATTAGGCAGCGAGAGCGTAACCCTGAGCTTTGTTGTCATTTGCAACTACTCAATTGACCCGATAACGGTGGTATCATGCCGAGCAAAAGAGCGATCTTTACACCCTTGTCGATCCTATTTCGCCCCCGCCACAGCACAACTTGCTTCTGAAGCATCTTGTGTTCTGGTGGAGGCGCCGGGTACCGCCCCCGGGTCCAATAGGTTTATTACATCGTCCATTTATCACCATAGTCAGCTTGCGCTGACACGCCGTATATAGGCGTCCTTCCTCGTGATTGGAAGAGGGTAGTTGTGATTTTACAGGTTGTTGGCGGCCGACTGGCTTCGCTTTTTGCGTTCATTTTTCATTGACAGCCAGCTTCCGCTGGTCAATCCTCGTGACACTATCGGTGCATGGCTTGATAGGGATCGAAATTCTCCGGCTCTGGCGGAGGTTTAAACGGGGCAAAGGCCCAATCGAAGGAGAGTGGATATATGAGTGAATATCTCGCGGATGTCCGTCGTTATGATGCTGGTGCAGATGAAGCCGTTGTCGAGAAGATCGTAAAGCATCTCGGTATTGCGCTGCGCAATCGCGATTCCTCTCTCGTTTCGGCGACGGACCCGGAAGAATTGAAGCGCGTTCGCGATAGCTGGGTGGCGAAAAAGCTCGGTGTTGCTGATGCTGCAAAAGCCGAAGAAGTGGTCAATCACGTGGCGGAAGTCATGAAGGGCGATCGCAACAAGCACCGCGTTACCTTCTATTATCTGGTAGCCAAGCAGCTCGGTAAGCTCGGCGACCTTTGATCTTTTTACTCCCCTGTGGAGTTTGAAACCTCGGTGCCTCGTCGCGCCGAGGTTTTTCTTTATAGTGGTGTCAAAACGAATCGGCCCGGAAAGTAATCCCTATGCGCACCTATCTCGACCTTCTCCAGCATGTGCTCGACAACGGTTCTGACCGTGGGGACCGCACCGGAACAGGCACGCGCTCGGTGTTCGGCTATCAGATGCGGTTCAATCTGGCCGAAGGCTTCCCGGTTCTGACGACGAAAAAGCTGCATCTGCGCTCAATCATCCATGAACTGCTGTGGTTTCTCAAAGGCGATACCAACATCGCTTATCTCAAGGAAAACGGCGTTTCGATATGGGATGAATGGGCCGATGAAAATGGTGATCTCGGTCCGGTCTATGGCTATCAGTGGCGTTCGTGGCCTGCACCAGATGGCCGCCACATTGACCAGATCGCGAATCTTTTAAAGATGTTGCGGGAAAATCCTAATTCACGACGTTTGATCGTCTCTGCGTGGAATCCGGCACTGGTCGATGAAATGGCTCTGCCGCCATGTCATTGCCTGTTCCAGTTTTATGTGTCGGACGGCAAGCTTTCCTGCCAGCTTTATCAGCGTTCGGCGGATATTTTCCTGGGCGTTCCGTTCAACATCGCATCCTACGCGCTGCTGACGATGATGATCGCGCAGGTGGCAGACCTTGAGCCGGGTGACTTCGTTCACACACTGGGCGACGCGCATATCTATTCCAACCATTTCGAGCAGGCGCGTCTGCAGCTTACCCGCACCCCGAAGCAGTTGCCGACGATGCGGATCAATCCAAATGTAAAAGACCTGTTTGATTTCCGTTTTGAGGATTTTGAACTTGTTGGATACGAAGCCGATCCAACGATCAAAGCTCCGATTGCGGTGTAAGACATGACAACTCGGAAGCCGATTGTATCGATCATCGTGGCTGCTGCTGAAAACAATGTCATTGGTCGTGACAACGACATGCCATGGAAGCTGTCGACCGATCTCAAGCGATTCAAGGCACTGACATTGGGCAAACCTGTCATCATGGGGCGCCGCACATGGGAGTCCATCGGTCGCCCTTTGCCGGGACGACCCAATATCGTTGTGACACGCGACGCCGCGTTTAGTGCGGAAGGCGCACTGGTTGTCGGTTCGCTTGAAGATGCAATAGATATCGGACGCAAGCTTGCAGCTGAGCTCAGTGTCGATGAAGTCTGCATTATTGGTGGTGGCAACATCTATGCTCAGGGGCTACCATTGGCAGATGTGGTGCATCTCACCCGCGTAGTGGCCACGGTCGATGGTGACACATATTTCCCTGAAATCGATTCGGAAATTTGGCAGGCCATTTCGACCGAGGACGTGCCCGCAGGTGAAAAAGATAGCCATCCAACACGCTATATTCGGTATGAACGGCGTGTTGCGTAAATTATAACGCAGGAAATTTGCCGCCTTACGTTGAAAGCGGCCCTCGCGATGCCTATAAAACGGTAACATTAGTTGATGACGGGAGGTGGCGCTTGCTTTCCCGTCTCCCGGACGAGAGGTGAGGATGCCCTGGAGTAATCAGAACGGCGGCGGTGGCCCATGGGGTGGCGGCGGCGATAATAATAACAATAACAATAATAACGGCGGCAACGGCGGCCCCTGGGGGCAGGGACCGAAAGGACCGCGCGGTGGTGGACAGAACACGCCGCCTGATCTCGAGGATATTCTTCGCAAAGGCCAGGACCGTCTGAAAAAGGTTTTCCCAGGTGGCGGCGGTGGCAAGGGCGGCAGCAATCGCGGCGTATTTTTCCTCATCGGTGCCGCGGTGCTGGGTTTTTGGCTTTTCCAGTCCATCTATACAGTACAGCCGGACGAGCTCGCAGTTGAACTGCGCTTTGGTAAGCCAAAGGCAGAGGTTTCGGAGCCGGGCTTGCATTTCCATTGGTGGCCGATCGAAACCTATGAAAAGGCGCAGATCGTCGAAAAGCAGATCAATATTGGCGGACAGGGCTCGCGTAACGCCACGCAGGGCTTGATGCTGACGGGTGATCAGAACATCGTCAACGTTCAGTTCTCGGTTCTTTACCGCGTATCCGACCCACGCGCTTATCTGTTTAACGTTGATAGCCCTGACTCGATGGTCCAGCAGGTTTCCGAGAGTGCGATCCGTGAGATCGTCGGCCGCAGGCCGGCTCAGGATGTCTTCCGTGACAATCGTGCAGCTATTGCGCAGAGCGTTCGCGAAATCGTTCAGGCTACGCTTGATCGGTATAATGCCGGTATTCAGGTGAATGCCGTTTCCATCGAAGATGCAGCGCCGCCACGCGAAGTGGCTGATGCCTTTGATGAAGTGCAGCGTGCGGAACAGGACGAAGATCGTTTCGTTGAAGAATCCAATCAGTACTCCAACCAGCGGCTTGGTCAGGCACGCGGTGAGGCAGCCCAGCTTCGCGAAGAAGCGGCAGCTTACAAAACCCGTGTCGTTCAGGAAGCAGAAGGTGAAGCACAGCGTTTTACCTCGGTTCTTGGTGAGTACCAGAAGTCGCCGGAAGTCACCCGTAACCGTCTTTTCCTTGAAACGATGGAACAGGTACTGAAGAGCACGAAGAAAGTTATCGTGGAACCCGGAAAAGATGTCGTGCCTTATCTGCCTCTGAATGAACTTATGCGTCAGCAACCGCGCCCCGGTGTAAACGCGACTACGACTGGCGGAGGTGCACAGTAATGGCTCAGAACAGGCTTCCGATTATTGGCGGTATCATTGCCGTCATCGTCTTCCTTCTCTACTCGGCGACGTTCATCGTCACCGAGCGCCAGCAGGCAATCGTACTGCGCTTCGGTCAGATCGTTGCCGTGAAGACCGAGCCGGGCATCTATTTCAAGCTGCCGTTCGGCTTCCTTGATGCAGATACAGTGCAGTTGATCGATGATCGTCTCCTGCGTTTCGACCTCGACGATATTCGCGTTCAGGTCTCGGGCGGCAAGTTCTATGACGTGGATGCATTCCTCGTCTATCGCATCACCGATGCCCGCAAGTTCCGTGAAACGGTTTCCGGTAGCACTTTGCTTGCCGAGCAGCGCCTGCGGACACGTCTTGATGCAGCATTGCGCGGCGTTTACGGTCAGCGTGGCTTTGAAGCGGCGCTTTCCGAAGAGCGTGGCGACATGATGCGTGAAGTAGCTAACCAGATGCGTGCCGATGCGACTTCACTTGGTCTGACCATTGAAGACGTTCGTATTCGTCGTACAGATCTGACTGCTGAAGTTTCGCAGCAGACCTATGACCGCATGAAGGCAGAACGTCTTGCCGAAGCAGAACGTCTCAGAGCTCGTGGTCGTGAAGCAGCTCAGCGTATCCGCGCTATTGCTGATCGTCAGGTTGTCGAAACATTGTCTGAAGCGCACAAGGAATCGGAAATCCTTCGCGGTGAAGGCGAAGCGCAGCGCAGTGAAATCTTCGCTCTGTCTGCCTCGAAAGATCCGGGCTTCTTCGCCTTCTATCGTTCGATGGCCGCGTATCGCGAAGCGCTGCAGACGCCCGACACAACGCTGGTACTTTCACCGGATTCGGAGTTCTTCAAGTTCTTCCGTGATGCTGGTGGAAAACTGGCAACGCCGTCGCAGTAAGAGAGATTATCGCAAATGAGCGATTTTCTAGCCGCCGTAGGACTTCTCTTCGTCTTCGAAGGGCTGCTCTACGGCGGCTTTCCTTTTTTCGCCAAGAAGCTTGCGCGGGATGCATCCGAGGCACCCGAAAGCATGTTGAGGATTGCAGGGCTTTCAGCGCTGGCAATCGGCGTCTTTATTGTCTGGCTTGTCAGGGGATAAGCCACTTCATCCGTTATATTTCTGCTCACCACTCTATGCGGGGCCGTAAACAGGCCGTATTTTGCAGCGATCTAATCCTTTCGATTTATTACCGCAGACAGAAACGGAGCAGAGCTTCATGGCAATTGCACCCAAGGCGGGATTTGCTCGCACCCTTTTAGCAACCGTAGCTCTTGGAGCGATGAGTTTTACAGGGACAGTGGCGATTGGCATGCCGCCAGCGGTTGCTCAGCAAGTTGGGGCACAACAGATTGCGCCGGTACGCCAAGGACCTGGCTCCGTGGCCGATCTTGCCGAAGGGCTCCTGGATGCGGTCGTAAACATTTCAACATCGCAGACAGTCAAGGAAGACGGCGAAGGCGATGGCGGCGTACCAATGCCGCAAGTGCCGGAAGGCTCACCTTTTCAGGAGTTCTTCAACGACTTCTTCAATGACAAGGATGGCAACAAGAGCAACGATTCGCGCAAAGTGCAGTCGCTTGGTTCCGGTTTTGTGATTGACGCCGAAAAAGGCTATATCGTCACGAACAACCACGTCATTGCCGATGCCGATGAAATCGAAGTGAATTTCGTTGATGGATCGAAGCTCAAGGCCGAGCTTGTCGGCAAAGATACAAAAACTGATCTCGCTGTGCTGAAAGTTGATCCGGCCAAACATAAGCTCACCGCTGTGCAGTTTGGTAATTCTGAGAAGGCGCGCATTGGCGATTGGGTTCTGGCGATCGGCAACCCGTTCGGCCTTGGTGGCACTGTTACAGCCGGTATCATTTCGGCCCGCAAGCGCGATATTCAGTCCGGTCCTTATGACGATTTCATCCAGACAGATGCCGCGATCAACCGGGGTAATTCCGGCGGTCCACTTTTCGATATGGATGGCAAGGTAATAGGCATCAATACGGCAATCTATTCGCCGTCGGGTGGTTCGATTGGTATTGGTTTTGCAATTCCTGCCGAAATGGCTGTCGGTGTCATCGATCAGCTGAAAGAGTTTGGCGAAGTGCGTCGTGGCTGGCTTGGTGTACGCCTGCAGCCGGTTACCGAAGATATTGCGCAGAGCCTTGGTCTAAAAGAAGCGAAGGGCGCGTTGATCGCCGGACTGATTGAAAATTCAGGCGTCGACAATACCGCCATCAAGGCTGGTGACGTTGTGATCCGCTATGATGGCAAGCCGGTTGAACGCGCGCGGGATCTGCCGCGTCTTGTGGCCGAAAGTGCTGTCGGTGATGAGGTTGATGTTGTTGTTGTTCGTGATGGTGAAGAGAAAACCATAAAGGTCAAACTCGGTCGTCTGGTTGAAGACGACAAGAGCACTGAAGCGGCGACAGAAGATCAGGCTCCTCCACCAGACATGGAAGAGGGCGAAGAGAGCGCAGAAGCGCCCGATGCGTCAAAACCCGATACTCAGAAAAAAGACCAGAAAGAGCAAGCCGCTACGACTGTGATGGGCATGAAGCTTGCGGAGATCAATGATGATGTTCGTGGTGAATTTGGCATCGCTGAAGATGTGGAAGGTGTTGCCGTGCTTTACGTCGCTCCGGGATCCGCTGCCGGTGAGAAGCGCGTCGAAACAGGTGACGTTATTGTCGATATCGGTCAGGTCACTGTGAAGACACCTGCTGATGTGAAGAAGCGGATTGATGCTTTGCGCCGCGAGGGCCGCAAGAATGCACTTCTGATGCTTGCTTCGCGTTCAGGCGAGCTGCGTTTCGTGACAATCCGCATCGATTAAGCTTTCGTCGCGTTACAAACAAAAAAGGCGTTGCGGTATATCGCAACGCCTTTTTTGTTTGTGTTCTGAATCGCTTAGGGGATTCCGTTACGAGTGCGATTCAGTCTTCGCAGGCTTGCCGATCCGGTAAACGACATGGCGCTTGAGATGTGGCGTCTCGTCCGGCACGCGCGGATGATCGAAGTCGCTGGCCGCATCGCGAACCATGTTGATGCGCTGCATGACTGATGTCGAGCGGTCGTTGTTGAAGACCGCGAAGGACACGACTTCAGGCAGTTCTAATGCTTCGAAGGCATAGGCAAGCAGCGCTTTGCTTGCTTCCGTCACATAGCCTTTGCCCCAGAATGGCCGCGCGAGACGCCAGCCAATTTCCACAGTGCCGTTTGGGAAATATGGTTCCAGATCGGTGCGTGCCAGCCCCGCAAAGCCGATGCATTGTCCGCTTTGTTTTTCTTCGAGAGCGTAAAAGCCCAAGCCGGTTTCTGCGATCATGGTTTGAAGAAGCTCGAACAGCTTATCCGATTCAGCACGATTGCGGCGGAACGGAAAGAAACGCATTACCTCATCATCGGAGTTGATTACGTGAAGCAGTTCACGGTCACGATCTTCCCAATTACGGATAGTGAGGCGAGGCGTTTCCAAGATGATCATTCAACGAAATCCGATTTGCGATAGCCCTGGATATAGAGGAGGGCGGTCAGATCGCCATGGTCAATGCGTACCTTGGCCTGAGTTGCGACTGCAGGTTTTGCATGAAGGGCAACGCCTGTGCCTGCAAGTTGGATCATGCCAAGGTCGTTGGCACCATCACCCACCGCGATAGCGTCCTGTGGCGTAAGACCGAGACGATCGGCGATCTCAACGAGCTTTTCAACTTTCGCTTCGCGTCCAAGAATCGGATCGGAAACGCTGCCGCTCAAATGTGCGCCATCGTGAAGGAGCGTGTTAGCGCGATCTTCATTAAAGCCGATCATTTCCGCAACGCGACGTGTAAACGAGGTAAAGCCCCCGGACACCAGCGCGGTATATGCGCCGTGCTTGCGCATGGTACGCACCAGTTCAACACCACCTGGCATTAGTGAGATGCGGGTGGAGATAACCTTGTCGATGACCGACAGTGGCAGGCCCTTAAGCAGAGCAACGCGTTCACGAAGTGCTGGCTCGAACTCGCTCTCGCCGTTCATGGCGCGCGCGGTGATGGCTGCAACGTGCTCACGCAAGCCAGCTTCTTCGGCCAGCTCGTCGATGCATTCCTGCTGGATCATGGTGGAATCCATGTCCGCAATCAGAATTTTCTTGCGTCGGCTATCTTGTTCCTGCACCACCACATCGACAGGCGCACCACCGAGAGAAGCGCGCAGTGTGTTTTCTGCTTCTTCGCGGGTGATCCCCGAGGCAAGTGGTATGTCGCAGGCGATGCCGTCAGCCAGCCAATAAAGTCCGGTTGCATTCACTGCGGCCGAGGCTTTAATCCCCAGCGATGGAACAAGCAGCGCTTTGGCCGGATTGGCAACCAGTGTAGCAATGAGGGAAACGGATCGGGACATGAGGAGCATTTCCTGCGATGAGTGAAGCGGCAAAGGATGCAATCCTGATAGCTGGCCCGACGGCCAGCGGCAAGTCGGCTCTTGCTCTTCATATGGTAAAGAAAACTGGCGGCTTCATCGTGAATGCCGATTCCATGCAGGTTTATGATGTGCTCGACCTGTTGAGTGCACGCCCGCAATCTGATGAGTTGCGTGAGGCTGAGCATTATCTTTATGGGCACGTGGCCCCATCCATTTCCTATTCCACCGGCAAATGGTTCGCCGATGTGGAGGCCCTGCTATCGCGTTCTGATCTCAAGGGGCGGGTGCCAATTTTTGTCGGCGGTACGGGGCTCTATTTTAAGGCGCTGCTGGGCGGGCTTTCTCAAATGCCGGAAGTGCCTGCTAATATACGTGATCATTGGCGCGGCCGGATGAGCGAAGAGGGGGCGGAGGCCCTTCACGTGATGCTCAAGGAGCGTGATCCTGAGATAGCGGCGACGCTCCGACCGACCGATAGTCAGCGTATCGTTCGCGCATTGGAAGTGTTTGAAGGGACCGGCAAGTCTCTACTACACTGGCAGAAGGCGACGGGCACGGCGCTGGTAGACGATGCGAGCGCGACCAAGATCGTGCTGTTGCCTGATCGCAAGTGGTTGGGTGAGCGGATTGCCCTACGCTTCAATTTCATGTGGGGTCACGGTGCGCTTGATGAAGTGCGCGCATTGATGGCGCTTGATCTTGATCCGGCACTGCCAGCGATGAAGGCAATCGGCGTGCGTGAGATCGCGGCATTCTTTGCCTGCGAGATGACACGTGAAGCAGCCATTGAGCGCTCCGTTATCGCCACTCGCCAATATGCTAAGCGGCAATCGACATGGTTCCGGAATCAGCTGGATGATAGCTGGAATACGTATAATTCCGGTGCTGAAGCGCTTGATAGGCAATAATCTTATCGAGAAAGGGGCTTCGACAGAAGAAAATATCGCGCTTGATGAATTTATGCGTTGACGGCGCGATTTTCGCTGATTAGTCTCCCGACCATGAACAGAACAGCTCTTATTCTTGTGGTACGAATGCGCATGGGCAGGATGGTGTAACCATCCGGCGAAAGCTCCCATGCGCGAAAGACAGGCTCCCTCGGGGGCCTTTTTTGTTATCTAAACACCAACGAAATTGAATATGTAAAGCAGACGGGAAGTGACGACGATGACGGCAGCAAAAAGCGAGGCGGCGACGATCTCCGCAGGGCAACGCGAAATGACCGGCGCAGAAATGGTGGTTCAGGCTATGATCGATCATGGCGTGGAACATCTTTTTGGCTATCCGGGTGGCGCTGTGCTGCCGATCTATGACGAACTCTTCCAGCAGGACAAGGTTCAGCACATTCTGGTTCGCCACGAACAGGGTGCAGGTCATGCGGCTGAAGGCTACGCCCGTTCAACCGGCAAGGTTGGCGTTATGCTGGTTACATCCGGTCCTGGGGCCACAAATGCAGTGACGCCATTGCAGGATGCGTTGATGGATTCCATCCCGCTGGTCTGCATTTCCGGTCAGGTTCCAACATCGCTCATCGGTTCTGATGGTTTTCAGGAAGCCGATACCGTTGGCATCACGCGTCCTTGCACCAAACATAACTGGCTGGTTCGTGACGTTAATGACCTCTCGCGCGTTCTTCACGAAGCTTTCCATATCGCTTCCACGGGTCGTCCGGGTCCGGTTCTGGTCGATATTCCTAAGGACATTCAGTTTGCAACCGGTATCTATACGCCACCGCAAACAACTCCGCGCACCAGCTATCGTCCGACAGTTGAAGGCGACAAGTCGGCGATCGCACAAGCGGTTGAAATGCTGCTGACTGCCAAGAAGCCAATTATCTATTCGGGCGGTGGCGTTATCAATTCTGGTCCTGCCGCAACAAAACTGCTGCGCGAACTGGTTGAAATCAGCAATTTCCCAATTACCTCGACCTTGATGGGATTGGGTGCCTATCCGGCATCGGGCAAGAACTGGCTCGGCATGCTGGGTATGCATGGTACATACGAAGCCAACATGACTATGCATGATTGCGATGTTATGCTGTGTGTTGGTGCACGTTTTGACGACCGTATCACCGGCCGCCTCAACGCTTTTGCCCCGCATTCGCGCAAGATTCACATCGATATCGACCCATCTTCGATCAACAAGAATGTTCGAGTTGATGTTCCGATCATCGGTGATGTCGCGCATGTTCTAGAAGATATCGTTCGCCAGTTCCGCGCATCCGACAAGAAGCCGGAGAAGAAGGCAATTGGTGCCTGGTGGGAGCAGATCGACCGCTGGCGTGCGCGCAACTCACTGGCTTATGCGCCGAACAAAGACGTCATCATGCCGCAATATGCGTTGGAACGTCTGAATGAACTGACCAAGGGCCGTAATACCTACATCACCACTGAAGTTGGCCAGCATCAGATGTGGGCTGCCCAGTTCATGGAATTTGATGAGCCGAACCGTTGGATGACATCGGGTGGTTTGGGCACGATGGGCTATGGCCTGCCTGCTGCACTTGGCGTGCAGATAGCGCATCCTGATGCACTGGTTATCGATATTGCGGGTGATGCATCGATCCAGATGTGCATTCAGGAAATGTCGGCTGCGATCCAGTTTGAAGCTCCGATCAAGATCTTCATCCTGAACAACCAGTATATGGGCATGGTACGCCAATGGCAGCAGTTGTTGCACGGCAACCGCTTGTCGCATTCCTACACCGAAGCAATGCCTGACTTCGTGAAGCTTGCAGAGGCCTATGGTGCGCATGGCATACGTTGCGATAAACCAGCTCAGCTCGATGATGCGATCATGGAAATGATCGAGATCAAAAAGCCGGTCATTTTTGATTGCCGCGTTGCCAATCTCGCCAACTGCTTCCCGATGATCCCATCCGGCAAGGCACATAATGAAATGCTGCTGCCTGATGAAGCGACCGATGAAGCCGTTGCTAACGCCATTGACGCCAAGGGCCGCGCCCTAGTCTGACCCGGAGATAAGAAAATGAACGCACAAAATCTAGCATCCGGCTCGGCATATTTCATTGCGGCGGATACGCAAACACCGGAAACCCATACGCTTTCCGTTCTCGTTGACAATGAGCCGGGCGTCCTTGCTCGCGTCATCGGCTTGTTTTCAGGTCGTGGCTACAACATCGAAAGCCTTACGGTTTCTGAAACCGAGCACGAGCAGCACCTGTCGCGCATTACAATCGTTACGCGCGGCACGCCAAATGTGCTTGATCAGATCCGTCATCAGCTCGAGCGTATCGTTCCTGTGCATCGCGTGGTTGATATGACCCACCGCGCTGTTGAGCTTGGCCATGAACGTCCAATTGAACGTGAGCTTGCTCTGATCAAGGTGGCGGGCAAGGGTGAAGCACGTGCGGAAACGTTGCGTTTGACCGATGCCTTCAACGCCAAGATCGTTGATGCGACGACAGAGCATTTTATTGTCGAGATTACCGGTAAGACCGCCAAGATCGATCAGTTCATTACGCTGATGAAACCGCTCGGTCTGGTGGAGATTTGCCGAACCGGCGTGGCCGCGATGAACCGCGGTCCTCAGGGGCTATAAGAAGCAAGTCAGATCGAGACAATATCGGTTAAAACCGGCACAATGTTTCGATTGTGCCGGTTTTTTATTGAGCTAATTTGTCTCTATAAATCAGGTCAAACTAATGTCTCTTGAAATCTTCCTTGCGCTTCTCGTGTTTGCATTTGTCTCGTCGGTTACGCCCGGTCCCAACAATCTGATGCTGCTCGCATCAGGGGTGAACTTTGGTTTTCGGCGCACAATTCCGCATATGCTGGGAATAGGTGTAGGCTTTTTCATTCTGTTGCTGGCGGTTGGCTTTGGTCTGGGCGCACTGATCGAAACGGTGCCGTCGTTTTATACGTCGCTTAAGTTCGCCGGCGGCGCCTACATGCTTTATCTCGCCTGGAAAATTGCTACGTCGCGCTCGATTGGTGAGTCCAAAAATAGCAATAGCGGCGAGCCGATGACATTCTTTCAGGCGGCTGCATTTCAGTGGGTGAACCCGAAAGCCTGGGTGATGGCGATTACCGGTATCGCCACTTATGCCAACCATGACAATTACTACGTAGCTGTACTTCTGGTGAGCGCCGCTTTCGCGATTGTCAATTTGCCGAGTGTATCCGTGTGGGCAGGTTTCGGCACTTTGCTGCGCAACTGGCTTTCCGATCCCGTTCGATTGAAATGGTTTAATCTTACCATGGCTTTGCTGCTCATTCTGAGCTTGTGGCCGATGTTAAAATGACGATGTAACGTTTTATTTTACGCGCATCTTATCAGAAAAGCATTTCACACTTTTCGGGATGCGCTTTGAAGAGGTGAACTATGTCTATGCTTCCGACCTATGACGATGTGGTTTCAGCTGCCAGACAAATTGACGGGCATGCGCATCGCACGCCGGTATTCACCTCTTCGACGATTGATCGCGAAACCGGCGCACAGTTCTTTTTTAAATGCGAGAACTTTCAGCGCATAGGCGCATTCAAATTCCGTGGCGCATTCAATGCCTTGTCTCGTTTCAATGATGAGCAAAAGGAACGTGGCGTTCTGGCATTTTCTTCCGGCAATCATGCGCAGGCAATCGCGCTTGCTGCCAAACTGTTGGGTATTGGCGCGACCATTATCATGCCTGAGGATGCTCCGGCGGCAAAGCTGGATGCCACGAGGGGATATGGCGCAAAGGTCGTCACTTACAACCGTTACACTGAGGATCGCGATACGCTTTCAAATAAGCTTGCTGACGAAGGCGGGCTAACGCTCATTCCTCCGTTCAATCATCCTGATATCATTGCTGGTCAGGGTACTGCGACGAAGGAACTGATCGAAGAAGTTGGGCAGTTGGATGCGCTGTTTGTCTGTCTGGGTGGCGGCGGATTGCTTGCAGGATCTGCTTTGGCTGCCACGGCGCTTTCACCGTCATGCGATGTTTACGGGGTTGAGCCCGAAGCAGGTAATGACGGCCAGCAGTCGTTCCGTTCAGGCAAAATCGTGCATATTGATGTGCCAAAGACATTGGCGGATGGCGCTCAGACACAGGCACTTGGCGATATGACCTTTGCCGTCATCCGCGACACAGTCCAGGATATCCTCGCCGTCAGTGATGATGAACTGGTGCAGGGAATGAAGTTCTTCGCAAGCCGAATGAAAATGGTCGTGGAACCAACCGGCTGCCTTGCTTTTGCTGGCGCGCTGCGGGTGGCGCCGACGCTGAAAGGTAAGCGAATTGGCGTTATTGTCAGCGGCGGTAATGTCGATCTTGATAAATTTGCTGCTCTGGTGAGCAAATAGGCAGGACCAGCGGCTTGGAGAGCCCTAGAGCGTATCGCGGCTCAATTATGCCATAGCGCTCGCTCTAGATTCTCTTAGTTGTCACATGTTCGCGAACGCTAAATGAAGCCATTTAGCTGCGACATGCTCGAGAGCGCTGTGCCCCTCTTGGGCGCACAAAGGTCGCTCTAACACTCTATATTTACGGCATAATTTTACCTTAAACTGATTCAAGTTGAAGGAATTATGCTGTAGCCGCTGTCTTTTTCCTATTTGAGAAGTGCGTAGCCAAAAGTGTGGCATTCGTTCACACCACACTGAACGCCGACCGAAATAAAATTGATTACACCAATCGCGATTACATAAAGACTGAGTACAGTCGCAAGAGTGCGAAGCAGTGGAAATGCTGCCAAAGGCTTCTGTTGCCATTGAACATTGCTGCCCCAGACAATGAGCTGAAAAGCAAAAGCAATCAAAAGTGCCACCGCAATAAGAACCGACCAAACTGGCATATGAAGTCCGAAGACCGCGCTGCCGATATATTCATGTCCAGGACGTGGATAGATGTCGAGTAATGTCTGACGCACCGATACAATCAGCAGGAACAGCGAGAAAATCATGCTCAGGCCAGTATTGCGATACGAGAAGCCGTGACGGAACTGCAGGATGATACCAAAGCAGACACCAAACAGGGCAACGCGTTGCAGAAGGCATAGCGGGCACGGTATTTCGCCATTGGCATATTGAAGTATCATTGCTGCGGTAAGAATAGCTGCAACGACCGCCATCATCCCGAGAAGATAAATATAAAGAAGCGCTGCAGGCAGTTTAGCGTCAGCAATATCATGATCTAATCTGAAAGTGCTCATGCTGCTTCTCCATGCACTTGTTTGATTGGCGTCAAGTCATATGCGAGCTGATGCAGCTGAAGTTGCTCAATGACCTGTGTCTGGAGCCAAGGCATTCGAAATCCGTAATCAGGGCTGTATATTTCCCAGAGAAATTGTTTAACGCCCAATGCGAGGCAAACGATAACAAGGAAGATTGCGACGGACTGACGTCCGAACCACGCGAAAATCAATGAAAGTGCCAAAGTTGCAAAAACAACAAGCATCATGGCTATACTCCTTTATATAAATACTATTTGATTCTAACAATTAAATTATAGTGAAAATTGATTCAATTTCATTTTTACACCTTACTATTACTTGGTAGCACAGATTAAATTTGCTATTTATTAGGATGTATTGATGTAATCCAGATTTACGCGAAACCGGGTAATGTCAAAGTTTTGATGCTGGTTTGTTCTCCTTCGCGCTTGCTCTTGTGCGGCGAATCCTGTCTGAACAACGGATGCAGTTTTCACCGGAGCAGGATCAGGCCTTGAAGGCCGTCGGAAAGTGGCTGAAGGAAGGGCGCTCCCCGATCTTCAGGCTGTTTGGCTATGCAGGTACGGGTAAGACGACGCTCGCGCGTTATTTTGCTGAACATGTCGACGGTGATGTGCAGTTTGCGGCATTCACCGGCAAAGCCGCGCAGGTTCTCCGCTCAAAGGGCGCGAACAATGCGCGCACGCTTCATTCGCTGATCTATCGCCCGCGTGGTGAAGAAGCCGTGGAAGATGAAACCACGGGCAAGACCTCGATATCACCGACCTTTTCACTCAACCGCCAAAGCCCTGTTGCCAAGGCCGCACTTATCGTTGTGGATGAGTGCTCAATGGTTGACGAACAGCTCGGTCGCGATCTGATGACCTTTGGCACACCTATTCTGGTGCTGGGTGATCCAGGACAGCTGCCTCCGATTTCTGGTGGTGGGTTCTTTACGGAGCATGACCCGGATTTCCTGCTGACTGAAATTCACCGTCAGGCACGTGACAACCCGATCATTCGCATGGCGCTCGATGTGCGCGAGGGCAGGGAACTCGATTATTGCGATGAGGGACGGGCAAAGGTCATTTCGAAGTCGGAAGTCAATCAGGATTTGGTTCTTTCTGCCGATCAGGTGCTTGTCGGCACCAACCGCACCCGCAAGCGCTATAATCAGCGGTTACGCGAGCTGAAAGGCTTTACTGCCGAATATCCGCAGGCTGGCGACAAGTTGGTTTGCTTGCGCAATGATCCGGCCAAGGGATTGTTGAATGGATCGCTCTGGAAGGTGATGACTTCATCCAAGGAGACGGTGAAGCCTGGTATCAACCTGCTGGTTTCGCCAGAAGATGAAGATCGTGGCGTTGCCAAGATTAAGCTTCTCAAGGCCCAGTTTGAGGACCCGGATGCCGAAATTCCCTGGCAGACGAAGAAGCGCTTTGACGATTTCGATTATGGCTATGCGTTGACTGTGCATAAGGCGCAGGGTTCGCAATGGGACAATGTCGTGCTTTTCGACGAAAGCTACGCCTTTCGTGATACGCGCGAGCGTTGGCTTTACACCGCCATCACGCGCGCAGCCGAGCAGCTGACTATCGTCAAGTAATCACTGCTCATTGGGTTCCGCATTGAGCCATTTCCAGGCTTCTGGCTCGTCTTCGGCTTCAAATGTTCGCATTTCTATTGAGAGAAATGGCTGCATGAGTGTGACGCTGGCTTGTATCCACAATGGTCCGCCGACGATCGCGTAACGGCGCAGATGTCTTAGCGATTTTGCGCGCATGGACAGCATGCTTTCGGAGAATGCTGAGCCCCAATCGACCCCTTCATAGCCGGTTAGTCGGATGAGAAGGTCGATTTCGTCATGCCCTTCATAGGCGGCATCGAGAAGGCCATAGAGGTTCTCAAGTGCTGCATCATTGAGATGTCCCTCAATTGCGAAGGCAAATACATCTTCACGACTGGTGGGAATGCGTCGAATGACAGGAATGTCTTCATTGCGCATCGATAACCTCCACTTCCTGAATGTTTTGTTTGACCTGATGTCATGATTTGGAGTGTTTTTTGAAGTCCGGATCGTTGAAACTGCTCCAATTATTTGTTTTTACGCATTTTCCGACGCAAAACCGCTTCACACTTTTGCTGGAAATGCTTTATTTCTCATGTTCAAACGCTTTTGGATGCGCAAAAGTTGCGGTGGGCTTGCGAAAAATACAGCAATGACGGCTGTTTGGGATTGCGTGCAGGGTGCGACCGGAAAACACTCACATTTTTTACCGGCAGGCGATATAAAGCCATATCCTGATTTGAGGGGGCGAAGCTCTATGCCTGCAAAACTGTCCGTCAATCTCAACGCCATAGCCATGTTGCGCAACCGGCGTGATCTACCCTGGCCAAGTGTCACCGGGCTGGGGCGCGCTGCCCTTGCTGCCGGAGCAGCTGGGTTGACCGTGCATCCGCGCCCTGATCAGCGACATATCCGTTTTTCCGATCTTGGCGATATTCGTGCTTTGATCGACGATGAATATCCGCAGGCTGAGTTTAATATTGAAGGTTTTCCCACGGAAGCCTTTCTTGAACTTGTGGAAAAGCATCAGCCAGAGCAAGTGACATTGGTTCCCGATGATCCGATGCAGGCGACGTCTGACCATGGTTGGGACTTCGAGACCAAAGCTGATTTTCTTTCCCCAATCATCCAGCGTTTGAAGTCAAACGGTATGCGCGTTTCTCTATTTGCTGACCCTGACCCGCTTGGCTATGACAAGGCAAAGGCCATCGGTGCAGACCGAATTGAACTTTATACCGGCCCATATGGTGCGACTTATGACGATCCAGCGGCTGCAGCACGAGAGCTGAGCCGTCTTGGTAAGGCAGCAGCTGCTGCCTCGGCACTTGGGCTTGCAATCAATGCAGGGCATGATCTGACAGTTGAAAACCTGCCCGCGCTGGTCAAACATGTGCCGCAGCTTAGTGAAGTTTCTATCGGTCATGGACTCACGGCAGATGCTTTGATGTACGGCATGCCTGTCACTGTTAGCCGTTATATAGGTGCATTAGCGGTCTGATTCCGACATTTGCATCCCTTGAGGCAGGCGTTAAACAAATGTCAGAATCAAAAAGGCCACTAGCAAGTATTTGAATCTAGTGGTCTTTGCGAATTTGACGTTTGAAACAGCATTTGTGTTGGTCGGGATTCAAACGTCAAATTCAATCCACTGGCCGGGTAGGCAGTGCATTGAGCGCATGGCTCGGAGCGAAGCCTTGCGAAATCTGCATTTGTGCGCGGGCGCGACAAGATATAGACCGCCCGCCTGATATACATGCGCTGGGGGCGCGCTGGATCGTTTGAGGGAAGCATACATGAAGTTTTCCGCAGTTCGTGTTCCGCGCCAGTGTGCCGGTGCAGATTACTTTTCTATAAAGAGTTTAACTTTGACACGTCAAACATATGGCTGATCGCCAATTGGTGTGGGAACTTTTTACAGCTATCGTGTATTCCCTAGCTGTGGACGGTTTGTTTAATTCTCACACGCTCTGATATTCCATCCCGATACTTACGACCTTGCGAGGTGTCTGCATATGAGCAGCGAGCAACCAGATAAGAACACGTCAGTCGCAGGAGATGCACTGTCGGGTTCTCAGAACACGCTGCCGGTTGGTGTTTCTCCTGAAAGCGCAATGGTTTCCGAAGAAAACGACCACTCTCACGATAGCATGAAGACGCTCGTCCTTGGCGCGCTGGGCGTTGTCTATGGCGATATCGGCACAAGTCCGATCTACGCTTTTCGTGAAGCACTACATGCGGCAACCTCGGATGGGTTTCTCTCCAGAAGTGACATTCTTGGTGTTGTTTCTCTCATCTTCTGGGCGCTTTTGCTCGTTGTTACGGTCAAATATGTGATTTTCGTGCTGCGCGCCGACAATAATGGCGAAGGCGGCATTCTCTCTCTGATGGCTTTGGTACGGGCTGCCTTGAAAGGGCGGCCCGACGTCATTCTGGCTGCCGGTATTTGCGGAGCAGCGCTGTTTTTTGGCGATGCCGTCATCACGCCTGCGATTTCGGTGCTTTCCGCAGTGGAAGGCGTGCAGATTGTTGCACCTCACATGACGCCGTTTGTGGTTCCCATCACTGTGGTTATTCTCGTTGTTCTATTCTCCATTCAGAAGTACGGGACAGGCAAGGTCGCCATCGTTTTTGGTCCGATCATGGCAGTCTGGTTTCTGGCGCTTGGTGCGTCCGGTCTTTGGCATATTTTTGACGACCCCACAGTGATGGCGGCGCTCAATCCTTATTACGCGCTGCGGTTTCTCGTGGTCAGCCCTGGCGTGGCGTTCATTACGGTTGGCGCGGTCTTCCTTGCCATGACTGGTGCCGAGGCGCTTTATGCAGACTTGGGGCATTTCGGACGCAAGCCGATTGTGCGGGCTTGGCTGTGGATCGTGTTCCCATGCCTGCTGCTCAACTATTTCGGGCAGGCGGCCTTCGTGCTTTCGCATGGCGAAGCTGCAGCATTACCATTCTTTCAGATGATGCCAGAATTTGCGCTCTGGCCAATGGTGTTGCTGGCAACTGCTGCAACCGTAATCGCCAGTCAGGCGGTTATCAGCGGTGCGTTTTCGGTGGCTCGTCAGGCCGTTCAGCTCAACATTCTGCCCCGTCTCGAAATCCAGCATACTTCGGAGAAGCTGCACGGGCAGATCTATATTCCGCGCGTCAATCTCCTGCTGGGCTTGACTGTTATCATTCTGGTGCTTGGCTTTGAGAAGTCCAATAATCTCGCGTCCGCTTACGGTATCGCTGTAACCGGCAATATGCTGGTCACGACAGGGCTGCTCTATTTTGTCATGACGCGCATCTGGAATTGGCGCGTGAGCCGTGCGCTGCCGTTGATCCTGGGCTTTCTCGTCATCGATATCATGTTCTTCAGCGCCAATATCATCAAGGTGCATGAAGGCGGCTGGGCATCGATTACCTTTGCGCTCATTCTGGTCATCATCATGTGGACTTGGGTGCGCGGTACCCGCCACTTGTTCCAGAAAACCCGCAAGGCTGAAGTGCCGCTCGATCTCATTGTTGAGCAGATGAACAAACGTCCACCGACCATCGTTCCGGGAACGGCGGTATTTTTAACGGGCGATCCAAAGAGTGCGCCAACAGCACTAATGCATAGCCTCAAGCACTATAAGGTTTTGCATCAAAACAACGTCATCCTGACGGTTGTCACAGCTTCCAAACCTTGGGTTTCGAGCGCCGATCGTGCGCGTGTTTCGCAATATAATGAGCGTTTCATGCAGGTGACGTTGACGTTTGGCTATATGCAGCAACCTAATATTCCGCGCGCGCTCGGCCTGTGTCGCAAGCTTGGCTGGAAGTTTGATATCATGACGACATCTTTCTTCTTGTCTCGCCGTTGGTTGAAGGCGTCGGCACATTCTGGTTTGCCGCTATGGCAGGATAAGCTCTTTATCCTGCTTGCCCGTACTGCATCTGATGCGACGGAATACTTCCAGATTCCAACGGGCCGCGTAGTGGAGATTGGAACGCAGGTAAATCTTTAAGACTGCGAGCCGCACTCTTCTTAAATTTCAAAGGGCGTCTTCTGAGAATTTGATTCCGGAAGGCGCCCTTTCTTTTTGAATTTGTTGGCTTCTTTCCTGTTGCTGACAAAGTGCTGGCGGCAACACGGGGATCACATTTCTAAAATCTTCGTTCATCGTGAAAAATCCTGCTTGACGGCCTCTCAAGCAAGGATTAATAAGCGGAACCGTACCGTACGGTACAAGGTGGAGGGATTGATCCGTGACTGATAAAAGCGACGAATTGCAGGCTCAGAAGCAGCCGTCTTTTTCGCCGCGTCAGAACGATGTTCTGGAGCAGGCGTTACGCCTTCTTGTCGAAGGTGGGGACCGCGCTTTGACAACGGCGAGCATTGCGCGTGCCGCTAATTGCTCCAAGGAAAGCCTCTATAAATGGTTTGGTGATCGTGATGGTCTGCTCACAGCAATGGTGCGCTGGCAGGCATCGAAGGTTCGTGTCGTGCCTGTGGCGCGCGAGAAACTTGATGCGGAATCGTTGTTCTCCAGCCTTGAACATTTTGCGCGTGACTGGCTGCTTGTGCTGTCGGGTCCGACATCTATCGCATTGAACCGTCTGGCTGTGAGCCATACGGCATCGGGTAAGTCGGCCTTGGGGGACATCGTTCTCGCGAACGGCCCGGTTGCGATGGCGAAGCGTCTCAAGCCGATCCTCGAAATGGGGCAGGAAGCAAAGCTTCTGGCTTTTGACGATATTGACGAAGCATTTCGTGCGTTTTTCGGACTTGTCGTCCGGGACATGCAGATCCGGTTGCTGCTTGGCGACCGGCTGGAACTGACTGACGAAGTGGTTATCCGGGACGCCCGGCGCGCCACAAAGCAGTTTTTCGCTCTTTACGGGGCATAAACCAACGGCCGACGAGAGAAGGCCACAGAGCAATCTGAAAAACAATCTGAATGAAGGGAATATGGAAATGCGCGTATATTACGATCGCGATGCAGACGTTAACCTGATCAAGTCGAAGAACGTCGTTATCGTCGGCTATGGCAGCCAGGGTCGCGCCCATGCGCTTAACCTCAAGGATTCTGGTGCCAAGAATGTGCGTATTGCGCTGCGCCTCGATTCCCCGACTGTAAAAAAAGCTGAGGCTGATGGCTTTGAAGTTCTCAGCGTTGCAGATGCTGCCAAGTGGGGCGACCTTCTGATGATGGCGACGCCTGACGAATTGCAGGCTGAAATCTATAAGGAACACATCCACAACAACCTGCGTGACGGTGCCGCGATTGCTTTCGCACACGGCCTCAATGTTCACTACGGTTTGATCGAGCCTAAGAAGACAACCGACGTTGTGATGATCGCGCCAAAGGGCCCGGGCCACACCGTTCGCGGCGAATACCAGAAGGGCGGTGGCGTTCCTTGCCTGATCGCTATCCATCAGGATGCTTCGGGCAACGCACATGATCTGGCTCTGTCCTACGCTTCGGGCGTTGGCGGCGGTCGTTCGGGCGTTATCGAAACCACCTTCAAGGAAGAGTGCGAAACCGATCTTTTCGGTGAGCAGGTTGTTCTTTGCGGCGGTCTGGTTGAACTGATCCGCGCTGGCTTTGAAACCCTTGTGGAAGCTGGTTATGCGCCAGAAATGGCGTACTTCGAGTGCTTGCACGAAGTGAAGCTGATCGTTGACCTGATCTATGAAGGCGGTATCGCCAACATGAACTATTCGATCTCCAACACTGCTGAGTGGGGCGAATACGTATCTGGTCCTCGTATCATCACTTCTGAAACCAAGGCAGAAATGAAGCGCGTTCTGCACGACATTCAGACTGGTAAGTTCACGTCCGATTGGATGCAGGAATACAAGGCTGGTGCAGCTCGCTTCAAGGGTATCCGTCGCATGAACGATGCTCACCAGATCGAAGAAGTTGGCGCAAAACTCCGTGGCATGATGCCATGGATTGGCAAGAACAAGCTGGTCGACAAAGAACGTAACTAAAAATCTGAGGCATTTAGGTTTTGGTCATTGAGTCGGCCAGAAGTCTGAATCTCATTAGATTTCGAGCGTTCTAAGATCAGATTAAAAAAGGGGCGTTTCTTACGCCCCTTTAGCACATGAAAGGCATTTGAATTTCTTGGCGCGAAGTGTTGCGCACGAAAAGATCGTCAAATGGCTAGAGGATTTATGTTTTGTGCGCGGTTAAGCCAAAACAATTCTGAATATCTTTATTCCATGTGAGCATGGAAAGAGGTGTTCTCGTCGGCTGAAATTTGCGCTATCGCTTCACCTTTATCTGGTGAAGTTTGAGGAGGCTTTGCCTTCAAACGAATTGAGGAGATTTCCCGTGCTGGACTGGGAAACTGTATTTGCAACGCGCTCGAAACGTATGCGCGCTTCGGAAATCCGTGAACTTCTGAAATTGCTGGAACGCCCGGATATTATTTCCTTTGCTGGCGGCATCCCCGATCCTGCATTGTTCCCGCATGACGAATTCCAGACCGCCTATAAGGATATCTTTGGCGGCCCTGAAGCCAATGCAGCGCTGCAATATTCTGTGTCAGAAGGCTATAAGCCGCTGCGCACATGGCTGGTGAGCGAGCTTGCCAAAATTGGCATTCCTTGCACCGAGGACAATGTTTTCATCACATCCGGTTCGCAGCAGGCGCTCGATTACCTCGGCAAGCTGTTCATCTCGCCAAATGACACGGCATTGGTGACAGCCCCGACCTATCTTGGCGCGCTGCAGGCTTTCAATGCCTATGAGCCAACCTATGATATTCTTTCGATGAATGGCAACCGCACGCCTGCGTCCTATCAGCAGATGGCTGAAAAGGCAGGCGGTCAGGTCAAGTTTGCTTATCTCTCAGCAGATTTCAGCAATCCGACCGGTGAGACCGTTAATCTCGCAGGCCGCGAAAAGCTGTTGGCCGATGCGGATGAACTCAATGTTCCGATCATCGAAGACGCTGCCTACCAGTATTTGCGTTACAATGGAGAAGCGATTTCGCCGATCCTTTCGCTCGATATTGCGCGTAATGGTGGCGACATTGAAAAGACCCGCACCATCTACTGCGGTTCTTTCTCCAAGACGCTGGCACCGGGCTTGCGCGTTGGCTATGTGGTCGCCTCACAGTCGGTCATCCGCAAGCTGGTCTTGATGAAGCAGGCCGCTGATCTGCATTCGTCGACGATCAACCAGATTGCTATTTACCATGTGGCGTCGCGTGGCTTCGACAAGCAGGTTGCGAAGCTTCATGGTGTTTACAAACATCGCCGTGACAAGATGCTGGAAGCATTGGCCAAATATATGCCGGAAGGCACTGACTGGACCAAGCCAGAAGGCGGCATGTTCATCTGGGTCACGTTGCCCAAGGGGATGGATGGCGCGGCATTGCTCGCAGCGTCGATTGAAAGCGAAAAAGTGGCTTTCGTTCCCGGCAAAGCATTCTTTGCCGATGGTACTGGCGCGAACACGCTGCGTCTGAGCTATTCCTGTGCAAATGACGAAATGATCGATGAGGGCATCATGCGCCTCGGTCGTCTGATCCGCACGCATTCCAAATCGGAAGCTGCCTAGTAAGAACAACAAGGCCGGAGTTTTCTCCGGCCTTTTTGTTTTATTGAAATGGCGAGTTACAGCCTGAACGCGGTCCTGCCAGCGGCTGGTAGGTATTGTCGGAGGTACGATAGCTGCGATAGCGGTTCGAGCACCACTGGATGTGGTTGCTGCTGGGCCCGAACGTCGTCACCGGCTTGCGGTTGGACGGACGCACCTGAAGAGGGTCGCCATTCTTATAGATCGGGATGCCTTCGCGCGAAATATAATTGCCACTGTCGCGACAGCCCACGCCATAACATTTACTCGAGCCGGCTTTTGGCTGATACGAGCGCGGCATAGATCCCATGATCGGCGGCTTGCTGGGCTGTAAGGACGGTAGATAGGGTGTTTTCCGCAGTTCAATCGCCGCAGCGTTGCCGATAAGGCTCGCTGCAAACAGGCCCGAACAAAGCGCCACACGCCAAATCTTACCCATCATCGTATTCCATCCTTATTGCTTCTTTTCATATGGGGATTGTTCGGCAGAAAATCATCAAGATCGCCAGATTTGGAAAAGAAGTTCTTGCCAATCATAACGCAAGTCGCGAGATTGCGCAGGCATGTTTACGATAGCCACATTTAATGTCGAAAATCTGATGCGCCGGTTTGATTTTTCCGGCTTTCGCAATGAATTGCATCAGGACCGTTCGCTCAAATTGTTCGAAATTGGCGATGAAACGCAATACCGTTTGCTGGAGCAGGCGCGTGCCGTCGCCCATGCAGATGATACGCGCCAGATGACGGCGTTGGCTATTGCTGAAGCTCGAGCCGATATCCTCTGTCTGCAGGAAGTCGATAATCTCGCGGCACTCAATGCCTTTGAATATGGCTATCTTTTCAAGATGATTGGCCAGGGCTACCGCAACAAATATCTAATCGACGGCAATGACAGTCGCGGTATTGATGTGGCGGTTATGGCGCGCGACACCACGCGCGATGGTCAACCCATCGAGATCACTCAAGTCACGAGCCACGCACATCTGACCTATAATGATCTGGAACTTTACCAGCCGGTGCTGGCCGAACTGGGGCTGGAACCGCACGACCGCATCTTCAAGCGCGATTGTCTCAATCTCGATATGCGAATTGGTGGCAAGCCTTTGTCATTGTTTGTGGTCCATCTGAAATCTATGGGCGGCGCGCGCAACGGTTTCGATGGGCGAACGGCATCATTGCCTGTACGACAGGCCGAAACGCTTGCGATCAGGCGGATTATCGAAGACAAGTTCGGGGTGGGGCAGACGGCTGATAAGCGCTGGCTCATCTGTGGCGATTTCAACGATTATCGCGAACGGATCGTCATCGATGGTGATGAGTGGAATGGGTACCAGTTTACTCCATTTACGGAAGAAGTAAGCGCGATCGATACGCTGCTCACTGATGGCTTTGCCGTCAATTTGGTTGAACGCCGCCCGGTCATGGATCGCTGGACGCTCTATCACACACGTGGGCCGCAAGAACGGCACCTTTGCCAGCTCGATTACATTCTGGCCTCGCCGTCATTTGCGAACAAGAACGAGAGTGCCATTCCACAGATTATTCGGCGTGGACAGCCATGGCGCACCATTTTCCCGCCAGGACAAGATGTTGAACGCTATCCGCGCGCCGGATGGGACCGGCCCAAGGCCAGCGATCATTGTCCCGTGGCCGTGACGTTGAACATCGTTTGAAAATGAGGCAACTGATGCAGCAGGTGAAAGAAAACACGATCTATGAAATTGATCGTGTCGATGTCAGGGTTCTGCCTGATCCTCTTTTTTATACCGAGCACAACAAGCCTGCCATTGCTGAAAACTGGAGAAAGGCGGTTGCTGCCAACTCAAGGCTGTTCGATGGCGAGATTTATCTGGCGCCTGAAGCGCATCTTGATGATCGGGTTTTTAAAGCGAGTTTCAGACGTACCAGTTTTGCAACGCTGATGTATTGGCGCGGTGATCTTGTAACCGAAAAGCCTTGGCATATTTTTGGTGTTGGCATCATGGTCTCTGCCGAGGGGCATCTGATTGCTGCGCGCATGAGCGCACATAACGCCGTGGCAGGTCGCATTTACTTTCCCGCCGGTTCTATCGACGACCACGATATTGTCGGTGACAGAGTCAATTATGAAGCCAACATGGCACGCGAAGTCTTTGAAGAGACTGGGATGGAGCTTGGCTATGCGAAGGTCGAGCCGAAAACTCATCTTGTTACCGCCGATGGTAGCATTGCGCTTTTCCGGCGTTATTATTTTGATGTGCCTACCGCTGAATTGCTGAAACGGATTAAAGATAATATCGCCAAGCAGGCTGAACCAGAGCTTGCTGAAATCATTCCCGTGACGCGATCAGGTGCCATGGGGGAGGCGACGCCGTCCTATGTTCGAGCATTTGCTGATTGGCATTTTAATAATCAACAGTGAGGTTGGTTCTGACAGATGACAGGGCGGCGAAATTGGCTATGCTCGCGGACTATCATCGACCGATGTGAGGGAGAATTTAAAGATGACCGAAGCTGCCAGTGCCGGCCGTTATTACGAGATTTTCGACGTTTTCGCCGATAAGGCTCTGGCTGGAAATCCATTGGCTGTTGTTCACGACAGTGAGGGGCTGACTGATGCGCGCATGCAGGCCATTGCGCGCGAATTCAATTTGTCCGAAACGGTCTTCATCTTTCCACCCGAAAATCCGGTTCATGAAGCTGCTGTGCGTATTTTCACGCCGGACTACGAACTTCCCTTTGCCGGACATCCAACAGTGGGCGCTGCCGTATCACTAGCGCGACATCGCAAAACGGGCGATGAGTCTGATCGCCTGGTAACACTGGAAGAAAAGGTCGGTGTAGTTCGCTGCGGCGTTATTCTGGGTGAGAATAGCGCCTTTGCCGAATTTGATCTGCCACGCCTGCCGGAAAAGCTTGATATAAAGATTGAGAAAGAGGAAGCCGCCGCCGCAATCGGACTGGGCACACATGAAATCGGTTTCGAGAATCATGTGCCTGCCGTCTGGAGTGCAGGCACGCCTTATCTTCTGGTTCCGGTACATAATCTGATCGCTGCTGCTAAAGTTTCGATCGATCCGGTTTATGTTAGCGAAAGCCTGCCACATGTCGCGGAGCGCCCGCTGCCGATTTATGTTTATTGTCGCGAGACAATTTTGTTCGATAGCAATTATCATGCGCGCATGTTCGTGACGGGCGCGAATGTTTATGAAGATCCGGCGACAGGTTCCGCAGCTGCTGCTTTTGCCGGGATGATTTTGGCCAAGGACAAGCCGGTTGACGGCAGTTCGCAATGGTGGATCGAACAGGGCATGGAGATGGGGCGTCCATCGCGCATTCGCCTTGAGCTAGATGTTACCAAAGGCGCATTAACCGGCGCGCGCATTGGCGGGACGGCAGTGAAGATTGCCGAAGGACGCTTATTCGTCTGAATATCTAGTTTTGATTGCAGTCAAAGCCCAATCGCTACCCTATAGTAATCTATCGATGGATTAGCCGAACGAGGGACGCCTGCCATGATAATCAAAGAAATGTCGGAACTTGATATCCGCGATATGATCCAGCATACGCAGGTTGGGCGGCTGGGTTATGTTCTCGATAACCGGCCTTACGTTGTGCCCCTCGGGTTTCGGTTTAGCGGTGGCTCGCTTTACTCATTCACAACTGACGGGCAGAAGACCGAGGCAATGCGGAAGAATGCAGCTGTCTGCATTCTCTTCGATCATATTGTTTCGCGCACCCAATGGCGCAGCGTGGTGGTGAACGGGCATTATCGGGAAATCATCCGCGAAGAAGAGAAGGCGGCCATCGTCAATATGATGGCCAACGAGCCGACATGGTGGGAGCCTGCATATACTAAAACCATCACCGGTGGCGGAGAGCAGCGCAAGTTGGACCCCGTCTTTTTCCGCGTTGATATTGAAAGCGCCACCGGTCATCAGGCAAGCTGAGTTTTAGCGCACGACCAGCACAGGAATTGAGCTGCGCGTTACGACCTCATAGGTCTGGCTTCCAAGCAACATGCCTTTCAACCCGCGACGGCCATGGGACGCCATGACGATCAGATCGTTACGCAGCTCTTTGGTCGTTTCGATGATGGATGTTGCAGGATGATGAGCAACGACGTGCAAAGTATGGATTTCAACGCCCGCTTCGACCGCGAGCTCGCGTGCACGAGAGAGCGCCTTATCGGCGTAATCATTCCACTCTTCTTCAAATCGTTCGATGAATTCGGGGCTATCCGTAAAACCACCAGGAAGTCCGGAAATTGAATAGGGAGCGGTCACCGTAATCACGGTTACCTTGCTACCCATGGCCTTCGCGGTATCAAAACCATGAATGAGACCGCGTTCCGCAAATTCCGAACCATCAGTTGTGATCAGGATATTCTTATACATCGTGCCCTCGCTTTGACTTTATGCAAATTTAAAATAGGTAGTGAATTGATCATATCAAACCGAATATGGCCTCACTACATGTATAGAACGGGAATTCTGTAATCCATGCCACTTGATTGCGATACGTTTCATGCAAGCTGGGTTGCAACTGTTCTTAATCTCGATTGGCCGTCGCGGGCTTCCACTCTCATTGAAGATGATTCCGAACGGGTAAAGCGTCAGAAAAAAGAGCTGGTGCGGATGTTTGATGAGGCGTCGGAGCATGGCATCAATGCCATGATTTTTCAGGTCTCTCCTGCTGCCGATGCTTTCTATAAATCGGAGTATCTGCCGTGGTCGTCTTATCTCACGGGTACGCTCGGAAAAGATCCGGGCTTCGATCCACTTCGCTTTGCAATTGCGGAAGCGCATAAGCGCGGGATCGAGCTGCATGCATGGCTCAATCCTTATCGCGTTTCGATGGATGTGCGACCAGCAACGCGGAAAGAACTGAAAAACTCTGCCGGCGATTCTCCGCCCAGCGTCTATAAAACCAATCCAGGCTGGGTGGCTATATCTGCGGATCGTTATGTGCTTGATCCGGGTATTCCGGATGTGCGCCAGTGGGTGACGAATATCACGGCCGAAGTCGTTCAGAAATATGATGTCGATGGCATACAGTTCGATGACTATTTCTATTACGAAACGCAAGGCTCGCCGCTCAAAGACGACAAAACATTCAAACGTTTTGGGACGCGGTTCTCCAGCAAACATGACTGGCGGCGCTACAATACCTATACGCTGGTGCAGGAAATTTCGCACAAGATCAAAGCGATCAAGCCACATGTCCGCTTTGGTATCAGCCCCGGCGGCGTCTGGCGCAATCAGATCGATGATCCTCGCGGTTCGCCGACGCGGGCGGGCAAAACCAACTATGATGGTGATTTTGCCGATACACGCGTCTGGGTGAGAGACGGCCTGATCGACTATATTGCGCCGCAGGTCTATTGGTCGTCAGGGCGTAAAGATGTGCCCTATGGCCCTATCGTGAAATGGTGGGCGGATACCGTCAAGGGCACAAAGACCGATCTTTATATCGGCATGGCGCTTTATCGCGCGGGTACTTCTGCGAAGTCTGAGCCGGAATGGGGTGCCGGCAATGGCGTGGACGAAATCAAACGCCAACTCGATATCAATGACGCGATCCCAGAGGTCAAAGGCAGTATTCTGTTTCGGCAGGGCTTTTTGTCTGATCCCAAGCTTAAAAGCGTATCGTCCTATCTAAAGAAGAGCTGGGGTAAGTGCCGCTCACCAAAATAGTGGGTGTGATTGCATATAATTATTATCTAATTGATTTAGATCAAAGAAAGCGGTCATGACCGGGTGCTAATGATCGCTCGTTGTCAGGTTCCACCAGAACTGACAGCCCGGGACGTCGAGGCCCAACCTAAAGCGACGTCCCGGCTAAACTTTCCGAATTAAATCTCAAGTTGTTTAGGGATCTGTCGAGCGCACCAGCGCGATCTTTTGCAATGTTGTACTGTCGACAGTCAGCGGGTGCTGTCAGCATTGCCCTCCATCTCACTAAATCGGCACCCGCGAACTTTCTTATATTTATTGTTATTTATCGCATGAAACTGCGATGCATTTGAGTATAGTTGATTTTAATCAAGGCGATCTCGCCTCAGTGAAAATACTGAACTCAGTCTGATTTAATAAAATCATTTGCCGCATAATTTAGCTGTGCGGGTCCGCAAGATGATGACGCAGAGGATATTTCGGCATGGGATTTAATCGCAAGCAGTGGATCGTAACCGGTGTGGTCGTGGCTTTGGCCGTCGGAGGCTACTATGCCTGGAAGACATTGAGCGATCCCGGTTTGCCGGATGGTATTGCAGGCGGGAATGGACGTATTGAAGCTGTTGAGATCGACGTTTCGACCAAAAGCCCAGGACGCATCCGCGAAATCCTAGCCGATGAAGGTCAATTCGTTGAAGCGAATGCCATTCTTGCCCGGATGGATACGGCTCAGCTTGAAAGTCAGCGCAAACAGGCAGAAGCACAACTGCGCCGTGCTGAAATAAGCATTGATACAGCTAAAAGTCTCGTCGCCCAGCGTGAAGCCGAACAAACTGCTGCGGAAGCAACCGTCGCGCAACGCGAAGCCCAATTGGATGCTGCCCAACGACGACTTGTTCGTTCACAGCAGCTTTCGGAATCGCGCACTGTTTCCCAGCAGGTGCTCGATGATGACCGCGCAACCGCTCAAGGTGCAGAAGCTGCTGTTGGTGCCGCCAAAGCCCAACTTGCGGCAACCGCAGCCGCGATCAGTGCTGCCAAGGCGCAGGTGGTCGATGCTGAAGCCGCGGTTGAGGCTGCAAAGGCAGCCATCGCGACAATCGACACGGATATCAACGATGCCACCTTGCGTTCGCCAAAGCCGGGCCGCGTACAATATCGCGTTGCGCAACCGGGCGAGGTGCTGTCAGCCGGTGGTCGCGTGCTTAATCTGGTCGATGTCAGCGATGTCTATATGACGTTCTTCCTGCCGACTGCGCAGGCTGGTCGTGTAGCTATTGGGGCAGATGCGCGCATAGTGCTCGATGCGGCACCTCAATATGTGATCCCGGCGACGATCAGCTTTGTTGCTGATGTTGCGCAGTTCACGCCGAAGTCGGTTGAAACGGAAGAAGAGCGCCAGAAGCTCATGTTCCGCGTGAAGGCAAAAATCCCACAGGATTTGCTGCAAAAATACATCCAGCAGGTAAAAACTGGCCTGCCAGGAATGGCTTACGTCAAGCTTGATGCGAATGCTGAATGGCCGAAGAACCTCGCGGAAACCGTAAAATGAGTGCGGCCTCGATAAAGGCTGGTGTGGAAGACGGTAGCTTTGTCGTCTGCGCTGAAGGTGTAGGGCTGTCCTACGGGTCTGCTGCTGCACTTCATAGCATCTCACTCGATGTTCCAGCAGGCTGTATGGTCGGCCTGATCGGCCCCGATGGTGTCGGCAAATCGAGCCTTCTTTCACTGGTCGCTGGTGCACGCGCCATGCAACAGGGAAAGATTGATGTGCTGGGTGGCGATATCTCCAACAAGCGCCATCGTGAGTCGGTTTTTCCGCGTATCGCTTACATGCCTCAGGGGCTGGGCAAGAACCTTTATCCGACACTTTCGGTGTTCGAGAATATCGAGTTTTTTGGTCGCTTATTTGGCCATGACAAGCATGAACGCGAACGCCGTATAGCCGATCTTTTGGCTCGAACGGGGATGTCACCCTTTGCGGATCGCCCGGCGGGAAAGCTTTCAGGCGGTATGAAGCAGAAAACCAGTCTTTGCTGTTCGCTGATCCACGATCCCGATTTGCTGATCCTTGATGAACCGACAACTGGTGTCGATCCTTTGTCACGACGTCAGTTCTGGGAGCTGATCGACGATATTCGCAAAGATCGTCCGGGCATGAGCGTCATTGTGGCAACGGCTTATATGGAAGAGGCCGAGCGCTTCGATTGGCTTGTGGCGATGAATGATGGCGCAATTCTTGCGACCGGAACGCCACAGGAACTGCTTGAACAAACAAAGACGCCCAATCTCGATGCAGCCTTTATTGCTTTGTTGCCGGAGGAGTTACGGGAAGGGCACAAAGAGGTTGTGATGCCGCCGCGCAATGCTGAGGCAGATAGCGGCATCGCTATCGAAGCTGAGCATGTCACTGTGCGGTTTGGCAATTTTACCGCTGTCGATAATGTGAGCTTCCGCATTCCGCGCGGTGAGATTTTCGGCTTTCTCGGCTCTAATGGCTGTGGCAAATCTACGACCATGAAAGTGCTGACCGGACTTTTGCCAGCGAGTGAAGGCACAGCGCGGTTGTTTGGACGCGAGGTCGATCCCAAGGATATCGATATACGCCGTCGTGTCGGTTATATGTCGCAAGCCTTTTCGCTTTATTCAGAATTGACAGTACATCAGAACCTGGAGCTGCACGCAAAGCTCTTTGGAATGAATGCGGAAGACACCCAGCGCAGAATCAAGGAACTCGCGCAACGTTTTGATTTGGCTGGGGTTATGGATGAGCTTCCAGAGTCTATGCCGCTTGGCATTCGCCAGCGCCTGTCTCTGGCTGTAGCACTCATTCATTCGCCTGATATTCTCATTCTCGATGAGCCGACATCGGGCGTTGATCCCGTTGCGCGTGATGCATTTTGGCAGATACTTGCCGATCTTTCGCGCAAGGATAATGTGACGATCTTTGTCTCGACCCATTTCATGAATGAAGCCGAGCTTTGCGACCGCATTTCGCTGATGCATGCGGGTAAGGTGCTGATCAGTGACACGCCAAAGGCGATCACAGAAAGTCGCAGTTCGGCAACGCTTGAAGATGCCTTTATTGCCTATCTCGAAGAAGCGATAGGCGAGACTGCGCCGCAGAAGAGTAATCAGGAAAAATCTGATCCAATACCCGAAAAGAAGCCGGTGAAGAATCCAAAGCCTTCATCAAGCTGGTTGCCTAATCCTCGGCGGATGCTCGCATTTTCTAGGCGCGAAGCGCTGGAGCTCAAGCGCGATCCGATCCGTGCGACATTAGCCATTCTTGGTACTGTCATTCTTATGTTCGTCATCGGCTATGGTATTAATCTTGACGTCGAAGACCTGACATTTGCGGTACTTGATCGCGATGACACCACGATCAGCCGGGATTATACCCAGCAGCTTGCCGGTTCGCGCTATTTCACGGAAAAGTCTCCCATTACCGACTATGACGAACTTGACCGAAGGATGCGTGAAGGCGAGATCAGCCTGGCGATTGAAATCCCGCCGAACTTTGGCAGCAATGTCGCGCGTGGTCGTCCGGTTGAGGTGGGGGCCTGGATTGATGGTGCGATGCCGACGCGTGCAGAAACCGTACGTGGTTATGTACAGGGCATGCACGCCAACTGGATGACGCAAAAGGCGCGCGAGCTTTATGGAAACGCTGCTACCGTTGGCAATTTCAATCTCGAAATTCGCTATCGCTATAATCCGGACGTGCAGAGCCTTGTGGCTATGGTTCCAGCAGTTATTCCGCTTCTCCTTTTGATGATCCCGGCCATGCTCGCGGTGTTGAGCGTGGTGCGCGAGAAGGAACTCGGTTCGATCATCAATTTCTATGTGACGCCAGTCACGAAATTCGAGTTTCTGCTTGGCAAGCAGTTGCCCTATATCGCGCTGGCCTTCCTCAATTTTTTGATGCTGACAGCCTTTGCGGTCTTCATCTTCCGCGTGCCATTTACCGGAAGCTTCCTGACCTATGCCACAGCAGCGCTGCTCTATGTCATCATCACGACTGGCATGGGCTTAGTGATATCGACCTTTATCAATAGCCAGATTGCAGCGATTTTCGGCACAGCATTGCTGACGCTCATTCCTGCTGTGCAATATTCGGGCATTATCGACCCCGTATCGTCGCTGCAAGGGGCGGGTGCTTTTATCGGGAAGATTTATCCGACAACTTATTTCGTGACGATCTCGCGCGGGACTTTCTCAAAGGCTCTCGATTTTTCCGATCTGGCGGGGTCGTTCCTGCCGCTGCTGATTGCGATTCCGGTGCTTACTGTTCTCGGCATTGTTCTCCTCAAGAAACAGGCGGGCTGAGATGCGGATTTCCAATATTTTCCAGCTTGGTGTGAAGGAACTGCGCGGATTAGCGCGTGATCCGATGCTTCTGCTTCTCATCGTCTATGCCTTCACGCTCGCAATCTATACGGCGGCGAAGGCTATGCCTGAAAACCTCAACAATGCGGCTATCGCCATTGTCGATGAGGATCAGTCGCCGGTTTCGGGTCGGATCACGACCGCGTTTTATCCGCCATATTTCGTGCCGCCAAAACTTATCTCGTCTCACGAGATGGATAAGCGCATGGATGCTGGTCTTGACACATTCGCACTCGATATTCCGCCGAACTTCCAGCGTGATCTGCTCGCTGGACGTTCGCCAACAATCCAGCTGAACGTCGATGCAACGCGCATGAGCCAGGCCTTTACGGGCGGTGGATATGTGCAGTCGATTGTGTCAAGCGAAGTGACAGAGTTTCTCAATCGCTATCGCGAAGACACGCAAACGCCCGTTGGCCTCAATTTGCGTGCGAGGTTCAATCAGGACTTGAACAAGGGCTGGTTTGGCGCGATCACCAACGTGATCTCGTCGGTAACGATGCTCTCAATTATTCTGACGGGTGCAGCCCTTATCCGTGAGCGCGAGCATGGCACCATCGAGCATCTGTTGGTGATGCCGGTAACGCCGCTTGAGATCATGGTCTCCAAGGTATGGTCGATGGGGATGGTGGTGTTGGTCGCTACGGCCTTTTCGCTGATCGTGGTGGTTCAGGGTATCTTGGCGGTGCCGATCAACGGTTCACTGACGCTGTTTCTGGCAGGGGCTGCATTGCAGCTTTTTGCGACCACCAGTCTTGGTATTTTTCTCGCAACGATTGCCGGTTCCATGCCGCAGTTCGGCCTTTTGTTGATGTTGGTTCTGCTGCCGCTGCAAGTGCTATCGGGTGGCACAACACCGCGCGAGAGCATGCCAGAAATCATCCAGAACATTATGTTGGCAGCACCCAATACGCATTTTGTGATGCTGGCACAATCGGTGCTGTTTCGTGGTGCAGGGCTCAGTGTTGTGTGGCCGCAATTGCTGGCAATGATTGTAATTGGCAGTGTACTTTTCTTCTTTGCGCTGCGTCGCTTCCGCGATTTCTTGAGATAGGAAAACCTTTGCAATTCAACAATCTGAATCACTTCGTTCTGAATGTGATTCAGATGGGGCACATTGTTGCAGTTGATAATCTTCCTTCCCCTTGCTATCGCTCGCTTCAGGAAACGGTTCTGCCCGAGAGGGTGGATGAAAAGGGAACACGGTGAAGCATTAAATTGCTGATGCCGAGACTGCCCCCGCAACTGTAACCGGAGAGTCATCCTCCTATGATCGTATCTTACGATTATAGCCACTGAGCATTCGTGTTCGGGAAGGCGGAGGACCGATGAAGACCCGGAAGTCAGGAGACCTGCCGTATCCAGTCACCCATGGCTGACACGAGGGGTGTTCAGTCGCGGCCGTCCGTAGCGGTGACATTGTGAAATGTTGCCGTGGGACAAAGACAGGGAGCTTGCGCCCTGATTTCTGACACCTGCGGTGAAGCAAAGCTTGCGCGCAGGAAGTAGAAATTAATGCATATTCTCCAATTATCTGCATATCTCGCATCGACCATTCTGGTGGCGGTGCCGTTGGATGCTATCGCACAGACAAACTTAAATGCACAGGATGGCGTCGTGCTTGACATGATTGTTGTAACGCCGCTGCGCCGCGCGACATCGTTGCAGCGTTCAACGTCTTCCGTCACGGTGATTGATAAGGCCGAGATTGAGCGCTCTGCTTCACCGGATCTCCAATCGCTGCTGCAATATTATCCGGGCATTTCGATCACCGCAAATGGCGGACAGGGATCGTCTTCCAATCTCTATATTCGGGGCATGTCATCGAAACAGACAGTCGTTCTGGTGAATGGCGTGCGAACAGCTTCGGCGACCACCGGGGCGACTGCGCTTTCCAATATTCCGTTGAGCTCAATTGATCGTATCGAGATCGCCAAAGGCGCGCATTCCTCGCAATACGGTGCCGATGCGATGGGCGGCGTCATCAACATTATCACCAAGCAGGGCGGAGCGTGTGGCGAGCGCTCTTTCTGCGGAAGCGTGACAACAGGTGTAACGCACCCATGGGGCGGTTATGTATCCGGCTCTCTGCAAGGGCGCAGCAAAGATGGTATCGATTATGCCTTTGGTGCGGCAGTGACCGGCACGCAGGGCTATAATTTCACGACTCCCGAAGCTTTTGGTTATGAGCCTGATCGCGATGGTTTCCTGCAGGGATCGTTCAACTTCGCGCTGTCGAAGGATTTTGACTGGGGCAAGATTTATGCCGATGGTCTTCTGAGCCGAGGACGCAATCAATATGATGCAAAAGCGCCGTCGGCCAACGAAGCTTACACAACCGCCTTTAGCGGCAAGCTTGGCGCGCGGGTCGATCACAGTTCAGACTGGTCCTCGACGATTGAATTCAGCTCAGGCCTCGATCACAGTAGGAATTTCCGCAAGGGCGTCAGTGGCTCAGACCGCTTTGAAACAAAACGCTATGGGGTATTTGCCTCCACAGAAAAGCAGTTCGATACCGGTAATGTCTCGCATGTGGTGACGGGTGGTGTTGAGGCTTATCGCGAAGAGGTGGATGCAACGACTGCTTATGCCGAGACAAGCCGCAATCTGGCAGCGGTGTTCGGCCAATATTCGCTTGAATATGATGCGCTGCGTTTTGATGGCGGCGTGCGCTATGACTACAATGAGCAGTTTGGCGACGTTGTGACGTATAATCTCGGTGGGAGTTACGAAATCCTGCCTGATCTCGTGTTGCGTTCGTCGTTTGGAACGGGCTTCCGTGCTCCTACCTTCAATGAGCTTTATTATCCCGGCTTTGCCAATGCCGATTTGCAACCGGAAAAATCGCGCTCCTACGAGATTGGCCTCAACTGGCAGGCCAGCGCCAACACAAGCCTTGATATGGCTTTTTATCAAACATGGCTGCGCGATGCGATCTTAAGCACAGCACCTTCCTATCTGCCCTATAATATTGCGCGGGCGCAGGTTACGGGTTTTGACGCGACACTTACCCATCGCTTTAATGATAGCTGGGGCTTTAAAGGCTCCATCGATCTGAAACGTCCGTTAGATGAAGATACCGATAATGATCTGGCCTATCGCGAACGGGTGAAAGCGACGGCGGAGGTGAACTTCAAGCCGATTGAGAAGCTCGATCTGACCGCAAGGATGCGTTACGGCGGCTCGCGCTATACCAGTGCTGCGAATACCAACAAGCTTGATCCTTATGTGACGGCTGACTTCATCGCGTTGTATGAAATCGACAAACAATCTCAGCTCAAACTCTCTGTGGAGAATATTTTCGACAAGGATTACCAGACCACCTCTGGCTATAATGCGCCGGGGCGCAGCTTCAATGTCGGGCTGACGCGGAATTTCTGATGAGACGCACAGTATGAAACTGCAGCAAGGATTATGGAAAATCAGGCTTTGCCTTGCGGCATGCCTGTTTCTCGCTGTGTTTCATTCAGCGCAAGCGCAGGAAATCCCTAAGCGGGTGGTATCGATCAATGTCTGTACCGATCAGCTGGCGTTGCTGCTGGCTGATCGCACGCAGTTGCAGTCGGTTTCATACTTGTCGCGAGACCCGCTTTTGTCGGTGATGATCGAGAAGGCAAAGCAGCTTCCGATTAATCATGGACAGGCGGAAGAGGTCTTTCTCATGAAGCCTGATCTGGTGCTGGCAGGCACGTTCTCTTCGCGGGCTACAGTTGGACTGCTGCGTGAACTCGGCGTGCGGGTTGAGGAGTTTGCGCCTGCACGTTCCTTTGAAGATATCAGGGCACATATGAAGCGAATGGGTGAATTGTTGGGGCGCAAAGAAGAAGCAGATCAACAAATTGCTGCGATGGACGCGGCACTCTCAGTAATCAAACGGCCCGAACATAAGCGCACCGTCGCGCTTTATTATGCAAACAGCTATACGTCAGGGCGCGGTACGCTGATTGATGAGGCGATCCGTCTGGCCGGACTTGACAATATCGCCGACAAAGCCGGTGTTCGCGGCTCGGCTATGCTGCCGCTCGAAATGCTGATTATGGAAAAGCCTGATATTCTGGTGCGCGGATCACGCGGTCGACCACCAGCTCTGGCTTTCGAGAATTTCGAGCATCCCGCATTGCGCGCGCTGGAAGGATATACACGAACAGTGGCACTCAACGATAATCTGACAGTGTGTGGCGGGCCGTTCAGCGTTGAGGCTGTGGCGAAACTCGCGGAGGCTGCGCGTGACTGAATCAAGTCGCTTTTATCTTCTGCTGTTTGTACTTGGCATGTTGGTGCTGGTGTTGTTCGCGCTTTCGCTGTTGGTTGGACCGGCATCGATCAGCATTGGTGATAGTGTTCAGGCGCTATTTGCCGGGCAGGGCGATGTCATCGTGTTGGTTATGCGCGAAATCCGTCTGCCACGTGCTTTGCTCGCTCTTCTGATTGGCGCTTCGCTCGGCCTTTCAGGAGCGGCTCTTCAGGGTTATCTGCGTAATCCGTTGGCGGAACCGGGGCTTCTTGGCGTGAGTTCTTCGGCGTCGCTTGGTGCGGTGATTGCAATTTATACAGGACTGTCACAGGTTTTCCCGCTGGCGCTGCCTTTGCTGGCATTAGTTGGTGCTTTTGCATCGGTCTTTCTTGTGAAAGCGCTTGCCGGACGCCATGCGGGAACACTTGCCGTCATTCTTGCTGGCGTTGCCGTGACCAGCCTTGCGGGTGCGATGACAGCTTTGGCGCTCAACCTTTCACCCAATCCTTTTGCCGCGATGGAGATTGTATTCTGGATGCTCGGCTCACTTGCTGATCGATCCATGACCCATGTTTGGCTTGCTGCCCCCTTCATTCTGATTGGCTGGGTGATGTTGTTCTCGTTGGGCCGTGCGCTCGATAGTCTCACATTGGGTTCGGATGCTGCCGCAAGCATGGGCGTCAATCTTTCCCGCGTTCAGGTCTTGGCTGTGGTTGGAACCGCCGCTGCAGTTGGAGCATCAACGGCGGTCGCAGGTGCTATCGGTTTCGTTGGGCTAGTGGTGCCGCATATTCTGCGCCCGTTGGTCGGTGCTCGACCGTCGCGCCTGCTTGTTGCGAGTGCCTTTGGCGGTGCCGCATTGCTGCTCGCAGCCGACGTGCTGGTGAGGATCATCATGCCAGGACGCGAATTGAAACTTGGTGTGCTGACGGCCATTATCGGCGCTCCCTTCTTCCTTTGGCTGGTCTTCAAATATCGGAGGCGGCTGGTATGAGCGTTCTCTCCATCGACAATCTTGATGTGTCGCTTGGGCGCAAGCCTGTGCTTGAAGCCGTTGGGTTTGAAGCAGGTGAGGGCGAGCTAATTGGTCTTATCGGTCCGAATGGTGCAGGGAAGACCACGCTTTTACGTGCGATTCTGAGGCTGACGTCATCAACAGGTAACATTCTGCTTGATGGCTCTGACCTCAGACGAATGCAGGTGGCTGATCGCGCCAAAATCATTGCTTATCTGCCGCAGGAGCGTGATGTTGCCTGGCCGGTCACAGTCAAAACGCTGGTGTCGCTTGGGCGCTCGGCGCTGAAACCGGCCTTTGCCGGGTTTGACCACACTGATGAAACCGTTGTTGAAACCGCAATGAAACGCATGGGTGTGGCTGAGCTTGCCTCTCGTCCTGCCAACGAGTTGTCGGGCGGGGAAAGAGCGCGGGTCTTGATTGCGCGTGTGCTGGCACAGGATACATCGATCATTCTGGCCGACGAGCCAGTAGCGGGCCTCGATCCGGCACATCAACTTGAACTGATGGAATTGTTTGCCGGACTTGCTCAAGAGAATAGAACGGTGATTGCCTCACTTCACGATCTTGGTTTGGCCGCGAAATATTGCACCCGGCTGATTGTGCTTGATGATGGCAGGCTGATTGCGGATGGCACGCCGGAGGATGTGCTCACACCGGCGCTTCTTAGAGATGTCTATGGAATTGACGCGCAACTGATGAAGATCGACGGCGAATTCATCCTACATACGCGCAAACGTCTCCGGTAGTTCATACCGTCTTCCACTGCCGTTCGAGGCTGGAAGCATAGATGCCTTCGATGGTTTTTTGCACCTCATAACCTTCGCGAAAATCCGCATGGCCGGTATTCTGACCCGCGATGCTCAACAGAAAGTCGCGCACTTCAATTGTCTTTAGATCATTGAAGCCAATCTGGTGTCCGCCAGCCACGCAGAAAGCGCCATAGGGTTCATGATCGGGTCCGGCGAAAATCTTGCGGAAACCCTGTCGGTCCTTTTTGTCTGAGAAAAGAAACAGATCGAGCTCGTTGAAGCGTTCCTGCGAGAAGTAGATAGAGCCTTTGGAACCTGATATTTCGAAGTCGTGCTGCATTTTGCGGCCACTCGCCACCCAATTGGCTTCGAGCGTGCCCGTCGCGCCGTTTTCGAAAGACACGAAGGCATGGCAGATGTCATCGACTTCCACCGCTTTCATTTGTGAAGGATTGGCTTGGTCGGCGCGTTCAGCGATCGCGGTAACGCTTTTGCCCATCACATCGGTAATGGGCCCGACAAGATAGCGCGCGGCTGCAATGATATGACTGCCTATATCCGCAAGTGCGCCGCCACCACCTGCCGGATCAAGCCGCCAGGACCATGGAATGCGGTGATCTGCCATGAAGTCTTCGGCGTGGATGCCGCGGAAATTTCTGATTTCTCCGATTTCACCACTGTCGATGATGTCTTTCGCAAGCTTGATCATTGGGTTCTTGAGATAGTTGAAGCCGACAGCGGTTTTGACGCCTTTGCGCTCTGCGGCCAATGTCATTTCAAGACATTCTGCGGCTGTGGGCGCGAGAGGTTTTTCGCAATAGACATGCTTACCAGCTTGAATTGCCGCGAGCGCCATTTCCTTGTGAAAGCGGTTTGGTGTGGTGATGTCGACCATATTGATGGCCGGGTGGGCGATCAGGTTGTGCCAGTTTCCTGTCGAATGCGCAAAGCCGAGTTGACGGGCAGCACGGTTGGCTATGTTGTCATCAACATCGGCCAACGTGTGCAGTTCAACTGTTAAGGGAAGGTCGAAAATCCGGTTTACATTCGCCAGGGCAAGAGCATGGGTCTTTCCCATGAAGCCCGATCCGATCAGACCCGTTACAACAGTCATTTTCTCCTCCCAGAGCAAAATTCAGAAAACGGTTTCCTACTTTTCAGGATGTATTTCGACAGCAGCTTATGTGATTGACATGAGCTAACAGAAATGGAATTATAATTCCACGAGAAATTTCTAATGAATGTTTCATTCTATTAAAGAGCGAAGGTCAGATCGAAATTGCCGGGATCAAATGCGTGGAGGCAGCCCCGGAATTAGCTTTGATCAAGGTACAGATAAATTAACAAACCGGCGGGGAGTGCCGGGTAGGGAGGAGTGAACATGAAATCTCTTTTAAAGTCGGCAGTTGCTGGTGTTGCACTGATGGCTGCGTCTTTCGCAGCGCAAGCACAGGATGTCAGCATTGTGGTCGTAAGCCACGGTCAGGCATCTGATCCATTTTGGTCGGTTGTAAAAAATGGTGTTGCTGAAGCTGCGAAAGATACAGGCGCAAAGGTGGATTATCGCGCGCCTGAAACCTTCGACATGGTGCAGATGGCGCAGCTGATCGATGCTGCAATCAATCAGAATCCGCAGGGCATTGTTGTTTCGATCCCTGACGCGGATGCGCTTGGGCCGTCGATTGAACGTGCGGTTGCCGCAGGTATTCCGGTCATTTCGATGAATTCTGGGTCTGACGCGTCCAAGAAACTCGGCGCGTTGCTGCACGTGGGTCAGGATGAGTACGATGCTGGTAAGGTTGCCGGTGAAGCACTGAAAAAGGCTGGCGGCAAGAAGGGCATTTGCGTCAATCAGGAAGTCGGCAACGTCTCGCTCGATCAGCGTTGTGCAGGTTTCAAAGAAGGTTTTGGCGATGTGACCGTCCTGCCAACCTCGGCTGATCCGACTGAAAACGAATCCAAGGTCCGTGCAGCACTCGCATCCGATACGGCTGTTGATACGATCTTGACCCTCAACGCGACACTTGCTGGTGAACCGGCGGTGAAGGCAGCTTCGGAAAGCGGACGCGAAGGTATTCACGTCGCGACTTTCGATATGTCGGCTGGTTTCCTTGAAGCGGTTGAAAGCGGCAAAGCGGATTTCGCTATCGATCAGCAACAGTTCCTGCAGGGATATCTTCCGGTCGCATTCCTTGCACTCAATGCAAAATATGGCCTGATGCCAGGTGGCAACGTGCCTTCTGGTCCGAACCTGATCACTAAGGACAAGGCCAAGCAGGTCGTTGAGCTGTCTGCCAAGGGCATCCGCTAAACAAGGCATAAATTCAAAACAACTCACCCGCCCATGAAAATGGGCGGGAATGGATAGTCATTCTCAGAAACTCGCGGCCGTCGTACAGCATGGGCTGGAGTGCATATCTCGCAGATTGAATCAAAATGATGCTCTCGTGGTCAGAATCCGACATTTGCATCTCTTGGATACAGGCGTGGGACAAATGTCTGAATCATGCAGACCACTTGCGAATTGTTTTAATGCGTATTTTCATGGATGCGCTTGAAGGAGGAAAGCATGAGTGAGCCAACTTCATCAGAGCAGCCCGCTCAGGCAGCCACAAATGACCCGGCAATCACTGCTGCACAGCATGACGAACGGCTGAAGAATGCCAGTCCGCTGCAGCGAATGTTGAGCCGGCCTGAATTGGGTGCTGTGTCCGGGCTTGTGCTCATCACGATCTTCTTCCTATCGACAGCCAATCCAGCGATGTTTACGGCAGCAGGTATCATGAATTTCATGGCACCTGCTTCACAGCTCGGCATTCTGGCCGTCGCCGCGGCACTTCTCATGATCGGCGGCGAGTTCGATCTTTCCATAGGATCGATGATTGCTTTCGCGGGCCTGATATTTGCGGCAGCACTTGTTGTCTTGCAGGTGCCACTTGTGATCGCGATCATCCTGACGCTAGTATTTGCGGCTCTTATCGGAGCTATCAATGCGCAGATCGTTCTCAAAACCGGACTGCCGTCCTTCATCGTAACGCTGGCATTTCTCTTTATTCTGCGCGGCCTTTCACTGGTCGGCCTCAAATGGGCGACGGGCGGCGCAACACAGTTGCGCGGTGTGAAAGAAGCAGTCGGCACCAGCTATCTCGCCGGATTGTTTTCGGGCGATGCTTTTCAGGGCCTGTTCGCATGGCTTGCCGAGAAAGACCTGATTGCTAAATTCCCCAATGGGCAACCATCTGTCAAAGGCGTGCCTGTCGAAGTGCTCTGGTTTATTGGCATCGCACTTCTAGCCACTTACGTTCTGGTGCGAACCCGCTTTGGTAACTGGATTTTTGCATCGGGCGGTGACGCATTGGCTGCGCGTAATTCCGGTGTGCCGGTCCGCCGCGTGAAGACCATCCTTTTCATGTGTACTGCGATGGCTGCTGCACTGGTCGCAATCCTCACCGTGCTGGACGCAGGATCAACGGATGCACGGCGTGGTTTTCAGAAAGAATTCGAGGCGATCATTGCTGCGGTTATCGGTGGCTGTCTGCTGACCGGTGGGTACGGCTCCGCCATTGGCGCGTTCTTTGGCTCGATCATCTTTGGCATGGTGTTGATCGGCCTGACTTACACGACCATTGATCAGGACTGGTATCTGGTATTCCTCGGCGGAATGCTGCTGATTGCCGTTCTCTTCAACAACTTCATCCGTAAGCGCGCCACAGGCGAGCGGTAGATTTTAGCATTCACGCAGTTTCGAACGGAAAGCCATTCCTACTTTTCCTCAAACTGCGCTGATAGGGAAGGCAAGTCATGACAACCCCGATCATTGAAGTTCGTAATCTTGTCAAACATTTCGGCCCGGTTATTGCATTGAATGGTGTATCGCTCAGCGTCGAACCGGGGCAGGTGCATTGTCTGCTTGGTGATAACGGCGCGGGCAAATCGACACTGATCAAGACGCTTTCAGGAGTTCATAAACCCACCAGCGGCGAGTTCTTCGTTGAAGGCAAACAGGTGACTTTCAACAGTCCCCGTGATGCGCTCGATCATGGTATTGCAACGGTCTATCAGGATCTTGCCATGATCCCACTGATGTCGGTAATGCGGAATTTCTTTCTCGGTCGCGAACCGACCAAGGGTATTGGGCCGCTTCGCTGGTTCGACGCACAGTTCGCAGAAGATGTTACACGCGAAGAGATGAAGAAGATCGGCATCGATGTGCGCGATCCGCAGCAAGCGGTAGGAACGCTTTCAGGCGGTGAGCGGCAATGTGTGGCGATTGCGCGTGCGGTTTATTTTGGCGCTAAGGTGCTGATTCTCGATGAGCCGACTTCCGCTCTTGGTGTGCGCCAGACTGCTATGGTGCTGAAATATATCAATCTCGTTCGCGAACGTGGGCTCGGCGTCATCTTCATCACCCATAATGTGCGTCATGCTCATGCTGTCGGTGACAAGTTCACAGTGCTCAATCGCGGCGCTACGCTTGGAACACGCACCAGAAGCGATGTTGATATGGATGAGTTGCAAAGTTTGATGGCGGGCGGTCAGGAACTGGCCGATCTGTCGTCTGCACTTGGTGGACGTGTTTAAGCCAGTTATTGGAGTTAACAATGAGCGGACAATTGACCGGCAAGGTTGCTGTCATCACCGGCGGCACTCAGGGACTTGGTGCGGCCACGGCGCGACTTTTCGCGGAAAGGGGTGCAAAGGGCATCGTGATCTGCGGGCGTTCAACCGAGAAGGGCAAGGCGCAGTCTGATGCTCTGGAAACGCTGGGTGCGAAGGCCGTCTTTGTTCAGGCTGATCTTGAGAAGGTTGAGGATTGCCGCAAAGTAATTGCCGCAGCCGATCGGTCGTTTGGCAGTATCGATATTCTTGTCAATGCGGCCGGGCTGACGGATCGCGGTGATATACTCGATACCACTCCTGAATTGTTTGATCGACTTTTTGCTGTCAACACGCGTGCGCCGTTCTTCCTTATTCAGGAGGCAATCAAGCTCTTCCGTCGGGACAAGGTTGAAGGCGCGATTGTCAATATATCCTCTATGTCTTCCATGGGCGGACAGCCGTTCATTGCGGCCTACTGCGCTTCCAAAGGTGCGCTAGATACTTTGACCCGCAATGTCGCTTATTCGGTATTGCGCAACCGTATCCGCGTCAACAGTCTCAATATCGGCTGGATGGCGTCGGATGGCGAAGATCGTATCCAGCGTGAGTTTCATGGCGCACCCGCCAATTGGCTTGATGACGCGGTTAAGGCCCAGCCGTTTGGTCGTTTGATCGACCCCGCGGAAGTTGCCCGCGCGATTGCGTTCCTGGCATCTGAAGAGTCTGGATTGATGACTGGCGCTATCGTCAACTTCGATCAGTCGATCTGGGGCGCATACGATTCGTCACCGCACCCTCAAACGCCGCTTTGATATTCTTGCCAGACTATTCTGTGCAAAAATCCTTCATAAATGTGCAGGATTTTTGCACCTGACGGTCAAAAAACTTAAATCTCTTGTGATCATGCTTGCTCTTACAAATTCTTGTGATTAACCAATCAATCCTTAGATACCGTTGAAATTGCGCTAAAAGGATGAGAAATCGTGGAGCAGGCAACGAGCGGAAAACGCAAAGGCGGACGCAAAGCGCTTTGGGCAGCTGTAGCAGTTATCGCCATCGCCGCAGCAGGTGCGGTCGGATATAAGATTACCCTCGAGAAAACTATCAACGCTCAGCTTGAAAGACGTGGTGGCAAGGCTGCTTCGGTTTCTGCCGACTTTCTCGGCCGCATTCATCTGACCGATGTGGTCCTGCCGCTGAAGGACGGGGCCAATGTAACAATCGCTTCGATTGAAGGCCGTCCAAAAGTGCTGTTTCTGAATGGCATGCTGGATGCCAAGGGCATCAATACACAGATCGCGCAGTTCAAGATTTCGCTGCCTAGCGTCCGTGTTGACGATGCGAATTTCGATATCCAGATGTTGCGCGACACCTTCGGTAATGGCGAACTGAACCTCGCCGAGCGCGTGGGACGCGTTTCGGCCAAGCGTATGACCGTGCCGGAAATCAACATTGTTCAGATGCTGAACGATAAGGAACAGAAGACGTCTTATAAGGATGTCACTCTGGAAGACATCGTTCACGGTCATGTCGCGCGCTATTCTTCAACCGGCGCGACCTTCGATCTTGACCTTTCGCTGCCTGACGAAAATGGTACGATCAATGAAGAGCGTATGGCTGGCACAATCGGTGCTTCCGAAGGCAAGGATATCGATGGCGTGTTCATAGCGCGTCTTTATACCGAAAAAGCTGGTCCAAACGACACGGAAGCCAAGCCTGTTTATGGTCCTTTCTCGGCAAAGAATATTGTCGTAAAGGGCTCGCAGTCGAACTTCAGCTATGATGAAGTTCGCAGCAATGGTTTTACCATGCGCCTGCCTGCGGAGCCGTTCACCGAGACACTGCAGAAACTGGAAGCAGCCAAGGAAATTGAGTCTCTTTCGCAGGAAGAGCGTAAAGAATTCTTCATGCGTCTGATCGGTCTCTTCGACACGATCGGCAAGGGCGATGTCGAGTTACTCGGAATGAAGATCCAGCCGGGCGATCCGGAAAAGGGCGAAGGCAAAATCGACAAGATGGCGATGTCCTTCGATAATAAGAAGCTCGACATGTCGCTGAACGGCTTCTCGGCTGGTAACGGCACTGACTTCGTGAAGCTGGACGAATTTTCGCTCAAGGGCTTCAACTGGGCGCCTTCGGCAGAAGCAGTGACAAAGTTTGCAGGCTTGAGCGACGAGGAAATGGAAAATTTCCCGTTTACGACGATGCTGCCTGAATTCGGCACGATGGTCGTCAAGGGTGTCGACGCCGATCTTCCGGGCGACAGCAACGCCAACGACGACGTTGATGTTGATGAAGATCAGGACACAACAGCAACGCCGCCAGCTAGCGGTCTGCCTGAGCGCATCAAGTTCAGTATGAAGAGCTATGAGCTGGCCTTGAACAAGCCGTTCAATGGTATTCCTACGGATATCCGTGTTGCTTATGAAGATATGTCTTTGCCCGTTCCTGCGAACAGCCACGAGGAAATGTATCAGCAGCTGCGCAAGCTCGGCTATGACCGTGTTAATATTTCTTCCAATCTGGAAGCCAATTGGGATGAAGCGAACCAAAGCCTCGTCATCAAAGACCTTTCGGTCAGCGGTAAGGATATGGGTAAGGTGTCCATGTCTGGTCTGATGGGTGGTTTCACCAAGGAGTTCTTCTCTGGTGACAAGGTGCTGGCACAGGTTGCGCTTCTGGGCCTTAAGGCACGTGAAGTTAAGCTGAAGATCGAAGAGCAGGGCATCATTGCCAAGGGTCTTCAGTTCTATGCCGATGAAAACGATATGACTGTCGATGAAGCACGCAGTACACTGACGCTGATCGCCAGTGCCGTTCTGCAGGAGCTTGCGGCCGATCAGCCGAAGCTTCAGGATGCGATCACCGCATTCTCGACTTTCATCGCGAAGCCGAATGTTTTTGAACTGACAATCAAGTCCAAGTCCGAAAAGGGTATTGGAGCGTTGGAAATGGTGGCTGCGTCACAGGATCCACTCTCAATGCTCGACAAGGTCGATATCGAGGCGAAAGCCGAATAAGGGTTTGTCCCTTATTTGATTTTAAATCGCTAATGCCGCTTTTAGAGCGCCGATCTGAATGAATCAGATTGGCGCTCTATCGTTTTAAATCAATGAACCGTGCTTTTCCAAAAAGCGATTCCGCTTTTTAGATCGATGCTATAGGGTGACGGCGTCCAACCTCCATCATTCGGATTCACCTAATGCTTAAAAACATAAATCCATTGCTCACCGGATCACTTCTCGAAGTGCTTGCAGATATGGGCCATGGCGACGATTTGGTTATTGTTGACGCCAATTACCCTGCACAGGCTTCTGGTGTGCAGGTGCTGGACTTTCCGGGCATCAGCGCGACTGATGTTGCAGAAGCTGTGCTCTCACTGCTGCCGCTCGACGACTTTGTTGACAAGCCAGCGGCTGTGATGGCGGCGCCGAATGAAACCCCTGCGATTTTCGGTGAGTTTGAAGCCGTCATTGAGAAGGCTGAAGGACGCAAGATTGCTGTCGATCAGATTGAGCGTTTCGCATTCTATGACCGGGCGAGTGCTGCCTATGCAGTCATTCGCTCAGGCGAGAAGCGCCTCTATGGCAACATCATTTTTAAGAAGGGCGTTATTCGCTCTTAACAAAAAAGCCCCGCAATGCGGGGCTTTTTCGTGATGAACAGTATTAGTTTTGCGGCTTTGACTGATGGTGTTCCATCTTGCCTTTACCACCGTGGTGCGGACCCTTTGGACCGTTGTGGTGGAATTTCTTACCAGCACGTAGTTCTTGGCGATCAAGTTTGCCGTCTTCGTTGCGATCGAGTGCTACGAATTCTTTCTGACGTTGCTTCTCAATCGCCTCCAGCGTTATTTTACCATCGCCTTTCACGTCGAGACGGCGCTCCATACGATCAGCAGCGCGGCTCACCATGCGCTTAAGCGCAAGCGCTTCGATTTCATCGCGAGAGAGTACACCGTCGCCATTGGTATCAGCGGCTTTCAATTCATCCATGCGAGAAAACTTTTCAAGATCAATCGGGCCGCGTTTGCCCTTGGCTCCATCGGTTTGCGTAATGGAAGTATCCGTCGCTGACTTGTCTGTATTGTCGCTCGATTTGTCCTGTGCGAAAGCAGGGGCTGAAAGCAATGCCGATGCAATTACGGCAATATACAATGTCTTCGATTTCATAGTGTTTTGACTCCATCACTCTATACAAGGGCGCCGCTAATTGGCGTGTGAGTAATGTCGGCCATATTAGGTGAACCTGATATGAACAAGCCAATTAATAATCGGTAATGTTATGATGGCTTCTTTGCGAGGTATCTTTCTCTGAACATTGAGAAGAGGCCAGCAGCGACAACGATGCCCGCGCCAGTGACTACATTCCAGGTTAGTTGCTCCTGGAACACAAGGACAGCAATGAAAGCGCCGATAACGAGCTGCAAATATGTGAGCGGTTGTACTTCACCGGCTTCGAGAATGTCGTAGGCACGAATGAGGCAGTAATGGCTTGCAATACCACAGGCGCAGAGCGCTGCCATCCACGGCCAATCGTGCGGGGCAATCGATTCCAAATGAAACAGACCAACGGCTGTGAGAACGACCGCGCCACCGATGCCCGTATAGAAGAAGCTGGTCATCGCGCTGTCATATTTGCTGACCGCACGCGTTGCGATGACGTAAATGGCAAACATTGTTGTCGCAGTTAGCGGGAACAGCAGGTTCAAGTCGAAATAGACGTGCGTCGGGTCAATAATGAGCAGAACGCCGAACAGTCCGACGACAATAGCGGTCCAGCGACGCCAACCCACTTTTTCGCCAAGGAAGGGCACGGAGAGCATTGTGACGAGCAGAGGGCCAACCTGGAAGATTGATTGCGCCATCGCCATGCCGACCCTGCTGAGGCCAAATACGAAGACAACAATTTCTGTTGCGAGGAGTACGCCGCGAAAAATCTGCAATGCAGGTTTCTTCGTTGATGCTGCGCGGGCAATGCCCCCAGACCGTGTGGCAAGCAAAATCACGAACACGGCGAAAGCCCAGTACCGCACCATCGTGATAAAGATCGGCGAGTAATGTGATCCAAGATACTTCGAGATACCGTCCTGCGCAGCGAAAATGGCGACGGCAACAAGTGTAAATGTGTAACCAAGGCTTTTGGGGGTCATGGGGAACTCATAATCCCACCGTGCCGGTTTCGCCATGCTTAATTATGCATGGCCGTCGCTATTTATGATTGATGTTATTTGGGAGTAAAAAGAGCATTAAATGCCGGTGCAACAAGTGAAGGCGGGATCGTCCAGCCATCATGTAATCAGCGGTAACTCTTTGTAAGAAAGGAGAAAATGGTGGGTGATGTAGGGATCGAACCTACGACCCGCTGATTAAGAGTCAGCTGCTCTACCAACTGAGCTAATCACCCACTCGCTTCTCCGAGGCAGCGGCCCCGGTGAGGTGAGCGGTTCTATAAAGGCCGCTTTTATGTCTGTCTAGCCTTCAATCGAAAAAAACCTAAAAAAAGTTTGACTGATTTCAAAAAGCCCAGAAATGCGCAGTTTTCTGAAAACAGCTTCTGCACGCATTTCGAGCATAAGTATCGGCTAATCGTTTTAATTGCTGATGAATGGTTGATTGAAAGGAATCAAATCACTCATGATTCTGTTTTTGAATCATTTTTCTTTGTTCGACGTTGTAACCTGCCTTGCGAATTTCCATATTTGCAAAGCTCGATCAGGACATGTCCAGGCCACGCAAGAGAGGGGATTGGCATTATTCGTTTGAGCTAAATCATTTGCGCTGCAAATGTCGCAGTCATGTCATCAATTTTTGATGCTTGTCTGAGATGCTTCGGCATATAAAAGACTTGATAAGCAAATATGATTTTTGCCATTGAGTAAAAATGTTGCAAGCGTTTGTGACGCGCAGGCAGGCGAGGGGTTCATGCACCGGATTGACCTCGTTTCAGAAAACCAGAAGTCGCCCCGATGTCGGGATGCGGTTTCATAATTCGGTTCGCGGCATTTTGAGGACGGAATGGAAAGCATAATTAGCGATCTCGGGCAGTTCATTTCCGATCATCGGGTATGGGCGGGTCCTATCGTGGGCATTATTGCCTTCGGCGAGTCTCTCGCTATTATCGGCATGTTCATTCCAGCTACCCCGATCATGCTCGCGATTGGTGGTTTGGTGGGGGCCGGGATCGTTGAGCCGTGGCCGATCATCATCGGTGCAATTGTTGGTGCTGTTATAGGCGACATTGTTTCGTATTTTCTCGGCTGGTGGCTTGGCCGCAGCATCATTCATAAGTGGCCACTGAACAAGCACCGCAGTGGTGTAGCGCGTGCGCGTCTGCTGTTCAGGCGCTATGGTTTTTCTGCAGTCTTCCTTGGACGTTTTTTCGGACCAGTTCGGTGTACCGTGCCAATGGTCGCGGGCATGATGTCAATGGACCAGACACGCTTCCAGACTGCAAACGTACTTTCCGCGATGGTTTGGGCACCGGTCATGTTCCTGCCAGGCTGGCTTGCTGGGCGTGGTTTCGGCGTTTTTGCCAAAATGAATGGCGATCACATGTTCTGGTTTGTCATCGGCATTACAGCTGTGACAATCGTTGCAACCGTGATCGGCATGCGCTTTTTCAAGGGGCGCCCGCGTCGCGAGCGCAAACGCGGCGTGCATGTTTCTCCAGCTGAATAGCATATGGTCTTGCGCGCGAGCCGCGCGTCTGCATAATGCAGCGATCACATGTCCATATGACAACATGGCATTTAGGAGCAGGCAGCGAGCCTGTTTCGTGTCTCTTTAAAAGGTTCATCGCGCTTTATGCCCGACGACAGTTCTGACGATTCGTCTTCACGAAGTCCCGCTCCCTGTATGGGAGCATCGGACTTAAAAGGCTTTGAGCTTTCTCACGCCGTCTGCAGTTTCTTTGGGCCGATCCGTATTTCAACGGTTCGGGAGGGAAACGCATGCGGCGTTTTTTCTGTTTCCCCTTCACTCTGATTTTATAGGAGCCGACACATCATGGATTGGTCCATGGACTGGATTGCCGACCCCAATGCCTGGATAGGTCTCGTGACATTGGTGGTGCTAGAAATTGTTCTCGGCATCGACAATCTCGTCTTTATCGCCATTCTGGCCGATAAACTTCCACCTCATCAGCGTAATCGTGCGCGTATAATTGGTCTTTCGCTGGCCTTGCTGATGCGCCTTGCGTTGCTGGCTTCGATCTCCTGGATCGTGACGCTGCGTGAACCGCTGATCACCGTGATGGAGCTTTCGTTCTCTGGCCGCGATCTCATTATGCTGGTCGGTGGTCTGTTCCTTCTCGCCAAGGGTACGATGGAGTTGCATGAGCGCCTTGAAGGTGCACATGGGCATAAGAACACACGCGTCGCACATGCAATCTTCTGGCAGGTTATCGTTCAGATCGTCGTACTCGATGCTGTCTTCTCGCTTGATAGTGTGATCACAGCGGTGGGTATGGTGCAACATCTGCCAGTGATGATGATTGCCGTCATCATTGCTATCGTAGTAATGATGCTGGCATCCCGCCCACTCATGGACTTCGTCAACAAGCATCCGACAGTGGTTATCCTCTGTCTTGGCTTCCTGATGATGATCGGCTTCAGCCTCGTCGTTGAAGGTTTCGGCTTCCATATTCCAAAGGGCTATCTCTACGCGGCTATCGGCTTCTCAGTGCTGATTGAGGCTGCGAACCAGATGGCGCGCAAGAATCGTGAGAAACTGGTCACCACCAACGATCTGCGTGAAAGAACCGCTGGTGCTGTGTTGCGTCTGCTGGGTGGTCATCGTGGCGATAATCCTTTGTCGGATACGGTTGATGTGATTGCTCAGCAAACCGCAGCCAGCGATGTCTTCTTGCCGGAAGAAAAAGAAATGATCCGTGGCGTTCTCGATCTTGCAGATCGTCCTGTGCGCTCGATTATGTCGCCGCGAAACGAAATCGAGTGGCTTGATCTTGATGAAGATGAAGCAGAGCTTCATCAGGCGATCCGCAAGCTTTCGCATTCGCGCGTCATTATTGCCCGTCGTCAGGTCGATGAGTTTATTGGCGTAGCTTCGGTCAAGGATCTGTTGCTCGATATGAGCGATAAGAAACCGATTGATTGGGATAACGTCGTCAAGCAACCGCTGGTCATACATGAAAACGCTAATGTGCTGCGGGTCATGGAACAGCTTCGTGTTTCACCCGTGCAGCTTGCTATCGTTGTAGATGAGCACGGCTCCTTCGAGGGTGTGGTGACGCCTACAGACGTGCTTGAGGCAATCGCTGGCGAATTTCCTGATGAGGACGAAGAAGCTGCTGTTGCGGAATCAGATGGACAGGGCGGCTATCTTGTCGATGGCTTCACCGATATTCGCCGTCTGAGCAGTATCCTGCAGCGGGATCTTGTTGATGACGGCGATCGCTACACGACGCTTGCAGGCTATGTCCTTTGGCATCTGGGTCATCTGCCTTTGGGTGGAGAAAGCTTCATGGCGGACGGCTTCGAGTTTCACATCGAGGCCATGAGTGGTCGACATGTCGAGAAAGTTCGGATTAGGCCGGTCGACGACTACGAGGTGTAATTTGGAATAATTTTGCGGGTATCTGCGCGGGTACTCGCAAAATATTTCACCCTGTTAACTCCGATAAAATAAGTCGGATATTGACTTTATCGCAGAAGCCTTCAAAATTAACACATCGTTCATTGTTGCGGCGAAAGCGCGACCCAAATTGGGCTTCAGATTGCAGCATTGAAATGATGATCGCGAAACGGGCGCGAACAGGAGGCTCTTATGAACCGCAAACTTCAATTGCTGGTACACGGCGCAAAAGATACTATGCTGCGCATCACGGCTTATCTGGAACAGCCTTGGCGGGGAATGAAGCTGAACGCCGAAGAAATCGCAGAGCGGCGCCGTAGCCGTCTAGAGCGTGGTGAGCAAAATTTCCTTTGGTGCTGGCAGCATCGCGGCTTCTGGTAGAAGCTAAAATCTGAAAGAAGTTTAGAAGGCCGGGTGTGTAAGCTCCCGGCCTTATTGTTTTTATTTCCTATACTGGGCTTTTGTTGGAAAATTTTTCTCATGCTGATTTTGTGATTAGGCGGGGTTTCCAAGAATGGTTGTGAAAGTGGTTTATATATTTAAATCAATGATTTAGATTGATTCTTGGCCTTCTCTCTGTAGATTTGTTTCCTACAGCGTCAGCCCAAAAATCGGAATCGATTTTCGGAAAGCGCGATGCGCAGATTCAATGGCTTAGAGCATCTTTTGTGCGCCCAAGAGGGCGCAGGGCGCTCTGGCTGAAATCGATTTATGAGCGCTTTGCGCAAGCAAAGTGAGAAGGGTGCGATCTATGAAGAAAATTATTCTATATGCGGCGGTGGCGCTTGGTCTGGGTACGGCCCCTGTTCATGCGCAAGAGCCAAAGGAAATCCTTAACGTATCTTATGACATTGCGCGTGAACTTTACGAGCAAGTCAACAAAGCGTTTGTGGCTGACTGGAAGGCCAAGACTGGCGAAGACCTCACTGTTAATCAGTCTCATGCCGGTTCATCCAAGCAGGCACGTTCCATTCTCGAAGGTCTGGAAGCCGACGTCGTGACCTTCAATCAGGTGACTGACGTTCAGGTTCTGCATGATAAAGGCGATCTGATCCCTGCCGATTGGCAGAAGCGTTTACCGAACAATTCTTCACCTTACTATTCTTTCCCCGCTTTTCTTGTTCGTGAAGGCAATCCGAAAAATATCAAGAACTGGGACGATCTCGCGCGTGACGATGTGAAGGTCATTTTCCCGAACCCTAAGACCTCGGGCAATGCACGCTATACCTATCTTGCTGCGACTGCTTACGCCAATGAAGCTTTCAAAGGTGACCAGGAAAAGGTTCACGAGTTCATCGGAAAGATCTTCAAGAATGTGCCTGTGTTTGATACAGGCGGTCGTGGTGCAACGACAACCTTTGCCGAACGCGGCATTGGTGATGTTCTCGTAACCTTTGAAGCCGAAACACGTGGAACCGAAAAGGTTCTGGGCGAAGACAAGTATGATGTCGTTGTGCCTGAAGTCAGCCTACTCGCTGAATTCCCAGTCACTGTCGTTGATAAGGTTGTCGACAAGCGCGGCTCGCGCAAGATTGCGGAAGCTTATCTCAATTATCTCTATGCACCGGAAGGTCAGGAGATCCTTGCGCAGAACTTCAATCGCGTCCACGACAAGGATGTGATTGCCAAGCACAAGGATATTTATCCTGATGTGCGTCTCGTAACGGTCGAAGATGCTTTCGGTGGCTGGGAGAAAGTGCAGAAAGATCACTTTGCCGAGGGCGGCGTACTTGATCAGCTCTTCACGGCTAAGTAAACAAGACTACCTGGCGAGGGCACCCAGCTCTCGCCTTTCTTTTGGAAAAATCCAGTGTCGCTTCTGAGCATGAAACGCAATTCGGTGCTGCCGGGGTTCGGATTGACCCTTGGCTGCACCTTGCTTTATCTGGCTATCATCGTAGCCCTGCCGCTTCTGGCAATGATCCTTAAAACTGCAAGCCTCGGCTGGAGCGATTTCTGGAATATCGTCACATCGGATCGCGCACTCGCAACGTATCGCATTACAATTAGTGCTGCCGCCGTAGCCACCGTGTTCAACGGTCTGTTTGGACTGCTGCTCGCATGGGTGCTGTCACGCTATCAGTTTCCGGGCAAGCGACTGATCGATGCCGCGGTTGACTTGCCATTCGCTTTGCCCACGGCTATTGCTGGTTTGGCACTGGTGACGTTGTTTGCTCCAAATGGTTGGTTCGGGCGTTATCTGGAGCCACTGGGCATCAAGGTCGCCTATGCGCCACTCGGCATCATGATCGCAATGTTTTTCACCAGCATTCCCTTTGTCATTCGCACAGTACAGCCGGTTCTGGAGGACATGAGTGCGGATGTGGAAGAGGCCGCACGCAGTTTGGGCGCCAGTCCTTGGCAGATATTTTCACACATCATCTGGCCGACCATTTTCCCGGCCTTTCTCGCGGGAGCGTCGCTGTCATTTGCGCGCAGTCTCGGCGAGTTCGGATCGATTGTTTTCATCTCTGGTAATCTGCCCTTCGAAACAGAAGTAACGTCGTTGCTCGTTTTCATCCGGCTTGACGAATATGATTATCCTGCCGCAGCAGCGCTGGCCTCAGTGATGTTGCTGATGGCGTTCTTCATGCTTCTCGTGACCAATCTTATTCAAGCAAGGCAGCTTCGTTATGCAGACCGTTAGTGCGAGCCTGCAGGCGCGTAATGCGCCTGGTCCAGTGCGAAACTTGCTGATCTGGCTTGCGACCATTCTGTCGATAATTTGTATCGGCGCACCCGTGGCGCTTATCTTCTCTTACGCGCTCAGCAAGGGCGTAGGTGTATTTTTCGGCGAAATCCTCAAGCCTGATACGCTGCATGCCGTCTGGCTGACTATTCTGACGGCAATTGTGGTTGTGCCGATCAATATGGCTTTCGGTATTTGCGTTGCATGGCTCGTCACGAAGTTTCGCTTCCCCGGACGCAGGTTGCTGATCACCTTCGTCGAGATTCCTTTCTCTGTCTCACCGATCGTTGCCGGCGTGACCTACCTCTTTCTCTACGGTTCGCAGGGGCTGCTCGGGCCGCTGCTCGAATCCTATGATGTGAAGATCATGTTCACGGTTCCGGCGATTTTTCTGGTGAGCCTGTTCGTGACATCACCTTTTGTGGCGCGCGAACTTATTCCGTTGATGGAAGTGCAGGGAAGTGACGAGGAAGAGGCTGCCCTTACACTTGGCGCCAATGCGTGGCAGACATTTTTCTATGTGACATTGCCCAATATCAAATGGGCGCTGCTCTATGGTGCCGTGCTTTGCAATGCGCGAGTGATGGGCGAGTTTGGGGCTGTGTCTGTCGTATCGGGTGCTATTCGCGGGAAAACTAATACACTGCCATTGCAGGTCGAACTTCTGTTCAACGACTATAATGTCGCCGGAGCCTTTGCGGCTGCTTCAACGCTGGCTGGCATTGCACTTCTTACGCTCGTTCTGAAAATCTGGCTCGAACGCAAGCAGCACAGTTAAAGCATTTCCAGCAAAAGTGGGAACCGGTTTTGCGTTCGGAAATGCGTAAAAACAAATAGTTACAGCGGTTCCAACGATTCAATATTAACTGGAACCGCTGTAAAAATAAAACCGCCTGCTTTTTCGAGAGCAGGCGGCTTGCGGTCACGCTGCTTGGGAGAGCGTGTGTCTTATTGGTTCACGGTGAAGCGATGAGGCGAGGATTGAGCCTTCCGGCCAACGGCTGAAACCGCTTTCCACATTGATGTGTCCGGCATGGCCGACATCAACAAACCCGGAACCCCAGATATTAGCGAGCGCTTCCGCCTTGGCGAAGCTCATATAATTATCATTGCGGCTTGCAACGACAATCGATGGGAAAGTCAGCTCATGACGTGGCAGGGGAGCGAAGCTTGCAAAGCGGCTGTCTTTGCGGGCCATAGTTTCAACGTCTGCTGGCGCGACCAGAAGTGCACCAGCCACATGCGCTGCCGCAGGGCGGCTTGCGAGATGAGAAACCAGAATACAACCAAGACTGTGGGCGACCAGAACTGCGCCGGGGTTCTCAGCAAGTTTGGCCTCGAGCGCGTGCATCCAGTCGGATAGCACAGGATAGTGCCAGTCGTCTTGTTCGACAAGCACTGCTGACGGATCGTCATGCAACCATTGGCGCTGCCAGTGGCCTGCTTCCGATCCCTTGTAACCGGGGATGATCAATGTCGCAGGCATGCGTAGTTCCTCTTGGAAATGCCTTGAGATAAGGCTGTTTGTGCTGCGCATTGGGAGGTTATGCGAAGCAATTTCCAAGATAGGGGCAGTTCAACGTCAATTTAAGGAATATTAATTCAATTAGAGGCGAGTAAGTGAAAATTATACCCGCCTCTCAAGCTCTATTTCTTTTGTTTGTCATTCCAGCGGAGAACGAATTGCGACTTCTCGAAAATGAGAACCACGATCAGCGACATGGCAAATGGAATGAGCAGATAGAGCAGACGAAAGACGATGAGCGCCGCCAGCACATCGGCGGGATTCATATCAGGCAGGCCAGTGAGGAATACCAGTTCCAGTACTCCTAGACCGCCTGGAGCGTGCGATATAAGGGCGGCTGAGAACGAGACCAGGAAGATGCCGAGAATGATGAGGAAACCAGGATTTCCTGCTTCCGGAAGTGCGAAATAGATGATACCCGCAGCGCCAATGAGCTCTAGTGGAGCGACAATCAGCTGCTGGGTGACGACAGGCAGGCGCGGATATTCAAGACGAAACTTACCGATTTGCAATGGGCGCAGCTGCAACCAGCTACCGAATACATAGAGCAGAACAAAGGTCAACATCAGCAACGCGATGACAATCGACACCGTCGGAGTAAGGTCTGTATTGAAGCGCATGAGAATATGCGGTTCCAATAGCAAGACGATGCTAGAGGTTATGATCACGCCAAGGATGAATGTGAAAGAGCAGAAGGCGATCAGTACAGCGATTTCACTGCCGGGCATGCCTTGCGAGGAATAAGCGCGGTAGCGAACCACAGCACCGGATACGACCGATGCGCCGATATTGTGCGATAATGCATAGGTCGTAAATGAGCAGAGGGCTATGAAGAGCCAGGATATTTTCCGACGTAGATGAAGAAGTGCGATGCGATCGTAACCGGCTAGCGAACTATAGGCGAGAAGGGCTGCTGCAGTTGCCAGCAACCAATGATGTGCACGGATCGCGTAGAGACTATCAAGAACGTCTTCAAGCGAAATGCTGCGTAGCTCCCTATAAAGAAGCCAGGCTGAAACAATGACTGCTAGAATGCCTATTACTGGCCAGATGTAATCCTTGAACTTCATTAACCAATCACCGCAACTTCAACTCGCATGTAATTCCCCTTTATTGATCGTCCCGGTCTTTGCATCAGGTTGCTTCCGGTTCGATCCCCTTCAATTCAACCAAAGTTTCGGACGAAGTGCGAGGTGCCTGAACGTTCTCGCTCCGCTTCCCATTTATAATCGCTCTCTCCATGGCTCCGGCGATTTCCGCTTCACCAAGGATGACGGAGTCCGCACCAAGATCGTGCAGATACTGTGCTTCTGCTGGCGAACAGGCACGCACAATGATGCGTAGACTTGGGTTCGCCGCACGAGCGAGTGATGTAGCACGCCCCGCTTCAAATGCATTTGGTATAGCAATCACCAGATTGATCGCTTCCCGAGGATTCGCCGCTTCCCATATTCCTGCATCAGAGGCATTACCCGCAATAGCTTCAATGCCGATTTCTTTCAATCTGAAATAAATCTTGGGCGAATCTTCGATCACGAGGAAAGGAATGTGCTTTTCCTGAAGACTTGCAGTCACGCGTTTGCCGATTTGGCCGTAACCGACGACAATTGTGTGGTGTTTCAAACCTGTCAGCGGCAAAGGCATAGGCTCAGATACGTCCACGTTTGTTTCGCCCCATTCTGCCGAGGTTATGTCGTTGCCCATACGCTTCTCAATCCACGGCCGCATACGTTCAGCAACGATGAACATGACAGGATTGAGGAAGATGGACAGGATCGCGCCAGCGAGGATCAAATCACGACCCTCGGGCGGCAGCAAGTTGAGACTGACGCCAAGGCCCGCCAAGATGAACGAGAATTCGCCGATCTGCGCGAGGCTTGCCGAAATGGTCAGAGCAGTGCCGACCGGTCGCCGAAATGCACGGACGATGAAGAATGCTGCTACCGATTTGCCAACCAGAATGATCAGGAGTGTTGCGATCAGGGGCAGGGGATCGCGAATGAGGCTCATCGGATCAAACAACATGCCCACAGAAATGAAGAACAGAACCGCGAAAGCATCACGCAAGGGCAGCGATTCTTCTGCAGCTCGATGACTGAGCTCAGACTCGCTCATCACCATGCCTGCGAAAAATGCGCCAAGTGCGAAGGAAACGCCAAAAAGATGAGCCGCGCCGAAAGCGACGCCGAGTGCAATCGCGAGAACGCCCAGTCGGAAAAGCTCGCGCGAGCCGGTCTGCACGATGACGTTCAAAACCCATGGGATTACTTTGCGTCCCACCACCAGCATGAGAGCCACAAAAACGGCGACCTTTGCGATAGTGAAAAGAATGATGCCACCAATGCCGAGGCCGAGCCATTCGGCGATTGGATCGCTTGCTGCGGCATGGTTGGTCTGGCCGCCGATACTTGCAAGTGCAGGTAGCAGAACCAGCGCCATGACCATGGCCAGATCTTCGACGATGAGCCAACCAACGGCGATGCGCCCCCGCTCAGTATCGATAAGACGAAGATCCTGCATTGCGCGCAAAAGCACCACCGTACTCGCGGTGGAGAGTGCAAGGCCAAAAACCAGTCCGGCTTTCACATCCCAGTCTAGCGCAAGGCCGAGAGCGGTACCCAATGCTGCTGCTGTTGCGATTTGCGCCAGTGCGCCGGGAACAGCAATCGCTTTGACGGAGAGCAGGTCTTTGAGAGAGAAATGCAGGCCAACGCCGAACATCAGCAAAATAACGCCGATTTCAGCCAATTGGAGAATGAGTTCCTGATCGGCAACGAAACCGGGCGTGTGCGGGCCAGCGATGACGCCAGCAAGCAGATAGCCGACAAGCGGGGAGATTTTAAGACGGGTGGCAATGGTGCCGAAAATAAAGGCCAGACATAACCCAATGACGATTGTCGCAATCAAAGGCGTGTCATGGGGCATAGGGATGCCTTCCCGTTTTCAGTCTTATAAATTTTTATGGAGAGCCGGGCATGATCGAAACCATGCCCGGCAATGAGGTTATTTCTGTGCAGCTGCGTTGTCTTCAAGCACCTTGTGCGCTTCCTGACGATGCTGCCACCAGTTGCCCAGCAACAGCAGGATCGGCGCGGCGATGAAGATCGACGACGTCGTTGCAATGAAAATACCGAACAGCATCGGCACGGCAAAATTATGAACGGCGCTGCCGCCCCAAATTGCCATTGGCAAGAGACACAGGAACGTCACGACCGAAGTATAGATACAACGGATGAGAACTTGATTGATACTCATGTCAACGATTTCACGCAGAGGCTTCGATTTATAAAGGCGCATGTTTTCACGCATGCGGTCATAAACCACGACCTTATCGTTTACCGAGTAACCGATAGCGGTCAGAAGCGCTGCGATGGCTGTCAGGTTGAAGTCAAGCTGAAGCAGTGCGAAGAAACCGACCATCTTCGTGGTATCGAGAATCAATGTGATAATCGCGCCCACTGCGAAGAACCACTCGAAGCGCCACCAAAGATAGATGAGCATACCGAGTGCCGAAAGCACGACCGCGATGAAGCCTGAACGGGCCAGTTCGCCGGAGACCTTTGGTCCCACAACTTCTGTACGCTCAATCTTCACGCCTGGATCGATTTCAGTGACGGCGTCGCGCATCTTGTTGACTGCGACTGTCTGCGCTTCTTCGCCGCCATCCTGACGTTGAATACGGATCAACACATCATTCGGGCTGCCGGCAGATTGCAGGGCAACTTCACCAAGGCCAAGTCCACCGAGCTTTTCACGCAACTGCCCGAGATCGGCTGGTTGTGAGGTGGTGATTTCTGCCTGAATACCGCCCTTGAAGTCGATACCGTAATTCAGCCCCGGCTTGAAGAAGAGCACGATCGAAGCAATCGACAAGACAATGGAGACGCCGATACCGAAGAAACGCGCATTCATGAAGCGGAAGTTCGGGTTTTCAGGTGCAATCTTTACCAGTGGCTCGATGTGAAGCACCTTGAGTTTACGACGGCGGACATACCACCCCATCGCCATACGAACCAGCGTCACGTCGGTGAACATCGAAATCACGATACCGAGCATCATGGCGACAGCGAAGCCGCGTACCGGACCTGTGCCGAACATGAAGAGAAGCAAGGTCGAAATCAGCGAGGTAACGTTGGAGTCAACGATTGTTGCGAAAGCGCTATGGAAGCCTCGGTCAAGGGCAGCCATCGCGCCAAGGCCTTTGCGCGTTTCTTCCCGAATACGTTCGTTAATAAGAATGTTCGCGTCAACCGCGATTCCGATACCCAAAATGATACCGGCGATACCGGGCAATGTCAGCGTCGCGCCGATAAGGCTCAATGCTGCAAAGGTCAGCAGCGTGTGGAGCAGGAGCGCCACATTGGCGATCAAGCCCCAAACGCCATAAAGAAGCTGAATGAAGATTGCGACCAGAATAAAGCCAGCAATACCAGTGATCAGACCCATCTTGATGGCGTCGCCACCAAGGTCGGGACCAACGGTGCGTTCTTCGATGACGGTAAGTGGAGCGGGTAGAGCGCCTGCGCGCAAGAGTGCAGAGAGAACAACACTGTCCTGAACTGTGAAGCTACCGCTGATCTGGCCGTTACCACCCGTGATTGGCTCACGAATGACCGGCGCGCTTAGCACCTTGCCGTCAAGAACGATCGCAAAAGGCCGATTGACGTTCTTAGTCGTAATATCCGCAAACTGACGTGCGCCAAGGCTGTCGAAGCGGAAGGAAACGATTGGTTCGTTGGTACGCTGATCAAATCCTGCACGCGCATCGGTCAGACGCTCGCCGGACAGGGCAACCTGATCTTCAATCGGGTATTTGATGTTGGGATCTTTTGAATCCGGCAGAATGCTGACGCCAGGCGGCGGTGCATCATTCGGATTTGCGTCCGCTACCATGTGGAAGCTCATTTTCGCCGTGCTTCCGAGAAGCTGGCGAAGCTGTGCCGGATCTTGAAGGCCTGGAAGCTGAACGACGATACGGTCAGAGCCCACGCGCTGGATCGAAGGTTCGGCAACGCCAACCTGATCCACACGCTGGCGGATGATTTCAAGGCTTTGCTGAAGCGCTGAATCAAGACGATAGCTGAAGCCAGCCTGTGTCAGCGTCAGGCGGATCTGATTGTCGCTGGACGCGACATCGATATCGTTGATCGCTGCGCCGAAACCGCTCGTATTAACCTGCGAAATCAGTGTCTTGAGAGCAGTGTCAGCTTTTGCACGCTGATCGGCGTCAGGGATAGTCACAATGACGGAATCACCAACGGCGCGGATCGACTGCGGCTGAATGCGTTCCGCACGCAGCTTGCCGCGCGCGTCGTCAAGAAGTGCTCGCATACGATCTTTTTTGAGACCAGCTGCATCCACTTCAAGGACGAGATACGAGCCGCCACGCAAATCGAGGCCCAACGTAACTTGTCGTTTCGGGAACCAGGACGGCATCGCGTCAAGGTGCTGCTGTGTGAAGAAATTGGGCAAGGCGATAATGACGCCGATCAAAACGATCAGGCCATAAAGCACAGCGACCCATTTAGAAGTACGCATGAGTTGAAATTCCGGATATTGAGCGCTTCAAATTTCGTATTAAATACAAAAGCATAAAACGCATTTTTCGTAAGTGATTCAGGACTGGTCAATGCCAATCTCAAGGACGATCTTTCAGGCACTCACGGGTGGTGCACGAACCGAAGCATGTGTGCCTCGTGAAAGTCTCAAAATCGTGTTTGTGATTGCAGCCTCGACAGGCTTTGTGTCGAAGAATGCAAGATCACTCGGCAGTACCGATAGGCCTGCACCATTTCCATCAGGATATGCTGCTTTGATTTTTGCTGCAATTGCCTCTGCAAGAACGGCGCGCATTGGCTGCGGTACAGGCGTCGATTGTTGACGAGCAGGTATAGCAGGTGCATCAGCAACCTGCTGCGCGGCCATGCTTTTGGGCGTATTGCGGGAGGCTTCATTACCGAGTGCAGAAAGGTCCACAGCAAACATAAAGGCTGCAAACGACAGGACGCACGTCACGAACAGCATGAAACCATGCTGACGATGACGATCAGTGTGCTGATCCTTGTTGTTTGTGCCCTTAATCAAAACGCTCGGACTTTCCTCTACAGTCTTTCCGCAGAAATTAGCCAGTGCCAGAGTGGTTTTCCATCGGTCTAAGCCACTCTAGTTATTCGATTTTATGCAAAGCCCGATTCAAAAATTTTGTATTCTTCTCGGGACTTAGCGTTGACACCTACAGCATCGATTCACAAATTGGAATCTATTTTTGTCGAGTTCAGTGTGTCGTTTTGAATGGCGGCTTGCGGTACGGTGTGAATTAGCAGGTGAGCAAGGGCCGAGATCACCAACAGAAACGTTCGTTCGTCTATAAAACAAATTTAGATTTTCAGGCGGATGTTGTAAGGCTTGCTTCCGCTTTAACGAGCCTTATGTAGAAACAGTGATCGTGAAATTGGCAGAGTTCAAATTGGCATATTTACCGACGTTCCGCGCCATTGCATTTGCATTGTCCGCTTTTGCTGTGTCGCTTGGGGCGCTGGACGGTTCTTTTGCTCAGGATAACAAACCGAAACCGGTTCAGCCTGCTGCTCAACAGTCGGCTCCCCCTGAAACTCCTGTTCCGGCAGCGGCCGTCCCCGCGCCAACTGCAAATAGCATACCAGTCTCCAGCGTGGTGCAGCAGCAAAAGCCGATCATCAACGATCTCAAGCAGCAGACGAAAACCATCAATGATCAGTTGCAGAAGTCATCCACCAGCGATGAAACGCTGGCCAATCTCAAGCTGCAGCTTGATGGTCTTTCCAAGAAACTGCTTGATGCAGGCGTAGCATTTCGTCCGCGTCTGACCGAAATTAACACGCGGCTTGAGCAATTGGGTGCGGCTCCTTCGGGTGATCAACCAGCAGAGCCAACCATTGTTGCAGAAGAGCGTGCGCGCTTGGCTGCTGAAAAAGCCGAAATCAATGCAGTCATCGGCGAGACCGAGGATGCATCGCTATCAGTCAATCAGATGTCGGCAAAAATCGGCAATATGCGCCGTGATTTGTTTGCACAGACACTCTCTCAGCGGGTCAGCCTCGACCTGACGCTTGGTACGGAAGTTACATCCGCTGCGGGCGACCAGATGGTTTCGCTGTGGAGCATTGTAAAATCATGGTGGCGCTTCGTTTCAACCTTCAAGCTGAACTCGTTTCTTGCCGCGGCTTTTTTTGCATTCGTCGCGGCATTGATCATCCAGCTTGGCGCGCGCCGTATGCTTGGTTCTCTCTATGAGCGCGATCCGACAATTGAAGCGCCATCCTATCTGAGCCGCCTGTCCGTGGCTTTCTGGTCAACAGCTATCCCATCGGGTGCGGTTGGTGTTTTCCTCGCCACAACATATTTCTTTCTCAATTACTTCAATGTCTTAAGACCTGATATAGCAGCACTTTTACAGTCGCTCTTTATTGTTCTCGGCATTGTTTTCTTCATTAGCCGGCTCGCGTTTGCCTGTATCAGCCCCTACACACCCGCGTGGCGACTGGTTCCTGTAGCCCCCCGTCCGGGCCGGGTTCTTGTCTGGCTGATTACTGGTATGGCGCTGATCAACGGGCTCGACTCGTTCTTTGGCAAGGTCAATCAAATCCTTTCCTCGCCACTTTCACTGACGATGGCAAAAAGCCTGCTTTCGACTGTGGTAATTGGCGTTTTGATACTGATCATAGCGCTGTTGAAGCCTATTGAGAGAAACGGTGAAGAGGGCGTTCGCCCTTGGCCGAAGGCATTTCGGATTTTCCTGATTATCCTGGGTCTGCTGCCAATCTTCGCTGCGGGTTTCGGTTTTATCGGTCTTGCCCGCTTTGCAGCGCAGCAGATTGTCGTAACCGGCGCTTTCCTCGTGACCATGTATCTCGGTTTCCTTACAGGACGTGCCATTTCGGAAGAGCAGGCTTTTGCTTCCAGCCCGATAGGGCGAGTGATGCGCGATCGCTTTCATTTTGATGAAGCGACTCTCGACCAGATCGGGCTTGCGGTTGGCATTCTCATCAATTTTGTCGTGGCATTGGTCGGTATACCGCTTGTGCTTATGCAGTTCGGTTTCCAGTGGTCAGAGCTGAAAAGCACCTTCTACAATCTGATGACGGGCTTCCAGATCGGAAATATTTCCATCTCGCTGATGGGGATTCTCACGGGTATCGCACTTTTCGTCCTTGTCTATCTGATGACGCGCTGGTTCCAGAACTGGCTCGACAACAGTGTCATGGCACGCGGGCGCGTTGACTCCGGTGTGCGCAATTCGATCCGCACAGTGATCGGCTATGTCGGGTTGGTTCTTGCAGCTCTTGTCGCCGTTTCTGCGGCAGGCTTCAATCTTTCCAGCCTCGCACTGATTGCTGGTGGTCTGTCGCTTGGTATCGGTTTTGGTCTTCAGAATATCGTCCAGAACTTTGTTTCCGGTCTGATCTTACTGGCTGAGCGGCCGTTCAAGGTTGGTGACTGGGTTGAAGCGGGAACCGTCAGTGGTATCGTCAAAAAGATCAGTGTTCGTGCGACGGAAGTGGAGACGTTCCAAAAGCAATCGATCGTTGTTCCTAACTCAACCCTTATCAATGGCAACGTCGGTAACTGGACGCTTCGCAATAAGCTCGGACGTATCGATATCAACGTGCAGGCAGCCTATACGGACGAGCCGCGTCGCGTTCACACGTTGCTGCTGGAAATTATCCGCAGCCATCCGTCGATCCTGAAAAATCCGGAGCCGTTCGTAGCCTTTCAGAGCATGACGGACTCGCTGATGATCTTCGATGTCTATGCGCATGTTGCAGATATTACATCGACGGGTGGTATCAAAAACGAGTTGCGATTCCAGATTGTTGAGCGATTCCATGCTGAAGGCATCCAGCTGGCTTCATCTTCCACTGATCTGGTGCTAGGAGTTTCTGAAATAGAGAAACTGTCCGAGCTGGTTAATAAAGATGTCCCGGGCGCTGCAAAAAAGCGAAAGGAAAAGCCATCGGGGCCAGAAAAGGCTGATAAGCCAGAGCACGATGACAAGGTCTGAATAAACAGATGCAATTTATGAACATGTCGTTCAGTTGCAGTTCAGTTTTGAAGCTTTATAAATGATCGTGAAAAGGGACAGGCGCACTGTCTCGGAGCAATAAAGCCGATATCTGGCTCGAATGTTCGAAGTGTAGCGGAGCAGGGGAAACGATATGAACAGAACTCAGATCAATTATGCTGGCAAGGTCGCATTTGGTGCAATGCTCGCGATTTCGTTCTCCATACCGAGCCTTTATGCTGCGACTGTTGCCAATAACGACAGCTCAGCACAGACCATCGTTGTCACCGAGGGCGCTTCCAAACGTGAAATGCTTGTTGCACCGGGCGAAACAGTAGATTTTTGCAGCGGTGGTTGCTTTGTAACCTTCCCGAATGGTGATCGTGAGGCGCTGAAGGGCGACGAAACGATTACGATTTCCGGGGGCAAAGTGACTATCCAGTAAGCTGATCGTAATACCAAGACGCTGAGACGCTGGCGCATCAGGTCTTGAAAATGTTCAATTGCCACACGCGCTTACAGCGGTTCCAGTTAATATTGAATCGTTGGAACTGCTGTAACTATTTGTTTTTACGCATTTCCGAATGCAAAGCCGGTTCCCACTTTTGCTGGAATTGCTTTAACCAATATCCTCTGAGTCCCACTTAGCGGATATTGGCATAAGAAATTGAAAAAGCCGGGGTATTGCCCCGGATTTTTTATCAACTACGCGGCTTGAGGCTTTCTGGGTCGTAAAGCGGCTTGTAGCCAATCGACACGACTTCGACGGGGTAGGTCTCGCCGAAATATTCCACGTCGAGCTTGCGGCCTTCCTGACAATAGGACCAAGGCAGATAAGCAAGTGCGATATTCTTGCCGATGGTCGGGCCGTAAGCAATGGATGAGGTGAACGAACGGCGTCCAAGTTCATCGACTAGTGTTTCGCCGGTTTCAGGGTCCATAACCGGTAGAATACCGACCGGGTAGCGAGCCACACCCTTTTTATCGACGTTCTCGCTCATAACCAGCGTGCAGAGCATAGCTGGCTGATGATCGCGAGCCTTGTATTCAAGGTGTTTGGCCTTACCGCTGAAGTCAGCTTCCTTGACCTTTGGGCGTGCGAGGTCCGCTTCGAGCAAATTATACTCGGTGAGCAGGTCTGCATTCTGAAGTCGAAGGCTTTTTTCCATGCGGCGCGTATTGGCATAGGTTTCAACGCCCACGGCGATTGCGCCGGTGGAGCGCAGCGCGTCCCAGATGGCAAGACCGTCCTCATAGCGCATATGCAATTCCCAGCCCTGTTCGCCAACATAGGAAATGCGGAACGCGGTTACGTCTTTGCCTGCAATGCGGATCGGCTTGATGGCCGCAAATGGGAAGTTTTCGAGATCAAGACCTTCAGGATTTTCGACAACCTTCTTGAGATTGTCGCGGGCATTCGGTCCCCAGATTCCGATGGTGACGTATTTTTCCGTTACATCAGTGATGGTAACATCAAAGCCTTTATCTTCGGCTACGCGACGCATGTAATGGAAGTCGCGCGGACCAGCATCGGCGCCGTTGATCATGCGGATACGGTCAGCCATGCGGATCGCAGTGAAGTCGGCACGCACCATACCTTCCTCGTCGAGGAAGTGGGTGTAAATGCCTTTTCCGATATTGGTATCGCCGCCGATCTTTGCGGCACATAGCCATTCCATCAGTTCGACATGATCTGGACCTTCAATGTCATACATGGCGAAATGCGAAAGATTGATGATGCCACAATCGTCGCTCAGAGCTAGATGTTCGGCGTTGGAAACGCGCCAGAAATGGCGGTTGTCCCATTCGTTTTCACGTACCGGAATGCGGTCGCCGTATTTTTCCAGTAGATGTTCATTAGCAGCATAGCCGTGTGCACGCTCCCAGCCGCCAAGCTCCATGAAATGGCCGCCAAGTTCCTTCTCGCGTTCATAGAATGGCGAGCGGCGAATATTACGCCCCTTGGAGAATGGCTCTCGCGGATGGACTGCTGGGTTATAGACCTTCATCGCGGTTTCGGTGCAGCGATCCCAGATGAATTGCTCGGTCAACTGATGCGGATAGAAGCGCGAATAATCGATGGCATGATGATCGATGGAAGTACGGCCATCGGTCATCCAATCGGCGATGAGCTTGCCCATGCCGGGTCCGTCCTTGACCCAGATGGCAACCGCATACCAAAGGCCGCGCACCATCTGACTTTCGCCCATAGATGGACCGCCGTCAGTTGTCACCTGCAGGAAACCATTGAAAGAGTGGCTTTCATTATAGCCCAGTTCTCCAAGGATCGGCGTCAACTCGATTGCGCGTTCAAGCGGTTCGAGAACTTGTTCCATATCGAGATCGCGCTGTGATGGCGACAGACGCGCTTCATGCTTTTCAAGAAGATCACGTGGATGGCAGAGGCGCGGATTGGTTTCCTCGTAATAGCCCCATTCGATCTGACCGCCTTCGGCAGTCTTCGGGTCGCCTGTATCGCGCATATAAGCTGAATTGCCTTGATCGCGCAGAAGCGGCCAGCCGATTTCCTTGCCGGTTCCGGCAAATTCATTGTAAGGGCCAAAGAATGTCAGTGGATGGTCAATTGGCATGACCGGGAGGTCTTCTCCGACCATTTCAGCAATAAGACGGCCCCAAAGACCTGCGCAGATGACGACGTAATCGGCTTCAATCGTACCGCGATGTGTGACGACGCCCTTAATGCGACCATTCTCAACAATGAGCGACTGCGCCGGGGTGTTGGCAAAGCTTTGCAGTTTGCCTGCAGCTTCAGCCTGATCGATCAGCTTGCCTGCTACTGTTTGTGAGCGAGGGATGACAAGACCTGCATCCGGATCCCACAAGCCGCCCTGAACGAGACTCTCTTCAATAAGAGGGAACTTCTCTTTGACCTCCGATGGTTCCATCAGGCGGGCGCGTGTGCCAAAGGCTTTGCCCGAAGCCACCTTGCGCTTCAACTCTTCCATGCGGGAATCGTCGCCAACACGCGCGACTTCAATACCGCCGACGCGGGCGTAATGGCCCATCTTTTCGTAGAAATCGATGGAGTAGAGCGTCGTCCAGCACGACAGGAAATCATGACTGGTCGCATAGCAGAAATCGGATGCGTGCGCTGTGGAGCCAATATCGGTGGGGATGCCGGACTTATCGATACCGACGATATCGTCCCAGCCACGCTCAATCAGGTGATGAACGACCGACGCGCCAACAATACCGCCGAGCCCGACAATGACTACTTTGGCCTTCTTAGGAAACTCTGCCATTTTATGCGATCCCATTTTGTATTTGACGGAATCATAGTGGTTGGCATTGGCCGACAATTGTCATTCTACGACATAATAACGGCGTGAGGCGACCGAAGCTTATTGGTTGTTACACATTGATTAGAATGCGCTGATCTAATCATACGTCAAGCTGACGATTTGAATCAGGGTGTAGGATTATCTGTATGATTTTAAAAGAAAAGCCGCGTCATGAAAGATGCGGCTTCTGAGACAAGAATGGTGGTTAAGCTGCGACGAGCATTTTACGATCTGCTCGCTCCTGCTGCGGCGAACGTCCATAAAGTTCACGATAGCACTTGGAAAAATGCGACGCGGAAACGAAGCCACACGCGACCGCCACTTCGACCACTGGCATGGATGATTGCAGCAACAGATGACGCGCTCTGTCGAGGCGTATTTCCAAATAATAGCGCGCGGGGGAACGGCCCATTTCCTGACGGAAGAGACGTTCGACCTGGCGACGCGATAGGCCAATATTATGGGCCACGTCGATAAGCGCTTCCGGTTCTGAAAGATTGGCCTCCATCATTTCGATGATGGTGAGTATCTTCGAATTCTGAATACCGAGACGTGCACGCAGCGGCAGACGCTGACGATCATGCGGATTACGGACACGGTCGGTGAGAGCCTGTTCGCAAATTCGATTGACCAGATTATCATCGAAATCATCGCCGATAAGCTTCAGCATCATGTCGAGCGCCGCCGTTCCACCTGCGCATGTGTAGATGTTGCTGTCGACCTCGAAGAGATCGGCATAGACCTCGGCCTTTGGAAAGGCTTCTGAAAAGCCGGGCAGGTTTTCCCAGTGAATGGCACAGCGTTTGCCGGAAAGAAGGCCGGCTGCCGCAAGAATGTGCGCCCCGGTACAAAGACCGCCGACCGCAACGCCGCGGTTATATTCCTCTCGGAGCCACGCGAAGACTGACTTGTTGCGGAATTCTTCGACAAAGACGCCGGAGCAGACAAACACCATGGATGGGCGTTGTTCGCGCTGCAAAAAGCGGCGCTCATCTTCCAGCGACGCATTGACCGCGCACTCCACGTCATTGGATGCTTTAACCGGTTTGCCATCGGTGGAGGTGAGCCGCCAGCGATAGGCCTCATAGCCCAGCATTCGATTAGCAATACGCAGCGGTTCAATCGCTGTCGCGAATGCGATCATCGAGAAGTCAGGGACCAGAAAAAAAACAATAGACCGCTTAATCGATGAAGCTTGATTCATAGCCTGATCGTTCCCATTCTCGAAAGCCTTTACTGCGGTTCCCGACGCAGTCCAGGCTTTGTGCCTCCGTCATGACATTGGAACCTCGTTCAGGCCCAGTCACCCGGTCGCATTTTGACCGGTTATCCTGTCGCTCCAGCCCGGATTTATAGGGGGTAGGCTATGACGCAAACAGGATAGATATATTGAGACATAGAACTTTCAGATTGCATAGTGCGGCTAAATGCCTGCCGTATATTGGCACCTATATGTCGCTAAATTGAGGGCAGGGCATATCCTGCCCTCAATTGCCTTTTCGCGCCCCTGTCAGGAAGGCTTTTTTGGTATGCCTGGGAGGCGGTCATCAACGTTTGGCCAGCCGATATCATGCAGGATATGTTCGGGTAGTGCTTCCAGCGCACGACGGCTGCGCGTGATACGGCGTTGATAAGCCCATGTGGCGTACAATTGCACGATTGCCGTACGAGCCTGCTCCAAGCGACTTAGAAATGCTGGCAGGTTTGATGTATTTCTTTCCTGCACCACTTCACATTGAATGCTCATTTTCGTTCTCCTGATCAAAAATAGAGATCGAGCGGTTGTTGCAGTCAGAGTGATCTCAATTGTTAGAGAGTGTGCTTCCGTCTTGACGTTCAATCAAACGAAATATAGAAAGGTATAACATCAGAAAAATTGAACTAACAAAAAGCGGAGTCCATTATGACAGCGCCGGTTCAGCATCCACTGCCTATGCTCGATATTGATGTGCTGCGTACATTTGCAGCCATTGCAGATACGGGCAGCTTTTCGGCGGCGGCAAATGTGGTGTTTCGCACGCCTTCAGCCGTTTCGATGCAAATCAAGAAACTTGAGGAACAACTCGGTGTTGCGGTCTTTGAGCGCGACGCTCGGTCTGTGACACTGACCAGCGACGGCGAAGTGCTGCTTGGCTATGCACGGCGTTTGCTTGCTCTCAATCGCGAAGCAGTGGCAAAATTTGTGGCCCCGACCGTTACAGGCGTGGTTCGGCTCGGTTCGCCGGATGACATCGGGGAATGCGTGTTGCCGCTCGTTTTGAAGCGCTTTGCTGAAACCCATCCGGGCGTGACTGTCGATGTGGTGATTGATCAGAGCAGCAATTTGCGCAAGCGGTTGGACGAACGTCGTCTGGATGTGACGCTGATCAATCTTTCGCATACGGTTCCAAGCAAAGGCGATATCGAAGTATTGCTTGATGAGGAACTGGTTTGGGCTGGAGCCAAATGCGGCACCGCCTATCGCCGTGATCCGTTACCGCTTTCGATATGGGAAGAGGGCTGTGCTTGGCGGGGAAATGCTCTGGAAGCTCTTGAGAAGTCTGGCCGTCCTTACCGCATCGCTTATATGAGCTCTCACTCAACAGGCCAGCGGGCTGCGATCATGGCTGATCTTGCGATTGCGCCTTTCGGGAAAACTTTGCTTGGTGAGGGGATTGTTGCGCTAGGCGCCGAACATGATCTTCCGCAGCTTGGACGTTATCAGCTTGGGATGATTATCAAGCCTGATGCGCGACAGCATATCCAAGTGGTTGCCGAACATTTGCGCAATGTATTCGAAGCCTATCGCCGTAGCGGTCGTTTCGATACTTTTCGTAATACGTGAGCGGGTACACAAATCTTGGGAGGTTTTGCCCATTCATTCTCTTGCCAGCGAATAAACCTGCGCTAGTTTCTTATGTGACAGCCGACTAACGGCTTCACCGCCAGAATACCGGGCAACTCACGTCAGGTAGTTTGGGAGGCATATATGGTTGAATTGCTTATCTCAATGGAGAGACTGTTATGAAGCTATCCCGCATTGTCCCCGTTGCAATCGTTCTTTGTGCTTTCACGCTCGCATCTTGCGCGAATACCGTGCGCGGCGTTGGGCGCGACGTTAAAGGCACAGCACATGCTGTGCAGGAAACAGTGGAATAAAGCAAAATGGTCCGGGTTCGTTACCCGGACCATTTTCTTGATAGGCTCCAGTTAAGATTGAATTTCTGGAAGCGTTCTATCTATTTGTTTTTGAGCATTTGTCTCAAACAAAACTGCCACGCACTTTTCCTAGAAACGCGTTAATTCTGCAAGAAATAACTCACGGTTATATTCATATCCGGGCGGGTTTTGTATGCGATCTTAGTTGTTGTGATTCCTGTTTCAGGGATCTTGATCTGCGCTTCATTGATAAGCGCTTCTATGCGCTCGTTAGGCGTTGCATCTCCAAACCACATCACCAACGTAGGTCTCGCCGCATTTGCTGCGCCAAAAGGCGTTTCAGGATGGATGACCTGAAGCGATGGATCGAACAGGCGGAAGTTCCCGGGTATCTGGGCATTATCCGTAAGTATTGTCTTAAACTCACCCTGATGCTTCACTTCATCGTAAAGCCGCTGATATTCCAGTTGTCCATAAGGCGGCGTGCTTGAGCCATATGTCAGATAATAGGCAAGAATTGGCGGCACGATCAGTGCCGCAACAACGCTGACCCTCGCAAAATCTCTTAGGGCATTACTGCCGGTGCGATAATGCGAAAACCAGGCGGCGGTCGCTGCAGGCAACAAGAACAGCACGGGTTGCAGCCAGCGATCTTTAATGTTGTTGACGCCTGCAGCAACCACGCCAAAAAGCACGATCAACATACCGATCACCAGTAGGTGACGCATGAATGTTTCGCCGGGTGTGAATGGTTTTGGCGGCGATGTACGTTCTTTGAAATGTATAAGTGCGATAATGCCAGCAATCGCGAGCGCTACGATTGAAAACAGAAATGCTGCTTCAACGAAACTGCCAACGCCGTGCAAACGATCAGCGAAAAGATCACCGGAAGCGCCGATTTGCAGCTTGGCAGATCGTGCAATGACGCTTGATTTATGCGCCAGCATCCACAAACCAGTCGGCGCAAAGGAAATGCCGAAAGCAATGATTGTGACGAGCGACAGCTTGGAAAGCAGAATTCTTCTATATTCGGGAACAGACAGACCGGTGGCAATCAGCATGACAACGAAAATCGATGCATTGAATTTGCCCAGAATGGCCGCCGTCATGGTAATTCCGAGTACGGCTGCCGAGCCCACATGACGGGAACGCACGTGCCATGCGAAAGCCAGAAAGGCCCAACCACACCCTGCTGTGCCTGCGATGGAATGCGTTAGTGCCCGCTGTGATTCCCAGCCGATCTGCGGAACAAGAAACAGTCCCAGCATTGATGCGGATGCAACAACGCGCGAGAAACCCAGCAGACGCATTGCGCCGAACACGCTGAGGAACAAGCTTGCAAGCATGCCGAATTTGACGATTTGCAGTGTCAGCATCGAGGTGCCTAGCACCGAGGCAGCGATATTTGTTATCCATGTATAGAGCGGAGGCTGCGAGCCGCCATATCCCCAATCAAGATAACCAATATTGGCGAGTTGCTCGGCATCATCAAGGCCTGCACCATTTGACACAAACGTTACCAAAACCGCCTGAAAAGCGAAGTAACAAAGGACAAATAGTACTGCCGTCGGCAGACCGAAGGTATTTTTTCCGGCTGAATTCGCCGTTATTGGTTTTGTTGTATTCAAAATCTATAGGTCCCAGAAAGAATAAGGTTTTTGTTCGGCTAGCAAGCAGCGGTTAGCTTTCACAGGATTATGGCCTTAATTCAATCGAAGCAGCTAATTCTTATGCAAAAATCACGTATAATTTATGATTAATAACAATGGCAAAAACCGCGCTGCCTCGTCAGGTGCACGGTCTTGCCAAAAACGCATGGCGTTCCCGCCAAACAATACACAGGCGGGAGAGACTGAAGCTCCGGTACGCAGTACCAAATCCGGAGCATCGAGAAGGTTTAACCCGTCTCTTGCTCCCTTTTAGCCCAACATCGTTACCGGACGGTTATCAGATACTTAAGCAAATCTAAACAAAGCGAGTTTTTTCGCTTTTCCGGAGAAAAACTGCATCAGTCTCCAGTTTTGGTTGCGCGTAGAAAGTTGATGATACTGGAAAAATCTTCTCCGCCATGACCGTCTTTGTCAAAGCGGCTGTACAGTTCTTCCGCGTGTGCACCCAAGGGGGTGGCTGCACCAGAGCTTTTTGCGGCTTCCTGTGAAAGCTTCAGGTCTTTCAACATTAACGCTGCGGCGAAGCCGGGTTTGTAATCACGATTGGCTGGCGAGGTTGGCACTGGGCCGGGTACCGGGCAGTAGGTTGTCAGCGACCAGCACTGACCTGACGAAGTTGAGGCCACGTCGAATAACGCCTGATGGGAAAGGCCTAGTTTTTCCGCCAGAACAAACGCCTCGCTGACACCAATCATGGAAATGCCGAGGATCATGTTGTTGCAGATCTTGGCTGCCTGTCCCGCACCATCGCCACCGCAATGCACGATTTTGCCAGCCATAGGTTTGAGAATTGGCTCTGCTTTATCAAATGCACCTTCTCTGCCGCCTGCCATGAAGGTGAGGGTGCCTGCTGCAGCTCCGCCTGTTCCGCCCGATACGGGTGCATCAACGGAAAGGTGCCCGTGTTTGGCTGCGATCTCATGGGCCTTGCGCGCCGAATCAACATCAATTGTCGAACAATCGATGAAAACTGAATCTTTTCGGGCTTTAGGCGCGATGTCTTCATAAACGGAAAGAACATGTTTACCCGCAGGCAGCATGGTGATGACCGCGTCGACATCAGCGACGGCTTCAGCTGCGCTGGCGGCGATTGAAAGGCCGTTCGCTTTCGCTTCTTCCAGATGCGCGGGCAATAAATCGAAGCCAACAACTTGATGCCCGGCTTTCACCAGATTTGCGGCCATTGGACCGCCCATATTGCCGAGGCCGATGAAAGCGATAGTGGCCATGATTTCCTCCTTAGAAGCATTTGAGCCAAAAGTGCGAAGCGGTTTTGCATTGGATAATGCGTAAAAACAAAAAGTTAGAGCGGTTCCGACGATTCAGTCCCAACTGGAACCGCTCTAAAGTATATGTATCAGCGTCCGATCATCTGGCGCGCGATGATAACGCGCATGATCTCGTTGGTGCCTTCCAGGATCTGGTGAACGCGCAGATCGCGGACGAGCTTTTCGATGCCGTAATCGTGCAGATAGCCGTAGCCGCCCAAAAGCTGCAGCGCATCATTGGTGACATCAAAGCCTGTGTCTGTCACAAAACGCTTAGCCATAGCGGACCATTTGCCTGCATCGTGGGTTTTGCGGTCGAGTTTGCTCGCGGCGGTGTAAAGGAGCTGGCGTGCCGCAGACAGCTCTGTTTCCATGTCGGCAAGCCGAAATTGCAATGCCTGAAAACGATCAATCGTCTGGCCGAATGCTTTGCGCTGGCCTGAATAATCAAGTGCCTTATTAAGAGCTGATTGCGCGCCGCCCAGCGAGCAAGCAGCGATGTTCAGCCTTCCGCCATCAAGTCCGGCCATCGCAATCTTGAAGCCAGTACCTTCATCGCCCAAACGATTGGCGACCGGAACGCGGCAATTATCGAAGATGACTGTTCGGGTGGGCTGCATATTCCAGCCCATTTTGTGCTCGTTTGCTCCAAAAGACAGGCCGGGTGCATCTTTCGGCACAACGAGAGTGGAAATTCCTTTCGGGCCGTCCTCCCCGGTACGCACCATAGTTACGTAAAGGTCAGTCGCGCCTGCGCCCGAAATGAACTGCTTGGTTCCGTTGATGACATAGTGGTCGCCGTCGCGCTCGGCACGCGTGCGAAGGGCTGCTGCGTCGGAACCGGAACCAGGCTCGGTAAGACAGTAGCTTGCGAGGGTTTCCATAGATGTAAGTTTGGGCAGGAACATCTGGCGCTGGTTTTCATCGCCAAATGTGTCGATCATCCATGCAGCCATATTGTGTATGGAAATAAACGCTGAAAAAGCAGGACAAGCTTCGGCCAAAGCCTCAAAAATAAGGACTGCATCCGAGCGCTTGAGCGCTGAGCCGCCAACATCGTCGCGGACATAAATGCCGCCCATCCCCAGAGGGCCGGTTTCTTTAATGACGTCTATGGGAAAGTGTTTGTCACGATCCCATTGCAGCGCATGAGGCGCTACAAAATCGGCAGCAAAACCACGCGCCATCTCCTGAATAGCGAGTTGGTCTTCGTTGAGTTCGAATTGATTCTGGTCCGCCGTATCCATGGTTTCCTCCCTATGAGCACCGCGCTTCCTATGGCGACTAGACCACAACCTTGTCAGACTGCCAACGCCCTATTGGAATAATGTTGCTCACTTTTGTAATAATCGGATGCGCATTTTTGCATATAAACTTGCGGAAAGGAGCAGCGATTGCCAGTCGTAGAAACTTGGGATAGGCACGGGGCATGACACGCGCGATCATGTTTCAGGGAACGGGTTCGGATGTCGGCAAAAGCGTGCTTGTTGCAGGTCTTTGCCGGGTTGCTCGCAATCGCGGACTGATAGTCCGGCCATTTAAGCCACAGAATATGTCCAATAATGCAGCCGTCAGTGACGATGGCGGCGAAATTGGCCGCGCACAGTGGCTGCAGGCATTGGCCTGCGGTGTACCATCATCTTTTCACATGAACCCGGTTCTTTTGAAACCGCAGACCGATATGGGCAGTCAGGTGATTGTTCAGGGGCGGGTGCGGGGCGAGGCACGCGGCCGCTATTATCAACAGTTGAAGCCGCAACTAATGGCGGCGGTGATGGAATCTTTCGCAAAGGTCAGCGACGGTGCTGATCTTGTGCTGATCGAAGGGGCCGGTTCGCCTGCCGAGATCAATTTGCGCGCTGGTGACATCGCCAATATGGGCTTTGCGACGCAAGCCAATGTGCCGGTAGTGCTGGTGGGTGACATTGACCGGGGCGGGGTGATTGCCTCACTGGTCGGCACGCACACAATTTTGTCAGAAGAAGACCGTGCGATGGTGCGTGGGTTTCTCATCAATAAGTTTCGCGGTGATATTTCGCTGTTCGATGATGGCTTGACTGCGATCACAGACTTTACCGGTTGGCGTTCTTTCGGCGTTGTCCCGTGGCTCAAAGCAGTGTCGCGTTTGCCAGCAGAAGATTCGGTCGTGCTGGAACGGGCAACGCGCGGTGATGCCCAGGCGCTGAAAGTAGCAGTGCCAATGCTGCCGCGTATCGCCAACTTCGATGATCTTGACCCACTTAAGGCGGAAGCACAGGTTGAAGTTGTCATGGTTCCGCCTGGTCAGCCTTTGCCCAATGACGCAGGCCTTGTCGTTCTGCCGGGAACAAAGTCCACGATAGCCGATTTGATTGCCTTCCGAGAAAACGGTTGGGAGCATGATCTTCATGCTCATGTGCGACGCGGGGGGTATGTTCTTGGTATTTGTGGCGGATTTCAGATGCTTGGAAGCCGCATCAGTGATCCTGACGGTATCGAAGGGCAGGTTCGCGAGATTGAAGGGCTTGGATTGCTCGATGTTGAGACGGTCATGGAGCCGGAAAAAGTAGTGCGCAATGTCGCGGCTCGCTCGATGCTTTTTGATACAGCCCTTGAAGGTTACGAAATCCATATAGGCCGCAGCATAAGCAGCACGGGGAGCGCAGATATTATTCGACCGTTTGCCCGGATAGATGACCATGATGACGGAGCGGTATCAGCGAATGGCCGGATCATGGGCACTTATCTGCATGGTGTGTTCGGTGCCGATGCATACAGACACCAGTTTCTGGCTTCTCTCGGCGTCAGTGGTTCGGGCATAAACTATCGCGCGAGCATAGAAGCAGCACTTGATGAGCTGGCCGACGGATTGGAGCGGTGTCTCGATATCGATGGGCTGTTCGCACTCGATTGACGCCGTCATAGCGAAAGCCTAGTGTCCTTTTACGCAATAGGTTTTTGCCGGGACGAATCTCGGCAATACCAAAAGGGAATGCGACGGACGGACCCATATCGGGCGTCTTTATCGCAGCCGACCCCGCGACTGTAGAACGGAGAGGGATGAGGCAGGCCGGGCAACCGGCAACCACTGGAAACCATCGACTGGTTTCTGGGAAGGTGCTTCACTCCTTACGACCCGTGAGCCAGGAGACCTGCCTGCTGCGTGAAGGACATTGTGTCCGTACCCCATGGGAGGTTTTCCCAGCTGCCTGCACGGAGGTTGTCATGGCTGCGCGTAAAGAAAATTCACTTTCAACTACCCTCCCTCTACCCCTTGCTGCTCGTCTTGGTACGGCGGTGGTGTCGCTTATGCTCGGCGCGTTCCTGATCTACGGCGTCGGTCTTGCGCATTCAGATACGCTGCATGATTCGGCGCATGACACGCGTCATTCCTACGGCTTTCCCTGCCACTAAGCTGCTCGATCAAGCTTGTACGATTTGGTGCATTGAAACGCTCGATGGTGGACGGCCATCTGAGCGAAATTGCTGTTGAGGGTATGAAATGTTGATCCGTTATTTGTTGGCTACGCTTGCTGCGGGCCTTTTGGCTGGGCTTTTGGTCACGCCTGCGATGTATCTAAAGACTGTGCCGCTGATCATTCAGGCGGAAACCTATGAAGACGCCGGTGGCGGTCATAGCCATGGTGATGTGGAAGCTGCCGCGCCACATGATCATGCTGCTGCTGCGCCTGCAGCCAGCGAAGGCGAAGAAGCTGGAGCCGAACTGCCATTTGGCCGTCTCGGCAACACGGTTCTTGCCAATCTTGTCGCGGGCGCAGGCTTTGCGCTGTTGCTTGGCGGTGTTGCATTGCTGCTTGGCCGACGTATCACGCCGCAAAACGGCATTTTCTGGGGGATGGCCGGTTTCTTTGCGATCGCATTTCTGCCAGCTCTTGGGCTTTCGCCGGAATTGCCGGCTATGCCTGCTGCAGATTTGGCGCAACGTCAGCTCTGGTGGCTTTCAACAGTCGTTCTGAGCGGTGTCGGCATTTATTTGCTGGTTCTTCGCGGCGAGGTCATTTCCAAGATCCTTGGTCTGGTTCTGATCGTTGCGCCGCATCTTTACGGCGCGCCGCATCCTGAAGATATTTCCTCGCCAATTCCATCGCTGCTTGCCTCGCAATATGCTGTCGCGTCTCTTGCGACCAATCTCTTCATGTGGGCGGTAATCGGCCTGGCACTTGGCTGGTTCATTCAGACTTACGCAAAATCGGAAGTCGAAGGCTGATAAACATGGCTTCGCCCGGAAATGAAAATGCGAAAATCACATTCGTTCTTGGCGGAGCCCGCTCAGGAAAATCGTCGTTTGCGGAGACAATGGTCGAGACGTCCGGGCTTCAGCCTGTTTATCTGGCGACAGGACGTGCGTTCGATTCTGAAATGGAAAGCCGTATCGTAACGCATCGCGACCGGCGCGGTCCGCAATGGCAAACGCAAGAAGAGCCGCTTGATCTTGTGGGCGCTCTTGAAAAACATACAGGTAATGACCGCTTCGTGCTGGTTGATTGCCTGACGCTCTGGATCACCAACCTGATGATGGCAGAGCAGGACATCGCGAATGCAACTGATGTTCTCGTTGCCACACTACCAAAGCTTTCCGGCCCGGTTGCTTTCGTCTCCAATGAGGTAGGGCTGGGCATTGTGCCGGAAAATCGTATGGCGCGGGAATTTCGCGACCATGTCGGTTTTTTGCATCAGGCGGTGGCTACAGCGGCAGATGAAGTTTATTTTCTGGCGGCAGGATTGCCGCTCAAAATGAAGGGATAATTCGATGCATGGTCAGAAGATACCGGCAACCGTGATCACGGGATTCTTAGGTTCTGGCAAGACAACGATGATCCGCAACCTGTTGGAAAATGCCAATGGCAAGCGGATTGCGCTCATTATCAATGAGTTTGGTGATCTGGGCGTTGATGGCGGTATTTTGAAAGGTTGCGGCATCGAGACTTGCCGCGAGGAAGATATCATTGAGCTGAACAATGGCTGCATCTGCTGCACCGTGGCAGACGATTTTATCCCAACAATGACCAAGCTTTTGGATCGTGCAGATCGTCCTGATCATATCGTCATTGAAACTTCGGGTCTTGCCCTGCCGCAGCCGTTGGTCGCAGCCTTCAACTGGCCGGAAATCAAGACACAGGTTACAGTCGATGGTGTGGTGACTGTGATTGATGCTGCAGCCGTTGCCGAAGGTCGTTTTGCTGACGATCACGACAAGGTCGATGCGCAGCGTGCGGCGGACGAATCTCTTGATCATGAAAGCCCTTTAGAGGAACTTTTTGAGGACCAGATTCATGCGGCTGACCTCATCGTTCTAAATAAGTCTGATCTTATCGATGCGGCTAAGCTTGATCAGGTGAAAGCCGATGTGGCAGAGCGTTCATCGCGCCGCGTCAACATGGTGCCTGCAAGTTTCGGCAAGCTCGGTGCCGATGTACTGCTCGGTCTTGGTGTGGGCACGGAAGACGATATTGCCAATCGCAAATCGCATCATGAAATCCATCATGCTGATGGTCATGAGCATGATCACGATGAGTTCGAGAGCTTTATTGTTGAGGCCGGATCGGTTGCCGATCCAAAGGCTTTTGCAGAAAAGCTAAAGACTGTCATCGCCGATCACGATGTTCTGCGTCTTAAGGGCTTTGTCGATGTACCGGGCAAGCCGATGCGTTTGGTTGTGCAGGCGGTTGGTCCGCGTATCGAACATTATTTCGATCGCCCATGGGGTGCTGGCGAGGAGCGCAAAACGCGCCTCGTCGTCATCGGTCTACATGACATTGATGAAGTGGCAATTGCCGAAGCGGTGAAAGACGCCGCTTAATCCATGCATCTTTTACTTGCCCAGAAAGGTACGATTAACGACGGCAACGAGGCCATCGATCTTGGCCAGACGCCGGGTGACATACTGTTCCTTTCCGCTGCCGACACCGAATTGGCCAGTCTTGCCCAAGCTAATCAGCTTGTGCAGGGCGGGCCAAGCATACGGCCAAGTCTGAGACTCGCCAATTTCTTGAGTCTCACGCATCCGATGTCGGTTGATAGCTATGTGGAGCGCACGGCGCGCCATGCAAAGCTGATCGTGGTGCGCATCATAGGCGGCGAGACTTACTGGCCTTATGGGCTTGAGGCATTGCATGCGTCCGCGCTTGCGCATGGGGCAAAAATTGTTGTGCTGCCGGGAGATGACAAGCCCGATTATGGTTTGGACAGGTTTTCCAATGTGTCTAGCGCAGAACGCGAGGCGCTTTGGCATTATTTGATTGAAGGCGGAACGGCGAATACGATCGCGTTTCTGAGCTATTGCACTGCCCTGATTTCAGATTCCGAAAAACCGGAAGGAGCAGCACCGCTGCTGAAAGCGGGACTGTGGTGGCCGGATGATACGGTGTCGTCGCTTGATAGCATCAAACGTCATTGGCCGGATGCAGACGCGCCAGTTGCTGTAATTATCTTTTATCGTGCTCTGGTGCAAAGCTGTCAGACGCAGCCGGTAGAGGCTTTGGTTGAGGGCTTGAAGGCGCAAGGGCTCAATCCGCTGCCGATTTTCGTTTCAAGCCTCAAGGACCGGCTGTCTGCTGCAGTTGTGGATGGGGTGTTTGAAGATTGCACGCCGGATATTGTGCTCAATGCCACCGGCTTTGCGATTTCTTCGCCGGGGGCAGAGCGTAAGCCGACTGTGCTTGATAAGCGCGGCAATATGGTTTTGCAGGTGATTTTTTCCGGTACGCCAAAGGCTGTCTGGGAGACATCGCAGCAGGGTCTGCTTGCACGTGATCTCGCGATGAATGTCGCACTTCCAGAAGTTGACGGACGTGTGTTGTCTCGCGCCGTCTCGTTCAAATCTGCGAAGCAATTCGATGCATCGGTCGAAGCCAATATCGTCACCCATGAGCCGGATGAAGGCCGCGTTGCTTTCGTGGCAGAGCTTGCCGCGCGTTGGGTGCGGTTGAAACGCAAGAAATCGCATGAGCGTCGTGTTGCGCTGATCCTTGCCAATTATCCCAATCGCGATGGACGGCTCGGCAACGGCGTCGGTCTTGATACGCCTGCGGGAACGGTTGAAGTGTTGCGTGCCATGAAAGGCGAGGGCTATGTGGTCGGTGATATTCCAGCCGATAGCGATGCCTTGATGCGGGCTTTAATGGCTGGCCCAACCAACGCCGCACGTGACGGGCGTGAAATCCGCGAAACCATTTCGCTTAATCAATACAAGCGCTTCTTTGAAACGCTTCCCAATTTGATTCAGGATGAAGTGACGACACGTTGGGGTGCGCCGGAGAATGATCCCTATTTCGCGAATGAGCTTGATGCCTTCGCTTTGCCGCTTATGCGCTTTGGTGAAACGCATGTCGGCATTCAGCCAGCACGCGGGTATAATATCGATCCGAAGGAAACCTATCATTCGCCCGATCTAGTGCCCCCGCATGGCTATATTGCTTTTTATGCCTATTTGCGTGAAGTGGCGGCGATCGATGCCATTGTCCATATGGGCAAGCATGGCAATCTGGAATGGCTGCCCGGAAAGGCTTTGGCGCTCTCCGAAAACTGCTATCCCGAAGCGGTCTTCGGCCCTATGCCGCATGTCTATCCATTTATCGTCAATGATCCGGGCGAAGGCACACAGGCCAAGCGCCGTGCAAGTGCTGTGATCATCGATCATCTGACGCCGCCTTTGACACGTGCGGAAAGCTATGGGCCTCTTAAAGACCTCGAAGCGCTGGTCGATGAATATTACGAGGCGTCGGGTGTAGATCCGCGTCGCCTCTTGCGGCTGAAAGGCCAGATACTCGATCTGGTGCGTGATATTGGCCTTGATCGTGATGCGGGTATTCATGCCCATGACGATGAAGACATGGCGCTGCAAAAGCTTGACGCCTATCTCTGCGACCTCAAGGAAATGCAGATCCGCGATGGCCTGCATATTTTCGGACTGGCGCCAGAAGGGCGATTGCTTACCGATCTTCTGGTCGCTCTGGCACGTGTGCCGCGCGGCATACCGCTCTCGCTTGGCGGGTTGTCCGGCGATCAGAGCCTGCAAAGAGCAATAGCCCGTGATGCCGGGCTTGGTGAGGGTTTTGATCCGCTCGATTGTGTGATGTCTGACGCCTGGTTGGGGCCAAAGCCAGAATTGCTGGTCGCGGCAAGTCCTGCCAGTTGGCGTATAGCTGGCGATACGGTCGAACGCATTGAACTGCTGGCAGCGCAATTTGTTGCTGGCGAAGTTGAGTGCCCGACTGATTGGATTGAGACGCTGGCCGTTCTGCACTCTATCAATACGCATTTGCGGTCCAAGGTGGTGGCGTGCGGTCTTTCGGAAATTGACGGATTTCTGTCTGCGATCTCCGGGCGGTTTGTTCCGCCGGGGCCATCTGGTGCGCCGACGCGTGGACGGCCTGATGTGTTGCCGACAGGGCGGAATTTCTTCTCAACCGATAGTCGCGCCGTGCCAACCCCGGCCGCGTGGGAGTTGGGACGTAAATCTGCAGAACTGCTGATCACGCGTTACACGCAGGATCACGGCGAATGGCCGACTTCGTTTGGCTTGACCGCGTGGGGCACGTCCAATATGCGCACGGGCGGCGATGATATTGCGCAGGCCTTGGCGCTCATCGGCGTGAAGCCGGTTTGGGATATGGCCTCACGCCGTGTCACAGGCTACGAAATCGTGCCTTTGGCGAAGCTTGGTCGTCCGCGTGTGGATGTGACTTTGCGCATTTCCGGTTTTTTCCGCGATGCGTTTCCAGAGCAGATCGCGCTGTTTGATAAGGCTGTACGCGCTGTCGGTGCGCTGGATGAAGACGCAGAAGACAACCCCATTGCTGCACGGATAATGGCCGAGCGCGAGCGCCTGATTGCAAGTGGTGCGGATGAAAAGACGGCAGAGCGTCGCGCAGGCTATCGCGTATTTGGCTCAAAGCCGGGGGCTTATGGTGCGGGCTTGCAGGCATTGATCGATGAAAAAGGCTGGGCTGGCCGCAACGATCTTGCCGAAGCCTGGCTGGTGTGGGGCGGTTATGCCTATGGCGCTGGCGAAGACGGGCAGGCCGAGCGGGGGCTTCTTGAAGAGCGCCTTCGTTCCGTGCAGGCCGTGGTGCAAAATCAGGATAATCGCGAGCATGATCTGCTCGATAGTGACGATTATTATCAGTTTGAAGGCGGAATGGCCGCAACTGTCGAGAAGCTGACTGGCTCAATGCCGGAGGTTTATCACAATGACCATTCTCGACCCGAAAAACCGGTAATCCGCACACTGGAAGAAGAGCTTTCGCGTGTGGTGCGTGGACGTGCTGCAAACCCCAAATGGATCGCTGGCGTGATGCGTCATGGGTATAAAGGCGCGGCTGAAATTGCTGCCACTGTTGATTATCTCTTTGCCTTTGCGGCCACGACCGGCAAAGTCGGCAATCATCATTTCGAGGTGGTCTATCAAGCCTATATCGTTGATAAGGCCGTGCAGGATTTTATGCTGGATAAAAATCCTGCGGCGCTTGCCGAGACAGCCGCAAAACTCAATGAAGCGATTGAGCGTGGTTTCTGGGCACCGCGTTCTAACTCGGCGCGGTTTGAGTTGGGAAATCTTATGAAACTGATTCCAGAAAGGGTGCTAAATGGCTGAGAAATCTGCAAAACTTCTTTCGATGACGGAAGAGGAGCTCAATGCCCGCCACGCAGATAAAATGCGCAAGAAGAAGGTTGCACGCGACAAGATACAGGCCACCAAGACTGAAGAAAAAGGGCTTGTGATTATCAATACCGGCAAGGGCAAGGGCAAGTCGACGGCTGGTTTTGGCATGGTTTTCCGCGCGCTTGGCCATGGTATGAAGATAGGTATTGTTCAGTTCGTCAAAGGTTCATGGGATACCGGCGAACGTTGGGTGCTGGAGAAGTTTCCCGAGCAGGTGACGATTTCTGCGCTTGGCGAAGGCTTCACGTGGGAAACACAGGACCGTGTCCGCGACATTGAAATGGCGCGCGGTGCATGGGAGCAGGCCAAGGCGATGATCATGGATGAAAGCTATGACATGGTGTTGTGCGACGAACTCAACATCGTGCTGCGTTATGATTATCTGCCCGTTGAGGAAGTGATCGATGTGCTGAACGCCAAGCCGGAAATGAAACATGTCATTATCACTGGCCGCAATGCCAAGGATGAACTTATCGAAGCGGCAGACCTTGTCACCGAAATGGAAATGATCAAACATCCGTTTCGTTCGGGCGTGAGAGCACAAAAAGGTATCGAGTTCTGATTATGGTAGCGAGCTGGCAATTCTGGGCATTGATGTCGGCAGTCTTCGCGGCATTGACCGCGATTTTCGCGAAAATCGGTATTCAGGGCATCAATTCAGATTTTGCCACACTGGTCCGTACGCTGGTCATTATCGGTGCATTGTGCCTGTTCCTGACCATCACCGGACAGTGGCAAAAGCCCGGTGATATTTCCGCAAGGTCATGGCTGTTTCTTGTGTTGTCGGGCTTAGCCACCGGCGCGTCATGGCTTGCCTATTTCCGCGCCTTACAGATTGGTGATGCAGCGCGCGTTGCACCTGTCGATAAACTTTCGGTGGTGCTTGTTGCGCTGTTTGGTGCTGCCTTTCTTGGCGAGCGCATGACGGCCATCAACTGGTTTGGCATTGTGCTAATCGGCTGTGGCGTCGTTCTCGTAGCGTTGCGGGTTTAAAGGCCAAGCCATTGGCGTAGAGGATTGGTTCCGTCCATCAGCAGACGAACCGCGAGTGCTAAACTGACGACAATCAGCAATGGCTTGATGATGCGGGAGCCGATCTTCATGGCAAGGCTTGCGCCAATCTGCGCGCCTATGAACTGCGCAATGCCCATGCAGATGCCGATTTTCCAGTTGATGACGCCCACAAGTGCAAATGTGGCGAAGCCGCCGACATTGGATGCGCAGTTAAGTAGCTTTGTGTGGGCGGTGGCTTTCAGGACGCCAAAGCCCGCCAGCGCCACAAATGCCAGCATGAAAAACGAGCCCGTGCCGGGGCCGAACAAGCCATCATAAAAGCCGATCAGCGGGACAATTGTAACGCCAAACAGAAATGGACCGATGCGACGCGCGCGGTCGACGTCGCCTAAGCTTGGTTTCACGGCAAAATAGATTGCGATGGCAATCAAGAGCATTGGCAATGCAGCACGCATGATATCGACCGGCAGCACCGTCGCCAGCAATGCGCCAAAGATTGAGCCAATGAGCGATGCGAGAGCTTCCGGCCATAGCTCCCTGATATTCACGTGCCCCTTACGGGCATAAGCGATTGTTGCGGACGACGATCCAAACAGACCTTGCAGCTTGTTTGTCCCGAGTGCTTCAACAGGTGGAATGCCAGCTAACAGTAAAGCCGGGATCGTAATCATCCCGCCACCGCCTGCGATAGAATCGATGATGCCCGCAATAAAAGCGGCCATTGTCAGAAGGAGCGTTAAGGTGTCGAAGAATTCAAGCATGGGGGGATTCCGGGATGAGATGGCGCAACATAGAACAGACAATCCTGTTGCGCCAGCCGGAGTGCGACATAGAGCATTTCTGGATTAAAGGATTTCCAACAAAAAGTGCGAAGCGATTTTGCGTTGAATAATGCGTAAAAACAAACAGTTATAGCGGTTCCAACGATTCAGTCTTAACTGGAGCCGCGGTAAGTTTATTCATTATACCAAGGCGGCTCAAGATGCTGACGCATCACGCCTTGAAAAGGTTCAATCGCCACACGGGCTTAACCAAAGTCCGATGAGTCTTACTCAATGAACTTTGATATTAGAAATGCTCTATCTATTTGTTTTACGCACATCTCGGTCCGAAAACCGGTTCCCACTTTTCCGGATGTGCTCCAGGCGTTTCCGAAAATCCTTGGCTGTTGCATCGTGACGCTTGCGTTGTTTACTGGTTCGGGCATCATTAGAAAAAGTTGCTACTGCACAATTTAAACTGTTAGAGCTGCCTTTGTGCGCCCAACATGCGCGTGACGCTCTGATGCAATACGGGAGACGGTAGTCCATGAGTGAAAGCATTTTCGAACGCATCTCTGCGTTTCTCAGCAAAAAAAGCGCTGTGCAGCGTGTGGCCGAAGATCCGGCTCTCGCTTCGGAATTGCTTCTCCTGCTTCATGTGGTGTTCGCAGATGGCGACCGTCATCCAGCTGAAATCGCAGCTTTCAAAGCGATTGCTTCAGAGAGTTTCGGGATTTCGGCAGAGGAATTGCCGGAAGTGACTGAGTATCTGAAGGATTTCGGATATGAAACCACGACAAAGCAGGCGGCCAGTATGTTGGCTGAAATGGCACCTGAGCGCCGTGCTTCCTTGCTGCGCGATTTGATGAGAATTGCCTGCGCCGATAACCATATTGATCAATCTGAAACTGCAATGATCAAGCGTATTGCCGATGTTCTTGGCGTCACGGCTGATGATTTGCGTCAGGCGCAGCAAGCATCGCCCTGTGGCCTCTGACGCAACGCGCATTTTTTTGGGAATGGGCAGCTCCTCGGGTGTGAACCTTGAGGAGCTTGTTTCATTGGCGGACAGTGTTCTAGCGGCTGTAGGCGTTACAAAGCCCGATATGATTGCAACACTGGACACGAAACGGCGTGAGCCGGTGTGGTTGGCTCTTGCAGAGCATTACGAATGTAGTTTGCGCTTCTTTGCTGCAGCTAGGCTCGAGGAAGAAACATCTCGGATCAAGAACCCGTCGAAAGTGCCTTTCTCCGCAGTCGGTTGCCATAGTGTAGCGGAATCGGCCGCACTGGCTGCCGCCGGGCCAGAAGCTGTGCTTATGGTTGAAAAGACTGTAGGTGGCCGTGTCACCGCAGCGTTGGCGGCGACACGAGCCTAAAGCATGTCGCAGTTAAATGGATTCATTTGAGCCCCCCGCGAACATGCGACAATTAAACGAATCTAGAGCGAGCGCCATGGGTGCGATTAAGCGCGACACGCTCGAGTTAAAGCGGATCCAGTCAAGACTAGTTCGTCGGAACCGCTCTAACTATTTGTTTTTACGAGTTATCCTACGCAGAACCGATTCGCACTTTTGCTGGAAATGATTTAATAATCACACTATTTCGGCTTTGCGGCGTTGCACGATGTAAGTTGCAATGGTCGCAAAGATTAGCAGAAGAGCCGTTGCTAAGATCACTGCGACATAAGCATTCTCAAAAGAGGACGCCGCAAGTTTGGTCAACAAACTTGCGTCTTCAGGTGGCAATGATTGAGCCGCCAGCAATGCCTCATCAAGGCTGTCACGAGCGATGATCGGGATATTTCGGCCTGCCGGCAGTACGAGGCTTGCCGTGTAGAATGCCGAAAGAATGGTGCCGAAAATCGTCACACCCAGCGCATTGCCGAGTTCGAATGATACTTCTTCGACAGACGCTGCCATACCAGCCTTCTCTGCAGGGGCATTTCCCATGATAGAGGACGATGCACCGGTCATGGCACAACCGACGCCAAAACCGAGAACGGCCAGTCCCGCAAGATAGAACGGGGTGGAGAGCTTATAGGTCAGGATATAGATCACCACGCCAAGCGCTGTAATTCCAAGCGATGCCCACAATACCCTACCTGCGCCAAGGCGTGGCAATTGCATGCCAGCAATTGGACCGGCAACGAAAGCAGCCAGCGGGATAGGCAGGATAACAAGGCCAGCTTGCAAAGGGGACATGCCCTCGATCAACTGCATGCGCTGGCTGAAAACGAGTTCCATACCAGTCATTGAACCAGATGCGACAAGGGCCGCGAACACGCCCATTGAGAATAGCTTCGTCTTGAACAGTGAGAAATCGATCAGCGGTTCTGCGCTCGTAAGCTGCCTGCGGACGAAGACCGTCGTGGCGATAAGGCCAATGACGAGGGCTGCTGCGAAAATTGTCATGGATGCATCGCGCTTGGCGAGTTCCTTGACGGCATAGGTGAGCGCGATCAGGCCGATCATGATCTGGATCGAGCCGACGAGGTCCCATTTGCGCTTTGAGCCGAGTGGACGATTTTCAAGGTTGAAGGCGGACAAAGCGAAAGCCACCAGAACAACGGGCACGTTGATCAGGAATACTGAGCCCCACCAGAAATATTCGAGCAGAACACCGCCCGCGACAGGGCCGATGGCTGCACCACCCGAAGCGATTGCAGCCCAAATACCGATTGCAAGCGAGCGTTCTTTCTCATCAGTAAAGGTCAAACGAATGATCGACAGCGTGGCTGGCATCATCATTGCAGCACCGCAGGAAAGGAATGCACGGGCAGCGATCAGGACTTCGGGATTGGGCGAATAGGCTGCGCAAAGCGACGCAAGGCCAAACACGGCCAGACCATTCATGAACATGCGCTTGTGGCCGAGCTTATCGCCCAGCGTGCCGAGACCTGGCAAAAGGCCAGCCACCACCAACGGATAGATATTCATGATCCAGAGCTTTTCCGAAGCGCTGGCCGCCAGATCATGGGTGAGGCGTGGCAGTGCCGTGTAAAGGACCGTCATATCGACAACGATCAGGAACAACGCGCTGGAAACGATTGCGAGAACGAGCCAGCGATTTTGCGGCAACATCGAATTATACCTTTTCAATACGAGCGTATTCAAACTTGTCAGGGTGGCTGACATAATATAAATCCGCTCGTATGGAAAGTAAGAAATTGCAAAAAACTGGCCGTCCGCGTTCGATTGATCGCGACCATGTGCTGGATATGGCCGAAAAGATTGTGACAGAAGGCGGTATCGTCGCGCTGACTATGGATGCCGTCGCGCAGGCATCTGGTGTCACCAAGGGCGGTGTGCAGTATTGCTTCGGCAATAAGGATGGGCTTCTGAAAGCGATGATCGAACGGTGGGGCGATCGGTTTGATGATCAGGTAACAGCCCGCAAGCAGAATAAGAACGACGCGATTTCCCACATAGCGGCGCATATCGGCATAACCCGCCAGAGCAATGCTGAAGACGATTCCCGCTTTGCGGCGATGATGGCCAGCCTTATTCCAAATACTGAGTATCTCAATGAAACCCGTGCCTGGTATCGTAAGCAATGGGACGGTCTTGATGTGACGACACCGGAAGGGCGCAAAGCCCGTCTTGCCTTCATTGCCAATGAAGGTGCGTTTTTGCTCAGGAGTTTTAACTTCTTCGAGCTGACGCAGGAAGAGTGGCAGTCGATCTTCAATGATATTGAAGGGCTTTTGCCAAAAAACACCTGAAAGCAATTGACTTGTCTGCCACCTGACAGGCATTCGAAATGCCTGAATAGAGGAATAAAGTGTGACAGTTCACTTCATTGGAGCCGGCCCGGGTGCTGCCGATCTTATTACCGTTCGCGGTTTGCGATTAATCGAAAGCTGCCCGGTCTGCATTTATGCAGGGTCTCTGGTGCCAAAAGAAGTGGTCGCCTCAGCTCCCAAAGATGCCCGTCTGGTTGATAGCTCAGCACTTACGCTTAATGAAATCATCGCCGAAATAGAAGCGGCGTATGCAAAAGGTCATGACGTTGCGCGGGTCCATTCCGGTGATCCGTCAATTTACGGCGCGATGGCCGAACAGATGCGCAGGCTTGATGCGCTTGGGATTCCCTATGATGTCACGCCGGGTGTACCTGCATTTGTCGCGGCTGCGGCCGCGATGAAGCAGGAATTGACCATTCCAGAAATCAATCAAACTATTATTCTGACACGCACGTCGGTAAAATCTTCCGCCATGCCGGAAGGCGAGGATCTCGCCACACTTGGCAAATCTGGCGCGACTTTGGTCATTCACCTGTCGATCCGTAACCTTGCGAAGATCGAAACGGAGCTGACGCCGCTTTACGGTTCTGACTGTCCAGTGGTCGTTGCATACCGTATTGGGTGGCCAGATGAGCAGATTTTGCGCGGAAAACTGTCGGACATTGTGGCGAAAGTGGGGCTTTCTGGCGTCAAAAGAACGGCGATGGTGTTCGTTGGGCGCGGACTTGATCCAAAGAATTTTCGCGATTCAGCGCTTTATAATGATGCGCATAGCCATATTGCGCGATCAAAGCTTGAGGGCTGAGCGGGTAAAAGCTACGGCCTCTTCAATCGTCGCAATAACGATTTTGGCTGCGACTGGCGGGCGGGCAATCATCATGACAGGCACTGCGAGATCGCGCGCTGCTGTGATTTTGGCGTAGGATATGTTGCCGCCGGAATTGCGGCTGACAATCAGACCAATTTTGCGTGCAGCGAGGAACTGCTTCTCTGATTCATAGTTTCCGGGTTTTGCCAGAATAATTTCGCAATTTTCTGGCAGCTTTAATTGTGGTGGATCGATCATCCGAATGACGAAGTGAACATCATGCCGGTCAGCAAATGGCTCGATATGTTGTCGACCCAATGCAAGGAATACCCGCTCGCCTGCCGGGATCAGCGTTGCTGCCTGCGCTTCACTTGAAATACTAATCCAGTTATCGCCGCTCTGTATTTGCCAGGCAGGGCGTTCCAGCCTTATTAGCGGAACATCTGCTGCCTTGGAGGCTATGACTGCATTTAGCGAAATACGCGTCGCATAAGGATGCGTTGCATCGATAATGAGGTCGATGTGCTCTGTTGCAAGATAGGCTGCAAGACCTTCTGCGCCGCCGAAGCCGCCAATCCGAACCGCGCAGTTGATTGCAGCGGGGTTCGCCGTGCGACCCGCTAATGAAGTGATGGCATCGACGGGGAGGGCCTGTAATACGGAAGCAAGCTTTGAAGCCTCTGCCGTCCCGCCAAGAATGAGTATCTTAGAGGCGGGCAAGGATCGTCCCCTTGCGGTCCGTCACGATGATTTCGACTTCAACGGGTGCACCGCGTAAGGTTTCGAGTGCTGTTTCTTTGGCTTTTTGTGCGATGGGTGTCGCCATGTCGATGTCGATTGCTTGAGTCAATTCAAGCACTTCCATTGCAGTGTTGGCAAAGAGAATCCGATCCTTCATGTCCTCCGCAGCACCGGCCTTTTCGGCGATAGTCCACAGGAAGCTTTTGTCGACCTGCGAGCGCGATGAATGAAGATCGAGCGCACCCTGCGCAAGCTTTGTAAGCTTGGCAAAGCCACCGGCAATGGTAAGTTTATCGATAGGGTGTTCGCGCAGATATTTGAGCACGCCGCCTGCAAAGTCGCCCATATCGAGAATGGCAAAATCGGGCAGATCGTAAATAGCCTGCGCTGCATCTTCCGAAGTTGAGCCCGTCGCGCCAAGAACGTGTTTCTGTCCTGCCGCACGCGCAACATCAATGCCGCGATGGATCGAATGAATCCATGCCGAGCAGGAAAATGGATGCACAACACCTGTTGTGCCGAGAATGGAAATGCCGCCAACAATGCCGAGGCGAGGGTTCCACGTCTTTTGGGCAATCTCTTCGCCCCCCGGAACAGAAATCGTAATGACAAGATCGGCTGGCAGGCCATATTCCGCACAAATCTGCTCACAGATTTCTGTCATCATGCGGCGCGGAACGGGATTGATAGCCGCTTCGCCCGGCTGAATTTGCAGGCCCGGCCGCGTAACCGTGCCAACACCTTCGCCAGCCCGGAACAAAATACCGGTGCCGGGTGGGGCAGGGAAAACGGTGGAGATGATTGTGGCGCCATGGGTGACATCGGGGTCGTCTCCCGCGTCCTTGACGATGCCTGCCATGGCATAGCCATCACCAAGACCTTCATAGGCAAGCTGAAAATAGGGCACGTCGCCTTTGGGCAGGATAATGCCAACCGGGTCAGGGAATTCGCCAGTGATGAGCGCTGTCAGAGCTGCCTTTGTGGCTGCAGTGGCGCAAGCACCTGTCGTCCAGCCGCGACGCAACTCGGCTTTTTCTGGTGCTTTATTCGTTGGGGCGGTTTCATCGTTCATGGACGCCTTATAATGTATCTGATAGCTGTGCCGCTAGTGGATTGAATTTGACGTTTGTATTCCGACCGAAATAATTGCCGTATCAAACGTCAAATTCGAAAAATCCACTAGATTCATAAAGATGCTAGTGGTCCTTAACATTCCGAAAGTTGCTCAATGCCAGCAACTGAGGCATGCAAGTTTCGTAATTAGACAACTAGAGAGTGTCGCGTTTGATCGCACCCATGGTGCTCGCTCTAGATTCTTTTAATTGTCGCATGTTCGCGAACGTTAAATGAATCCATTTAACTGCGACATGCTTTAGATAGAATTATGGTTGATAAGATGAACAAGCGTGAACAAACGACTGCTTGCATTGTTTCGAGGAGCAAAGTGAACTTGCCTTCGATGCAGGCAGGGCATGTCTGGCTTGTCGGAGCTGGTCCCGGCGATCCCGGATTGCTGACACTTCATGCTGTCAATGCACTGCAACAAGCCGATGTGATCGTTTATGATGCACTGGTCGATGATGCCTGTCTTTCGCTGAAGCGAGATGATGCACTGATCGAATATGCAGGAAAACGTGGAGGAAAGCCTTCGCCGAAGCAGCGTGATATTTCGCTGCGATTGGTTGAACTTGCTAAGGAAGGCAAGAAGGTCTTGCGCCTGAAGGGTGGCGATCCTTTTGTTTTTGGGCGTGGGGCAGAAGAGGCGCTGACACTTGTTGAGCATTGCGTGCCCTTCCGCATCGTCCCCGGCATCACTGCGGGTATAGGTGGTCTAGCCTATGCAGGCATTGCCGCCACGCATCGTGATATCAACCAGTCCGTCACCTTTCTGACAGGGCATGACGCCACCGGATTGCTGCCTGACCGCATTAATTGGGAGGGCATTGCGCAGTCCTCTCCGGTTATTGTTATGTATATGGCGATGAAGCATATCGATCTCATCACATCGCGGCTGATGGCTGCCGGGCGCTCCCCTGATGAACCGGTAGCCTTTGTTTGTAATGCCAGCTTGCCGGAACAGGTGGTTCTGGAGACAACACTGGCAGGCGCCGTTGCAGATGTGGAAGCGGCTGGCCTTAATCCACCTGCAATCGTCGTTGTGGGTGAAGTTGTGCGATTGCGCTCTGGCCTCGATTGGCTCGGTGCTGAGGGCGGGCGTCAACTCATAAGTGATCCGCTTCATCTGAATCACGAAAAGCGTGGAGTGCAAAGCGCATGAATGGCTTCATGATTGCAGCCCCGGCATCGGGATCGGGTAAAACAACCATCACGCTTGGTTTGCTACGGGCGCTCAAGCGACGCGGCGTGTCTCTTGCTCCCGTCAAGGCAGGACCGGATTATATCGATCCTGCCTATCATAAGGCTGCGAGCGGGGCAGAATGCTTTAACCTTGATCCATGGACGATGCGGCCTGAACTTATCAGCGCGCTTTCTTCGCGTATGACCGAAGGTGGCAAGCTGCTTGTTGCTGAAGGCATGATGGGGCTGTTTGATGGGGCTATGGATGGCAAAGGCTCGTCTGCTGATCTTGCAAAAATGCTTGATCTGCCGGTGGTGCTGGTCGTGGATTGTGCAAAACAATCGCATTCCATCGCGGCGCTTGTTTCCGGATTTAGCCAATTTCGCAAGGACGTGTTGATAGCTGGTATCGTGCTGAACCGTGTGGGCAGTGCGCGTCATGAAATGATGCTGCGCGAAGCATTGAAGCCGCTTGGCATTACCGTTCTGGGTGCGATTCCACGCGATGAGGCACTCGTTTTGCCCGAACGCCATCTTGGGTTGGTGCAGGCAGGCGAACATGCCGACCTGGAGCGTTTTCTCGATCACGCTGCTGATGTTTTGGAGACGCGCATCGATTTTGCGGCTCTGACGCATATCTGGTCAGCGCCGAAACGTCATGCGGCGATGGCCAATGTGCCACGTCTCAAGCCATTGGGCAGCCGAATTGCAGTAGCGCGTGATGATGCATTTGCTTTCGCCTATGCGCATCTCTTTGAAGGCTGGCGCAGGCGTGGGGCTGAGATTTCGTTTTTTTCGCCGCTGGCCGATGAAGCACCGGATCAAAATGCCGATGCGATTTATCTACCCGGCGGCTATCCCGAACTTTTTGCGGGCAAACTGGCTTCTGCGAAAAACTTCCAGCTGGGCATGAAGGCTGCGGCAACGAAGGGCGTTGCAATCTATGGCGAATGCGGTGGCTATATGGTGCTCGGTGAAGCGCTGGAAGACGCTCAAGGCATGAACCATTCGATGCTCGGGCTTTTGCCGCTGGATACAAGTTTCGCCCAAAGAAAACTTCATCTTGGCTATAGATCGCTCACGCCGCTTGCCGGTTCGCCTTGGCAAATGCAGCTCAAGGCACATGAATTTCACTATGCGTCGATTGTCCGTGAAGGTGATTCAGAGCGACTTTTCAAAGTGCGCGATGCAGCGGGCGAAGATCACGGAGAGGTGGGCTTACGTGTTGGTTCCGTTTCGGGCTCATTCATGCATGTAATTGATTTCAGCGGAGATGATGCGTGAACACGCATATTGAACATGGCGGTGCGCTGGATCGTGCTATTGCGCGCTTTGGTGGCAAAGCCGAAGAGTGGCTTGACCTTTCGACAGGCATCAATCCTGAACACTTTCCTCTCCCGGATTTCACGCCAGCCCTGTGGAACCGATTGCCGGATGAGGGGCTTCTGCAGCGGGTTCTCGTGTCGGGACAGCGCTACTACAGTGTTGCGGATGAAGCGCCTATTGTGGCTGCGCCGGGAACACAGGCACTTATTCAGCTCATTCCGACGTTACTCGAACCTTCAACTGTCGCTATTTTAGGCCCGACCTATCAGGAACATGCTGCTTCTTTTAAAGCCACGGGCTGGAAGGTGGTCGAATGTGCGACGCTCGAAGATATTCCGCACGACGCGCGCGTTGTCACAATCGTCAGTCCAAACAACCCAGATGGACGAATTATCGCGCGTCCCGATCTGCTTGAGCTGGCAATGAGACTTGGCGAGCGCGGTGGTTTTCTCGTTGTTGATGAGGCTTTTGCTGATCCGCATGTCGAAGTCAGTGTTGCGGCCTATGCTGCTACAGCACCGATGATTGTGCTGAAGTCTTTCGGCAAGTTTTTCGGCCTTGCGGGCGTAAGGCTTGGTTTCTTGTTGTCAAGCGCGAAGATCGTGGAGAAGATAACTGAGCGGCTTGGTCCATGGGCGGTATCTGGACCGGCACTGGCGATAGCCGAACATGCTTTTGAAAGCGATGCGGCGTTAAAAGACTTTCGTGCGCGCATTGATTGGCGGCGGGCGGAGCTTGCCACCGTCCTGACGCGATGCGGTTTAAAGGAAGTGGGTGGCACAGCACTCTTCGCTTTGGTTGCGCACAGCGATGCTCATGCGATTTATGACGCCCTTTGTGGAAAACATATTCTGGTACGAAAGTTCGCCTATGCACCTCAATGGTTACGCATTGGACTTGCTGCCGATGAAGAGGCATTCGCGCGTCTGGAGCAGGCATTGCGTGAGATTCTGTGCTTGAAAGATTGATTCAGGGAAGTCTTGCAAGACTATGGAAATAAAGCTGATTGTTCTTTCATTAGCGCTTGTTCTGGATCGCATCGTCGGCGACCCGCCGCAACTTTGGCAAAGGTTCACGCACCCGGTCGTATTGTTCGGAAAAGCAATTAGCTGGGGTGAAAAGCGCTTTAACAATAATCACCTTTCGGTTGAATCACTGCGCCGCAACGGCATGTGGCTTACAATCGGGTTGGTGGCTCTTTGTGTGCTAATCGGATTGGCAATTGAATATTTTTTGCCTTTTTTGGGCAGCGCTGGCGCATTGATTGAGATTGTCATCGTTGCTGTGTTTTTGGCGCAAAAGAGCCTAGCCGATCATGTGAAAGCCGTGGCGAATGGTCTGCGTGAAGACGGTATCGAAGGTGGCCGCAAAGCGGTTTCAATGATTGTGGGACGCAACCCTGAACAGCTTGATGAAGGTGGTGTCAGCCGGGCTGCGGTTGAAAGCCTCGCTGAGAATGCGTCGGATGGCATTGTTGCGCCTGCGTTCTGGTTTCTCATTGGCGGGTTGCCGGGTCTGTTTGCCTATAAGCTCATTAACACCGCTGACTCGATGATTGGCCATCTGAACGAACGCTATCGTCATTTTGGACGTTTCGCAGCGCGCCTTGATGATGTGGTGAACTATATTCCCGCGCGGCTGACTGGCTTGTTGTCTGCTTTGGCTGCTGCATTCACGCACAATAGGGAAACGGGAAAGCGAGCTTTTGTTGTGATGTGGCGCGATGCGCGACTGCATCGTTCGCCGAATGCCGGCTGGCCGGAATCGGCTTTTGCTGGTGCGCTTGGATTGGCGCTTGCTGGTCCCCGACAATATGGGGCAGAGAAGGTCGAAGGGCCTATGCTCAATAGCGACGGTAAGCGCGACGCGAATGCCGAGGATATCGACGCGGCGATTCAGTTATTCTGGACAGTGATGAGCCTGATGACAGGGCTCTTGATCATCGCGAGCCTGATCGGGCTGATTAGTCAGCTGATATGAACTGTGTTCCATCATAGCGTTGCAGACGATTGGGATTGTCTGTCCGCATACCATTACCATCAAAATTGAGCGTACCAAGCGATGTCTCGAAAGAATTATCGCGCAAAATATCGATCAAAGGCTGCTTCTGGTCCGTCGCCTGTCTGATGGCCGCTTCTGCAAGTTCAATCGTGGCAAATCCGTTGATTGAATAGGCTTCAGCTAGTTTTCCAGCCTGATTGATTGCATCGACGGCTGTTTTTGCGGTCGAAAGATCTTGCGGCTTTAACGGCGCGATCATCAATGTGTCAGCGCTTAAAGGCTGCGTGCCTGGTGCAGCATTCAAAACACTGCCACCCGCGATCACCAGCGGATATTTAAGCGTCGTAGCGCTCGCACCAATGGCTGCAATATCATCACGCTCTCCGCCGACATATACATGCGTCGCGCCCGCACGGCGCAGACGGGCAACGAGTGCATTCTGGTTTTCGAGACCCGGTCGATATGTATCGGTAAAAACCGGCTGAAGCTGTTGTTCCCTGAGACTGGCCAGAACATGCGATGCGCGTTCACGGCCTTCAATCGTGCCGTCGTCAATGACGGCGAAGGGCTGGGAGCGCCAGAGGCTACCTAAAAAGCTACCGGTGGCGCGCGTTTCTTTATCCAGACCTGTGGTCAGGCGAAACACGGGGGGCGGAGTGGAAGAACGCTTTTCTGTCAGCGTTAAGTCACTGACACCGGAGGTAATGACGGGAATGTTGCGCCGGTTCAATAAAGGCAGCGCCGCTTCCAATGCTTCAGAGCAAAGAAAGCCAGTGGCTATCTGCACATTGTCTTTAATGAAGGTTTCTGCAGCCGTTTTACCACCTTCAGCATCACAGCGATCATCCGCGACGACAAGTTCAGCATTCTTGGCTGTTGCCGCCACACGTGCACCATCGACGAGCTGATTTCCGAGTGGAGCAAATCCACCGCTCAGAGGCGCTGCAATTCCAATGCGTATTACTGTTGAATTTTCCTGCGCCATGGTCGGCAGGCAAAGCATCGTGAAAGCCGATAAGGCCGTAGCAAATATCTTCGTGAAGTTGTGCATGCGCAATTCCGGGCGGAGAACCGCTTTATGTTTTCCCGGTAATGGCACTGGTTTGATCACGCGATTTATCTTCTTCAAACATTTCATGGCTAATTGAACGAAAAGTGGGTAGCGGTTTCCTCGCCTTTGTGCAATGCCCGTATATGTATACAGGTAAACAGACATTGGTCTGCGGAAGCCTGTCAGACAATACGGATGCTTGCTGACGTGCAAACAGATAAAAACATCATCTCAAATACTATGCCGGTAGAACCGAAGACTTATCGTGATGCGATGAGCCATTATGCGGGTGCGGTACAGGTTGTAACCACTGCCGGTTCTGCAGGAAGACGTGGACTTACTCTGACCGCTTCCTGCTCGGTCTCGGATAATCCGCCGACCGTTCTGATCTGCTTGCAGAAGACTCATGAAGAAAACCAACTGTTCATCAAGAACGCCGTGTTCGCGGTCAATACGCTGGCTGGATTGCACCAACAGCTTGCAGATGCATTTTCGGGCCGTATCGGTCTTACGCAGGATGAGCGCTTTGAGCTTGCTGCGTGGGACGTTCTCGCGACAGGTGCGCCAACGCTGATAGGTGCATTGGCCGTTTTCGACTGCCGCGTTATTAGCGTTCAGGATCATTCCACACATCACGTCCTGTTCGGTGAAGTGGTGGGATTGCGCTCGAATGCGGACGAAGAGGCTCTGATATATCTCAATCGTCGTTATCATACGCTTGAGCTTTGAATGTGCTTTTTGGGAGGGGCAATGCGCAAACGTGTAGGAATAGTTACAGCGTTTTTACTGGTATTTTCCAGTTCGGCGCATGCGCAAGGTCCACTTCCGCCTTTCAAAGACAATTATTTTGCCTATCCGGGTGTGTTGAGCAGCGCTGATAATGGCGATTATAAAGTCATTGATTACAACGAAATGCGCGACATCAATGGTCGCGATGCTGTTCCCGAAAAGCGCGTGAAGGATGCCTATGTTTCGCTGAAGGCGCGGGCCTATCAAAAAGATCTCACGTTTCAGACCGCTGCTGGTCCGGTAAAGGCGATGGCGGCCGGAAAGCAGCAAGGTGCGGCTTTTATCGTCATTTATCTGCATGGACGCGGCGGTAATCGTCTGCAAGGCATGAATGATTTTACCTTCGGCGGTAATTTCAACCGTGTGAAGAACTTAGCCGCACTCAATGGCGGGCTTTATTTGACGCCGGACTTCAAGGATTTTGCGGCTACAGGCGAGGCGCAGATCGCGGGACTTATTGAAGCTGCGAAGGTAATGTCGCCATCCGCGCCGGTTGTTCTTGCTTGTGGCTCACAGGGGGGGGCACTTTGCTGGCGGATCGCTTCGAATGATAAAACGGCTAATCAACTTTCTGGCCTGATCCTGTTAGGATCATTATGGGACAATGATTTTTTCAAATCACCTGCATTCAAGAAGCGTGTGCCGGTTTTTTTTGGACATGGTAGTCGCGATCCGGTTTTCGCAATCGACAAGCAGGAAGCTTTCTATCGGGATATACGCAAGAAAGCGCCGGGTTATCCGGTGCAGTTTCGTCGTTTTGAAAGCGGAAACCATGGAACGCCTATCCGCATGAGCGACTGGCGGGAGATGTTGAACTGGATATTCACGAAACAATGATGACGCTGTTGGGGATGCCCAACGAAAAACCAGCATTGTGGCCTTCCTGCCACTCGACAATCGGCAAAAACCGAATAGTTATCTCAGTTAAAATTTTACCTAATCAGCAGATCGTAAGAGGTTGATCATGTACGGACGCACCCGCATCGGAGCCCGTTTCTTTGTCATTGCTATGCTGGCTCCACTGGCTGCCGCTTGTACGACGACCACGCAGAATGCGACGGTTCCCGGCAAGTCCGAGGCACCGGTCACTGCATCAAGCATATCGCTGCCACGTTTCGTTCCGACCTCATCGGTAGATTCTTCGCTGGCTCAGCCATGTATCACTGCAGCTGCCAACAAGTATTTCCTGCCTGAACGCGTCATCAGCGCGGTTAATTCCCGTCCGGGCGCTGGCGGCGGTACGGATGTTGACCTGAAGGTGGATCTGCGCACGGCGGTTTGTCAGGTTTCTGCAAACGGTTCGGTTCGTTCGGTTATCGATACTTCGCCAAAGAGCGCAGACCAGATCGCAGCCGAAGCCGCTGCAGCTCAGACCGCATCGGCTGCTCCAGCTACACCGAAGAAGTCGAAGAAGAAATGATTCAATAAACGGATCTAAATTATTAAAAAGGCAGGGATTTCCCTGCCTTTTGTTTCTGTTTATTTGTCCGGATTCTCGCCATACCATCGCGGCGTATAAACCCATTCGCCGCCGTCCACGCGAGAAAAGCGCTCAGTATGGGACGAGCCGACAATCACCACAGTTCGCATATCGACGTCTTTGGGTGTGAGTTCACCCAGCGTTGTGACACGCGTAGTTTCGGCGGGCCTGCCAATATCGCGACCGAGCACGACTGGCGTTTCAGCAACACGATACTGCCGGAGAATTTCCAGCGCGCGACCGAGCTGATGCGGACGGGCTTTGGATATCGGATTGTAGAAAGCCATGGCGAGATCAGCTTGTGCTGCGAGCGCCAGACGCCTTTCAATGACATCCCAGGGCTTGAGATTGTCAGAAAGCGAGATAATGCAGAAATCATGCCCAAGTGGTGCGCCGATGCGGGAAGCTGCAGCCATAGCGGCTGAAATCCCCGGCTGAATCACGAGTTCAACACTATGCCATGCCGGATCAGACGATTCATGAAGCGCTTCGATAACTGCCGCTGCCATGGCAAACACACCGGGATCGCCTGACGAAACCATTACCACATCACGGCCTGAAGCAGCGAGTTCGAAGGCATGACGCGCGCGCTGCATTTCCTCGCGATTGTCAGTCATGTGGATGATCTGATCATCGCGAAATGGGCCAGCCATGCGCACATAGGTTTCATAGCCAAGCACATCTTCGGCGCGTTCCAGATCGCGCTGAACGGCTGGTGTCATTAGGTCTCGTGCACCGGGGCCAAGGCCAACCACAGTCAGCTTGCCGCGATTGCGTCCGATGAAGAGAACATCGGCTGGTGTTGCTGCAATGGCCAGTGTCAGCCTATCGGATTTGATAAGGTGCTGCGGGTTTTCGACGGATACCGTTGCCAGATCATCCACGCCCGAAACAATGCGCAGCGGTGCTTTGAGTATTTGTGCTGCCTGATGAATATGGGGTGAAGCGCAGTCTTTCTCGTGGACGAGAAGAAGAGCAAGTGAATCCTTTGATAGCTCTGAACTATCAAGTGTTTGCTCGATAAGGCTTACGAGGTTTTCGCCGGGCTTATCAATCGCCACGGCAACCGTTCGCGGATGGTATATCAGCTCGTTAGTCTGCGGCGCACGCGTTTCAGGCGTGATGCTGATTGTCAGTTGACCATTGTCAGATAACGGTAGTTTTGATGCGGTGAGCCAGCGCGAGCTGCCATTGACGCGCAAGTTTTCTCCCGCCAGCAGATTGGACATGAAGGTCTTGGCAGCTTCGGGATTGGCGAGGGTCAATTCAGCCGGTGGATGGAGCAGATTGATGCCAAACCGCAATTCGCCCGTCGTGGTGATAGCAGGGGGCACTTCAAGCGCCTGAGCGATGGTTCGCGCCAGATCATTGACGCCGGAAAGGCCGCCAAGCAATGGCACGACAGCGCTACCATCTTCTGCAACGGCCAGAACCGGAGGCTCTATCCGTTTGTTTTGCAAAAGAGGAGCGAGTGCGCGGATGATGATACCAGCGGCGCACAGCGCGATTATCGGACGACCTTCCTCATAGAGCGCACGTATCGTGTCGCCGAAATGTGTGAAATGCTTGTCTGCGCTCGTAACGCGATTTTCCAGCCCCAGAATTTCAGCATTTCTAAGTCTAGATTGTATGTTGCGTGCCGTGGAAGTTGCAGCTTCGCCAAGAACGAGAATGGCTGCTTTCATGCACCGTTCCACTTTTTGCCTGGAACCAGAATGATCGAGAAATAAGGACAGTCGCCGCCGCTGACTTCTGCCAAAGGCGCAATACGCTGGTTCTGCATAGTAGCACGCTCGATATAAAGCGCACGATCCATCAACCCAAGCTCGCTCAGAACATCGCGAACCTTGTCCAGATTTTTGCCGAGTTTCATGATGGCAGCGGCTTCACTGCCGGCGAGCCGCTGTTTCAACTCCTCAGCAGTCATAACTCCCGAAAGGATTGAAAGCGTCTGATTGCGATAGACGAGCGGTGCGCCAAGCACGGCAGCGGCACCCAAGACCGAGCAAACGCCCGGCACGACTTCGGTTTCGTATTTTTCGGCCAATCGGTCATGGATATACATGAACGAGCCGTAGAAGAACGGATCGCCCTCGGCGATTACAGCGACATCGCGGCCAGCGTCGAGATGGTTTGCGATTGTTGCAGTGATCTCTGCATAGAAATCGCTGACGATCTGCTCGTAATCCATATGAGCGGGCAGTTTTTCCGTCGTCACCGGATAGATGAGCGGCACCAGCGTCTGTTCAGGCGACAGATAGGTTTCCACAATCGTCAGCGCATTGCCCTTTTTACCCTTTGCCGCATGATAGGCGACTACGGGCGCGGATTTAAGCAGTCTGAGTGCCTTAAGCGTGATAAGTTCAGGGTCACCGGGGCCAACGCCCAGACCATAAAGCTTCCCTTTTGGCGCCATTATTCGCGCTCCGAAGCAAGTGCATTGACAGCGGCTGCGGTCATGGCGCTGCCACCGCGACGTCCGCGCACGATAACAAAGGGTACGCCACGGCTATTTTCAGCAAGCTCATCTTTGGATTCGGCTGCACCCACAAAACCGACCGGCATGCCGATGATGAGGGCTGGTTTAGGGGCACCATTGTCCAAAATTTCAAACAGGCGAAAGAGGGCGGTGGGCGCATTGCCGATGGCAACGATGCTGCCTTCAAGATGTGGAAGCCAGAGATCAAGGGCTGCGGCAGAGCGCGTGTTGCCGATCTTCTTCGCCAGTTCCGGCACGGACGGATCATTCAGTGTGCAGATAACTTCATTGTTGGCTGGCAGGCGTGAGCGAGTGATGCCTTCTGCGACCATGCGTGCATCGCAGAGGATTGGCGCGCCTTTAAAGAGTGCATCTCGCCCGGCTTGCCCTGCGCCATCCGAAAAGACGAGGTCTTCAACGATATCGACCATGCCGGATGCGTGAGCAACACGTACGGCAAGCTTTTCGAGATCGGGGGGAATGCGGCTCAAATCGGCCTCAGAACGGATGATGGCGAAGGAGCGGTCATAAATGGCCTGTCCATCGCGGATATAGTCTGTCATGGCGTCCGTTCTACCTATTTGTTTAACGCATATCTTGCCCGAAAATTGCTTCACACTTTTCGGGATACGCTCTTATAGATTTCGGGCGTTTAAAATAAACGCAGCCTCGTCAATGGTGATGTTTGAGGCCAATAGCTGCCCGAAACGCAATGGTCCAGCGCTGTCTTGCGAAAAGAGATCATAATGATCATCCGAACGCGCCAAAAGCGTGTGAGGCAGGGGAGAAAGTGCTGCGCAGGATTTGGCGCAACCCGTAATATGGACCTGCTTGTTGCCTGCGATGAGCATGCCAGCGAGACGCTCAGCATCGGTTAAAGTGTCCGCAAGGGCGGAAGCACAGCCAGCAGAGCCGGAACAGGCCCGAAGGCGCGCCTGTGGCGCTTCTGGCAATGTTGCCAACCCCAGTTCGTCCAATGTGGTTGTGATCCGGTTGCAGTCTGCCTGCTCGATGTTTGGCAGGAGAACGCCTTGCCATGGCGTGAGGCGAATTTCGCCGCCATTCGCGCTCTCCGCAAGCTGGGCCAGCTTATGCAATTGTTCCGTCTGCAATCTTCCGAGAAGTGGCATTGCACCTGCATAGAAGTGTCCACCCTTTTGCGAATGGGTTCCAAGCCATGAAAAGGGTTTTGGCGGCTTTCGTTTCCAAGTCGGAGCGGGGGAGAGTTCAAAAGGCAACTCTCGCAGAAATTGCTCTTGTGGCAAGGTTTCAAAAAGGTGCTTCATCCGCGTCACACCCGTTGCCGCGAGGCTCTGAAACAAATCAAGCAGCGCTTCGATCAAGGAAAGCGCTTCCGCTTGTGCGACCGTGCCGACAGGCGGGGTGTCTGGTGACGATGCCAGACCAACGGCATAATGGGCGCCGCCTTCCAGTGATGAGAGCCAGATATCTCCGGTATGCGAAATCATGGCACAGTCTTCGCCACCATCAATCTGGAAAGAAAACTTCGGCGATAGCGCGTGATATTTTTCCGTGCCTTCAAGCATTTTCAGCAACGAGGTCGCAAGGCGGGAGGTATCGGCAAGCTGTGTGCGATCGATTGATGCGGTGGGGCTTACCATTACATTGCGAATGTCATCGGCCGACGGATTATCCGCGCCAAAACCTGCATCATAGAGCGCTGTTATCGCTTTATCCCAATTGGAGGGCGCGATGCCGCGTATCTGGATGTTGGAGCGAATCGAAAGCTCGATAGTGCCGTTTCCAAACTCTTTTGCAATTTCGGCCAACGAACGTGCTTCGGTAGCATTGATCCGTCCCAAGGGAAGCTTGACGCGAGCGATTGCACCATCTTTTGCCATGACCATGCGCGATAGGCCGGGGCAGGCATTGCGCCTGTCTGCTCTCAAGGGAACGGTTGGGGCTGTTTGCTGGCTTAACATGACGGTCTTATACGCCTTCCTGCTTGCGCTTGCTACTGCGCCGCCATACGAACAGGAAAAAGGAGCAATGCTTATGGGCTGCTGGCTTACAGTTATCGGTATTGGCGAAGACGGTCTTGCAGGGCTGGGCGAGACAGCACGGAACGCCATTGCCAATGCGGACATCATTTTTGGCGGCAAGCGGCATCTGGCTTTTCTCGATGATGAGGTCAAAGCCGAGCGAGTTTCATGGCCAGTACCTTTCGATAATGCATTTCCAATGATCGAGGCGCAGCGCGGCAGACAGGTTGTGGTACTGGCAAGCGGCGATCCGATGTTTTTTGGCATGGGCGCATCCCTAAGCCGTCATTTCTCGTCTCAGGAAATGCACGTCATGTCATTTCCATCCTCATTGTCGCTGGCCGCAAACCGTATGGTTTGGGCATTACAGGAGGCGAGAACGGTCAGCGTGCATGGGCGTCCGTTTGAATTGCTAGTACCGCATATTTTACCGGGAGAGAAAATTCTTGTGCTCAGCAATGATGGCACGACACCTGCAAAAGCCGCCGCCCTTCTGAAAAACAAAGGCTTTGGTCAAAGTCGCCTGACGGTTCTTGAGCATTTGGGCGGACCAAATGAAAAGTGCATCAGCGGTCGGGCGGAAGACTGGTCGCATGTAAACTGTGCAGATCTCAACGTGATGGCAATTGAATGCATCGCCGCGTCAAATGCTGTTGTTTTCTCACCCGTCAGTGGATTACCCGATGCAGCTTTTGAAAATGACGGACAACTGACCAAACGCGATATTCGTGCTGTGACGCTGTCTCGGTTGCAGCCCCTTCCGGGGCAGCTTCTTTGGGATGTTGGCGCAGGTTGCGGCTCTATTGGTATTGAATGGATGCGTGTTCATCAGTCTTGCCGCGCCATCGCTATTGAGACCGATGAAAACCGGCCGAGCGTGATTGAGCGCAATGCACGCGCGCTGGGTGTGCCTGGCTTACAGCTTGTAAAAGGCGAAGCGCCGGGAGCGCTAGATGGCCTTGAAACGCCGGATGCAATTTTCATCGGTGGCGGTGTAACGGATGCCGGTGTGATTGAAGCCTGTTGGAATGCACTGAAGCCCGGCGGGCGTTTGGTTGCCAATGCGGTGACATTGCAAAGCGAAATGCAGCTTTTCAGCTGTCATCAACAGCATGGCGGTGAACTTACCCGCCTGCAGGTTGCACAAGCAGGCGTTCTTGGTTCTTTTGATGCATGGCGTCAGGCGCTGCCTGTCACAATTTATTGCGGCATCAAACCGCGCTGATCGAAAAAAGATGACTTGAATTGTCATCTTAAATTCAGGTAAGGCTTGCTCACCGTTAAAAATAGGAGAGCAGGCATGTCTGATTTGGGCCTGAACGCCAATACCCGTATCGCACTCAACAATCCTGATCGCATCGTTAATCAGTTGCTGGATCATTTTGTTGAACATGCTGACGTTGAACGCCAGGTGGGCAGCGCAAAGCTGGTTCTTAGCTTCGGTCAGGCAGATGTGCAGTGGGACGACGAGACTGTCAGTGTGGACGTAAAGAGCGGTGACGAAACCGGTCTTGCCTATATGAAATATTCCATCGCTGAACATGTGCTTGAGTTTCTTGAGAAGGGAAGCCCAAAGCCAAAGATCATCTGGGAAGGTGATGGTGCTGCTGGTTTGCCGCTGCCCTATTTCCGCGAAATGCAGGTTGTTGCCGTCAGCAATGTTACACCGCACATGCGTCGCGTACGGCTGAAGGGTAGCGAACTGGCTCGCTTCGCTCATACAGGCTTGCATATTCGCCTGCTGTTTCCTCCAAAGGGCCTTGCCAAGCCGCAATGGCCAGTCTCGGGCGAAGATGGTCGCCCTGTCTGGCCCGATGGTGATGCCAAGCTTGCTACCCGCGTTTATACGATCCGCCAGATTGATGCGAAGGCAGGCTGGGTTGATATCGATATGGTTGTTCATGGCGATGATTGCGATGCGCCGGGTTCCGGCTGGGCGATTAGCGCCAAGCCGGGCGATATTGTCGGGATGACAGGCCCCGGCGGCGGTGATGCAGCCGATGATGCAAATTGGTATTTGCTGGCCGGTGATGAAACAGCACTTCCGGCGATTGGCCGCATTCTTGAGCGATTGCCAGAAGGTGCCAAGGCAGTCGTCCGCATCGAAATCGACAGTGAGGCGGAAGAACAGGCGATTAAGTCCCGCGCCGACGTGGATATGCAATGGCTGCACCGCAAGGGAGCGGAAGCAGGCACAACGACCCTTTTGCAGGATGCGGTTCGTGCCGTGGAGCTGCCGGAGGGCGAAGAGAGCATTTATGTGTGGGCTGCTTGTGAGTTTAATGCATTCCGCTCGATCCGCACCTATATGCGCAAAGAACGGAACATCCCGAAGGATAAACAATTGATTGTTGCTTATTGGCGGCGCGGTCAGGATGGTGACAATGCGCGCCGCGGCTCAGACGAATAGTAAAAAGGGGACCTTCTGGTCCCCTTAATGTTTAGCGTCTAAAGCCTTCACTGGCTCGCATCAGGTTCTTGGTATAGTCGGCATTGATTTTGCCGCTTACCAATTCAGAAGCCTCCAGTTGCTCCACAACTTCGCCATTGCGCATGACCGCAAGCCGGTCACACATATGAGTAATGACTGCAAGGTCATGACTTACCATGACGAAAGTCAGCTTGCGATCACGACGTACTTGTTCAAGCAGGTTCAACACTTCCGCCTGAACAGAAGCATCAAGTGCCGAAGTTGGTTCATCAAGAAGCAGGATGGACGGTTCAACAATCAATGCCCGCGCAATTGCGATACGCTGACGTTGACCACCGGACAGCTGATGGGGATAGCGGAAACGGAAGCCTGAACCCAAGCCCACTTCATCCAATGCGCGGACAATACGTTTTTCGCTGTCTTCCACGCCATGAATGGCGAGTGGTTCGAGCAAAAGACGGTCGACTGTCTGGCGTGGGTGAAGGGAGCCGTATGGGTCCTGAAACACCATTTGAACAGTGCGATAAAACGCCTTGTCACGCGGTGTTTTGAGCAAACTCCCATCAATGCGGATTTCGCCATCATCAACCTGTGCAAGACCTGCGACTGCGCGCAGAAGGGTGGATTTACCCGAACCGGATTCGCCAACGAGCCCATAGGATTCGCCACGCGCCACATCAATGCTGACAGATTTTAACGCGTGGAAATGATCGAAGAATACATCGACCTTATCAATGCTGAGTGCTGATGCTGTGCTCATAGCCGCCATGCCTCCTGACGCTGCAAGGTAGGCAGGGGATGTTGATCCGCTCCGATCTTGGGCATGCAATTCAGCAGTCCTTGTGTATAGGGGTGTTTTGCGTTGGCGAGATCGCTTGCTGCAATCTCTTCAACGATCTTGCCCGCATACATCACGATGACGCGGTCGCAGAAGGACGAGACCAGACGCAGATCGTGGCTGATGAAGATCAGCCCCATGCCGCGTTCTGCCACCAGCTTGTCGAGAATGCCAAGCACTTCAAGCTGAACCGTCACGTCGAGTGCTGATGTCGGTTCATCGGCAATCAGCAGTTCAGGTTCTGCAACGAGCATCATGGCGATCATGACACGCTGTCCCATACCGCCCGAAACTTCGTGCGGATAGAGCTTCATGACGCGTTCAGCGTCGCGAATTTGTACCGCTTCAAGCATTGAAATCGAACGCTTGCGAATTTCACTGCTGCTATATTTGCCGTGGGCTTTGAGGGTCTCGGCGACTTGCTTGCCGATGGTCATTACCGGATTAAGCGAATATTTGGGGTCCTGAAGCACCATGGCAACGCGGCCACCGCGCAATGCGCGACGCTCGCGAGCCGAGATGTCCAACAGATCGATACCATCGAACTGCAATGTTTTTGCGGTGATCTGAGCGTGTGGAGGCGTGAGCCCCATGATCGCACGCCCGGTCTGAGATTTGCCCGATCCGGACTCACCCACGATACCCAAACGTTCGCGACCGAGCGTAAAGCTTACGCCACGTACGGCTTCAATCACACCGGTACGCGTGGGGAAGGTGACGCGCAGGTCATCAACTGTCAGAAGTGGCTTCATTGGTTGTTACCCCGCGGATCGAGCGCGTCACGCAGGCCGTCGCCGAGGAAGTTGAAGCCAAGGCTGACGATGAGGATCGCGATACCTGGCATGGCAGCAACCCACCATTGGTCGAGGATGAAGCGGCGACCCGATGCAATCATTGCACCCCATTCTGGCAATGGCGGCTGAGCACCGAGACCAAGAAAGCCGAGGCCAGCTGCAGTCAGGATGATGCCTGCCATATCAAGCGTCACACGAACGATCAGCGACGAAGTGCAGAGCGGCATGATATGCCGCAAAACGATGCGGAAAGGCGAAGCCCCCATCAGACGAACAGCGGAAATATAATCAGAATTGCGCACGGTCAGCGTTTCTGCACGAGCAATACGCGCATAAGGCGGCCATGAGGTGATCGCGATTGCGATGATGGCGTTTTCAATACCCGGTCCCAATGCCGCAACGAAGGCGAGCGCCAGAATAAGTTTTGGGAAGGCAAGAAAAATATCGGTGATGCGCATAAGAACGGCATCGACCCATCCACCAGCATAGCCTGCAACCGTCCCGACCAAAAGGCCGATAGGCGCCGCGATAACCGCGACGAGCAGCACCACGTAAAGCGTGATGCGGGAGCCGAAAATCAGGCGGGAGAGAATATCACGTCCCTGATCATCAGTGCCAAGCAGATAACCCGGTGTGCCTGGTGGCAGGAGACGCGCATTGGCGAGATCGCCTTGAGTCGGCGAATGTGGTGCGAGCACGTTTGCAAAGGCTGCAACCAGAACCAGTGCGATGATAATCATCAGGCCAATTACCGCGAGTTTATTCGCGGTAAATCGACGCCAGATCATGTAGGAACGACCCATGCGGGCCTGCATGCGGGATTGTGGACGCTCGGAAAGCAACCATTCGCGCCATGAAAGATTTGAAGTGTCTGTCATTTGACTCATCTTACGCGCGTCCTCGGATCAAGGAGCCGATACAGGAGATCGGACACAAGGTTGAGCGCGATAAAGACCGAACCGATGATAATGGTACCACCCAGAACGGCATTCATATCGGCATTTTGCAGCGAGTTCGTGATGTAAAGACCAAGGCCGGGCCACGCAAAGATGGTTTCGGTCAGAACCGAACCTTCGAGCAGACCTGCATAGGAAAGCACAATCACTGTCACAAGCGGCACGGCTGCATTGCGCAGAGCGTGGCCCCAGATGATCCGCGTTTCGGAAATGCCCTTGGCACGGGCAGCAATGATATATTCCTGCTCGAGTTCATTGAGCATGAAAGAGCGTGTCATGCGGCTGATATAGGCAAGGCTGAAATAGCCGAGCAGTGCCGATGGCAGAACGAGGTGGGAGATGATGTTACGCAATGCTTCCCAGTCGCGCTGAATGATCGCGTCGATGACGTAAAATCCGGTAATCGGCGTGAACGTGTATTCAAAGGTGATGTCGATGCGACCGGGACCGGATGTCCAACCAAGGCGGGCATAGAAAATCAGCAAGGCCAGCATGCCGAGCCAGAAAATCGGCACCGAATAGCCAACAAGGCCAATGATGCGTACGATCTGATCGATGATGCTGCCGCGTTTGACTGCCGCAAGAACCCCAAGCGGAATGCCAAACAGCGCGCCGATTATCGTGCCGATGGTTGCAAGCTCCATGGTCGCCGGGAAAACGCGGCGAATATCGGTCATGACCGGATTTGTGGTCAGAACAGATGTTCCGAAGTCGCCTTGCAGCACACCTTTCACATAGAGGTAAAACTGCTGATAATAGGGCAGGTTGAAGCCCATTTCCTGACGCACACGTTCAACAACGTGCGCAGGTGCGCGATCGCCGACGATTGCAAGAACAGGATCAATCGGGACAACGCGCCCAATGAAGAATGTCACGGCCAGAAGGCCAAGATAAGTTGTTGCTACGATCACCAGAAAGCTGGCGATAGCTGCTATAAGGGTTGAGGAGCGCCTTTTGGCGCTCCTCGGCTTGGTAATGGTATTGCCGGTTATACTCAATGTTTTGACCGTTCTTCAGATCAGTCTTTGCTGACTGGTGCAAGATAGTTGGAATCGAAGGTTGGTCCGAGCTTGTAACCCTTCACATTACCCGCGATTCCTGCCACTTCGACCTGCTGGAACAGCATGACGAATGGGCTCTGGTCGAGTGCTTCCTGCTGCAGCTTCTTGTATTGTTCAGCGCGCTTGTCGCCGTCACGTTCCAGCAATGCTGCCTGCGTCTGCTGTGTCAGCTCAGGAATAGCCCATGCATTGCGCCAAGCCAGCGTCTTGTTGGATGCATCGTCGCCATTGTCTGGGTTGGAGGTGAACGCTTCGGCATTCGAGTTTGGATCCCAGTAATCCATGCCCCACTGACCTATATAGAGATCATGGTTACGAGCGCGGTACTTGGTAAGCGTCTGCTTGCCATCACCTGGAACGATGCTGATGTTAATACCTGCTTTGGCTGCGCTCTGTTGGAAAGATTCGGCGATGCCCGTGACGGGCTGCGTGTTGCGCACGTCGAAAGTGATCGACAAACCGTCTTTAAGACCGGCCTTGGCCAGCAGTTCCTTGGCCTTGTCGATATCCAGCTTGTATGGATTGGCATCCAGCGAGCCAAGTACACCCTTTGCTTGATAGGTCTGTCGGACTTCGCCAATGCCCTTGATCAGGGTTGCGCCAATTGCATCGTAATCAACGAGATACTTGAAGGCTTCACGAACTTCCGGCTTGGCAAGTTCCGCATTCTTCTGGTTAAGCGAGATGTAATAGACAGTACCCTTCGGCGCATTGACTGTCTGGAGCTTCTCGTTCTTCTGAACGGCTTCGTAATCGCCTGGCTCAAGATTACGCGCTACGTCCACGTCACCCGATTCGAGCATCAGGCGCTGCGTGGCGCTTTCCTTGACGTGACGGTAGAACACGCGGGCAAGCTTTGCCTTTTCGCCGTAGAAGTTATCGTTGCGCTCAAGAACCACGACTTCATTGGCGCGCCAGTCGCGAATCTTGAACGGGCCGGAACCTGCATAGCCGGTTTTCAGCCATGCATTGCCATAATCGGTGTCGTATTTGTAATCGTCCGAAGGGGTGACTTTAGCCGCATGTTCTTCGAGCAATTTCTTGTCGACAATCGAGCCAACGGTGGCGGTCAGGCAGTTGAGCACGAAGCTTGGCGCGTAAGGCTTGTCGACGGTAAGAACAAAGGTTGTTTCGTCAACAGCCTTGGCCTTTTCCGTAACGTTTTCGCCGGTGAGGCCGAACTGGGTCAGGATGAAGGCGGGTGCCTTGTCGAGACGAACGCCACGTTCAAATGTGTAAGCGACATCGGCTGCGGTAAGCGGATTGCCAGAGGCAAACTTGGCATCCTTGCGCAACTTGAACGTATAAGTCAGACCGTCATCTGAAACTGTCCAGCTTTCTGCTGCACCCGGAATGACCTTCGATGTATCACTGATATCCAGCTGAATCAGACGGTCATAGGCATTGCCGAGAACTTCGGCAGGGCTGATTTCAAACGATTCGGCAGGATCAAGTGTAATGATATCGTCGATAGCCCATGCTTGGACCAGCGTATCGGCAGGTGTTGCCGACAATGCCGGATTTGCGGCCATAACAGCAGCAAGAGCAGCACCGGCTGCGAGAATACGAAAACGTCCGAAATGCATCATTTTAGTTCCCTTTCAGTTAGATTATTTTTGGGATTTTGTATGGGTCGTCAGGCTGCTTCGTGCCAGGCCTGTTTCAAGACCCTTATCCAGTTTTCGCGGCAAAGCTTCGACAGTTCTTGATCACTATAACCTGCATTGCTGAGTGCCGTGACGAGATTCTGCGTACCCGCTGCATCACCGATTTCATTCGGAATAGTTGCTCCGTCGTAATCGGAACCAAGTGCTACGCAATCGATGCCCATGCGCTCGACCATGTAATCAACGTGGCGAACCATATCTGAAAGCGGCGTATTGGCGTTTTCTTTGCCATCGCTGCGCAGCATGGTGGTCGCGTAGTTGAGGCCAGCAAGACCTTTGCTGTCACGGATCGCATCGAGCTGACGGTCGGTGAGATTGCGCGCAACAGGCGTGAGGGCGTGCGCGTTTGAATGGCTGGCAATCAGCGGCTGGTCGCTCAGCTTAGCCACATCCCAGAAGCCTTTTTCTGTGATGTGTGCGAGGTCGATCAGAATGCCCTTGCGATTGCATTCTTTGACGAGCCGCTTGCCCGCTTCGGTAAGGCCAGGGCCGGTATCAGGGCTCATCGGATAGGCAAATGGCACGCCGTGCGCGAAAATATTGTTCCGGCTCCAGACTGGACCGAGTGAGCGCAGGCCGACAGAATAGAACACGTCGAGGGCGGCGAGATCAGCATCGATGGCTTCGCAGCCTTCCATATGCAATACGGCGGCGAACGTGTTGCTGTTAAGCGTTTCATCCAGCTCTTTACCGTTACGGCAAAGCTTCCAACCACCAGCTTCTTCAAGGCGCAGCGCTAGAGAAGCGAATTCCATCGCAATGTCGAGCGACGGTGCGCGCTCCAGCGGTTGTGAAAGCGGGGTTTCATAGTGACCGTTTTCATCGGCTTTACCGAGCTCGATATGATGACCTGCTGGAATATAGATCGCACAGATACCACCAGCCAGACCGCCCTTTTGCGACCGGGGCAGATCGATGTGACCGATCTTTGTGCCGTTGATAAATTCCTTGATCGGGTCACCGCCATTACGCTGGTTTTCCCAAAGACGCAGAAGGACATCGTTGTGTCCGTCAAAAACGCGCTGCATTTTACATTCCTAGCTGAACGGTTGGGTAAGCTCACCGCCCAATTGAAAGCCCGTCCGCAATAGGGTGCCGACGCAAACGGAATTCAATTCAGAATTGCGGATGATGAGCGCCCCACTCGAACTCGTGATATATAAGATGTTGCCCGCTAATGGAGTCAAGCTCTCTGCTATCGAAGGCGGTATTTCTCAATTGGGAAACGGTGCAAAAACAAAAGGCTGCACGGTGAGTGCAGCCCTTTATGCAAAAATTGCATGCTCTAATGCTTAAACAGAATGAACTCCACCCAAAAGATATTAGAAGCGGTAGTTTACGCCTGCCTTGATCGAATGATTCTTCAGGTTGTTATACTGGGTAACGCCGTTTACCTTGGATTTAACGTCGTTAAAGCGCTGGAAGTCATATTCGGCCTTGATCGAGATCGGGCCGGAAATCGCCTGCTCAACACCTGCACCGATCAATGCGCCACCTTCCCAACCGGGAGCGGAAGTGGTTGCGTCTTTGGCTTTGAACTTGGTTACGCCGTAACCTGCGGTGCCGTAAACAAGGGTCTTGTCGAACGCGTAACCGACTTTGCCTTTTGCATTGCCGTTCCATGACTGCTGAAGGCTGCCACCGTTACCGATGCGGTGTTCAGCCTCTGCGAAGTTGCCTTCCAGCTCACCACCGAAAACGACGTTGCCGCTCTGCATGTTCTTACCGACAACTGCGCCACCGAGGAAGCCAGTGCGGTTTGTGAATGGGCCTGGAACTCTGGACGAAGAAGCGCCGATCTGAGCACCAATATAGTTGCCGGACCAGTCGTGCGGGCCTGACGCAACGGGTTCATTGTAGGTGTAGTCGGATCCGCCCATCATGTCGGCCGCGAAGGATGGACCGGCAAAGGCGACAATTGCGGCACCGAACGCCGCGGCGATGTATGAACGCTTCAACATTTTTTACTCCAGTTTTCCCGTCAAAAACGCCGGCGGGAAATATGCTTGAACTCTTCATTGAGGAGGCGATTTGACCAGCCCTCAAGCTGTGTGCTTCGTCGCTTGTGATTGTGTCCAAATTTAAGAAAATTCGAGCTAATTCGTAGGGGGAGGACTGCGTTTTCGTTCATATGCTTAATGAAAGGTAACGATCAGCAAGTCGAAATCAGAGCAAACGCGCTCTGATTATTTGTGCTCAGGCTTTTTGGAACGCGCTCTAAATCAGTTTCAACCCACGCATGCTGATATGACCGTGTTTACCGACGATGATGTGGTCATGCACCGCAATGCTCAACGCCTTTGCAGCGTCAATCAGCAGCTTGGTCATGTCGATGTCGGCGCGCGATGGTGTGGGGTCGCCCGATGGGTGGTTGTGGACGACAATAATTGCTGTGGCTGAAAGTTCGAGCGCGCGGCGCACGACTTCGCGCGGATAGACCGGGGTATGATCGACAGTTCCTTGTTGTTGCACTTCGTCTGCGATGAGGCGGTTCTTTTTGTCTAGGAACAATACCCGGAATTGTTCGCGCGTTTCATAGGCCATCGCTGTCGTGCAATATTGCACGACCTGGCTCCAGGAGCCGAGCACTTCGCGTTCCATCACCATGCTTCGGGCAGATCGTTTGGCAATTGCTTCGACGATTTTAAGTTCCAAGGCGATTGAAGGGCCGACACCAGGTGTTTCAGCAATCAGTTTTTCAGGCGCACCAAGAACTTCGGCCAGAGATCCGAAACGGGTAAGCAAAGACTTTGCGAGCGGTTTAGTATCTGCGCGCGGGATGACCCTGAAAAGTAGAAGCTCGAGCAGTTCATAGTCTGCCAATGCATCAGGTGCGTTTTTAAAACGCTGACGCAACCGGTCACGGTGACCCAAATGGTGCGGCTTCTCCAGCGAAGCCGCCATTTGTATGCCTTCATTGAAGCCGGGAATGTCGAGACGTCCAGGCTTTTTGTTGTTTGATGCCATTCTGTTTAAACCCCCGCAGAAACAGACAGACAGTATGTAATCCCATTTTACCGCATGGATGGCGGGCCGAAAACATTCTTTGGCGACAGCGTGAAGATTTCACAGCCGTCTTTGGTGACGCCGACAGTATGCTCATATTGAGCTGTAAGCGAGCGGTCACGTGTGACCGCAGTCCAGCCATCGGCCAAAACCTTCACGCCCGGCTTGCCGAGGTTGATCATTGGCTCAATCGTGAAGATCATGCCTTCCTTGATCTCGACGCCCTCATTGACGGTGCCGTAATGCAATATATTCGGAGCATCGTGGAAAAGCTGGCCGACACCATGGCCGCAGAAATCGCGCACCACGGAGCAACGTTCGCCTTCCGCATAGGTCTGGATCGCAGCGCCAATTGCACCGGTTTTTGCGCCGGGTTTGACTGCGGCAATGCCACGCAGAAGGCTCTCATACGTCACTTCAAGCAGTCGCTCGGCAGCACGTTTGATATCGCCAACAGCATACATGCGGCTTGAGTCGCCGTGCCAGCCATCCAGCAGATAGGTGACGTCGATATTGACGATATCGCCTTCGCGTAATGGCTTGTCGTCAGGAATGCCGTGGCAAACGACGTGATTGATCGAAGTGCAGGTTGATTTGGTATAGCCGCGATAGTTCAACGTCGCCGGGAAGGCGCCGTGGTCCATGCCGAATTCGAATACGAAGCGGTCAATTTCGTTGGTTGTGACGCCGGGTTTTACGACGTCATTCAATGCATCGAGACAACGGGCGGTGAGGTTGCAGACCTTGCGCATACCTTCAAAGGCATCTGGGCCATACAGCCTGATTTGCCCTGTGTATTTCATAGGTGCGCTTGTCGCTTCTATATAAGTCACCATCTCGATCCGTCTTTCCAGAGCGCATTTCGATCTGATTGGATCAGATCTGCGCCCTATCGTTTATTTCAACGCGTATCTTAGTCCGAAAACCGTTCCTCACTTTTCGGGATACGCTCTAATATTCTATTGGCACCACAGTTTCAGCGTCGATGCCGTTTTCCGTTATTTGGCATCGAATAGCCCAAGCCTCAACCCCGGCGGCTCGTGCGCGATCAAATGCGCGTGCATAAGTCGGATCGAGATCGCCCGAGATGCTGAATCTGTTGCAATCGCTTCGCTGGATAATAAACACCATCACGCCCCGATAGCCAGCGGATACCATATCAACAAGTTCATCAAGATGTTTAGCACCGCGCGCAGTGACGGTGTCGGGAAATTCTGCAAGGGTAGGTGTGCGAATGAAGTGCACATTCTTCACTTCTACATAAGCACGGGGCTGATCTCCTTCATCGAGAAGAATATCAATGCGGGAATTGCGCCCGTATTTCTGTTCACGCTTGAGAAGCCCGTAATTTTGCAAATCGGGAATCATGCCTGATAGAATTGCTTCTTCTGCAATTTTGTTGGGCAGACCCGTATTGACCCCAACAAGTGTGTTGTCGGCTTCAACGATCTGAAGCGTATGGGGGTATTTGCGATTAGGAGCATCCGACACGCTCAACCAGACACGAGAGCCGGGAGTGGTGAGGCCGAGCATGGAGCCGGTATTGGGAACCGACGCAGTAATAAAACGACCATCGTCGAGCGTAACGTCGGCAAGAAATCTCTTATAACGCCGCTCTAAACGGCCCGTAACGAGGGGAGTGGTGAAAAGCATGAGCCGATGTAGGCTCATGCATGCTTTGTTGCAAGTAGGTTGGCCGTATGGATCAGAACAGAACCTTGGCCACATCAGCCCAGCTCATATCTGCACCAAGAACCAGCATTGCTGCGATAAGACCTGCGCTTAGCAAAGTGAGGGTTGTTCTCGTTTCACTGGTCATTTCATCACCGCCAAATCATTTATCAGTTGGTGAGAATTTCGCGTGGGATTTAGCCTGCAATGTGATGTGAAGATGGCTATTCGGGGCATTTTGCGGGCAATTTATCGGAGGCGTAAATAAGCGCAAACGGAGCGCGTCCTGAAAAGTGTGAAACGATTTTCGAAAAACAAACAATTGAAGCGTCGATCTGATTCAATCAGAACGAAACGCGCTCGACAGCGAGTCGCGTTTAATCATACCCAGACGACGCGATTTAAGTCTTTGTTACTACGTATGCCGTTAACGGAAAACCGTTTTCTATTTTTCCGCGACATGCTTTAGCGCCTATTCTTTCACCCAGTTGAAAACCAGTTCCTCGCGGAACGCAAAGCGCACGATGTGGCTCGCAACGACGTCTTCCATAGAAGCTAAGTTTTCTTCAGGCGCTTCAACCGTAGTAACGAGGTTATCTGGATTGGCATCCATCAACACGACGCGATTCTCGCCAAGGTCTATTCGACCATGCTCGGGTGTGAACTCAACAGTGAACTTATGTGCCCAATGTTTGCAAAGCTGCTGCAAATAGCGGCTGGCATGCGCGGTGGGTACGATTGCTGTAGTTTTAGCCATAATCTTGCTGTCCATTTTCAAGTTTTACGGACAGTCCGTAACATTGCTGTCAAAGCGATGTCACTGATGAAAATATCAATTTTTCGGGAAAAAAAGAAAAACCAGCAAATGGTACGCCCAAGGGGAATCGAACCCCTGTCTGCGCCGTGAAAGGGCGCTGTCCTAACCGCTAGACGATGGGCGCCTGTTGCTGGTGTGAGTGGGCTTATATTCAGGAAGAACCTGACTCGCAAGCCCTTAATATAACTTTTCTAAAAAAAACTCATCTGAACGTCATAGTGTTCGAAAAATTCGTGATGAGGGAATATGTAAGTATATGTTATTTAACAAAAAAAACCGGTCTTTCGCTCCGATTTGATTTGCTGTGATTACTTTTTGCAACTCCAGTTCCAGTCGCGTTCTGGCCCCACATCCACATGTACTGACGTAGTATGGCAATAGGTGCCAACGCCACCGCGGCTCGGCATATTGCGGGCGAAGCGAGCGATTTCATGCTTTGAAACGCCATCGATCTGAATGTCGGCTGCGGCACAAATCATATGAAGTGATTTGCGGGCGCCGTTGACCTTGCGATTGTAGGATGGGCTGCGATAGCCCGATGTAACCATGACAGGCTTACGGAAGTGGCGTTCCATGGTTTTCAACATCGTAACGAGCTGGGGCTTGAGGCAGGCGACATCCACAGTTTCGCGCTGAACCTTGAGGCCGTTTGGCGCAAGACGTGCAAGACCAGGAGCTGATGCCAGCTGGACGCCCGCGTAATCATCATATTCGTTGGCGTCGATATCGCTGTCATCATAGATACTTTTACGATGCTTGATTTCAAAACCACCATTAGGGCGCACGCCCGGCAACGAATAATTATACTCATGCTTCGACTTGGCGCCGGGCCTTACAACCGCAAGCTTCTTATTCTGAGAGGTGCCTGAACCGCTTGCTGCTTCATCGTTGAAGAGGCGTGCAATGCTGCCTTGGCCAGCGGTGGTAGGACGTTGTGGCGAGGCATATGCGTTGGCATTCTTAGCAGAGCCGAAGAGAGATGTGACCTGAGTCGGCTTTTCTGATTCTGCGGGCTTAGGCGATTCAGCCTGTTTGGTTTCTTCTGCAGCAGGCGTGGCTTCAGGTTCAGCAGCTTGCTCTTTTGCTTGCTCTGGCTTTGCAGTTTCTGTTGCTTCAGGGGCAGGTGCGGGCGCAGCAGGAGATTCGCTTGGCTTTTTGCCAAACATACCAAAAAGAGAAGTCGACTTCGTCTGCGGGGCGAGGGCTGCGACTTGAATAGAGCCGTCTTGAGCTGATTCTGTTTCAGTTGCTGCGGTAGTTGTCGGCTTTTGTTCTTTATCGGCTGGCTTTACCTCGGCGACAGCGGTTTTGGCTGCATTAGTCGTCGTTTCGGCCTTTTGTGCCTCACTCTTACCGGCCTCTGCTGACGCTTCGGCTGCAACCGTCTGATCGGCCGCGCTCTGAAGTGTGTCGGCAATCATGGAACCATCGGCGCTGTTCGTCATTTGTAAAGGTGACGTGCCGTTGCCAGTAGACGTGCAGGATGACAGGACGAGCGCGAGGAGGGCTACGCTACCTGAAAGTAGTCTTCTGGCTGTCCGATGCGATGGTTCTGCGAATTTCAATGTCTGCTCCAGATCGACGTTTCAGCTTTTCGGCCTGCACCAGCCTGACGACCCGAAAAAAAACGGTGCCTAGCTGATTTCGGGAGATTTGTTCTCCCGTGTGAGTCTCGCTCAGACAAACGATGGCGAGTTTACTCACAGAAACCGGTCGTCTGGACCGGGGTAGATAATCCAAGAGTTTCAGCGCTTTATTACGGGTACATCATATCTGTAATCGCGTTTAAGCGTGAAGGTACAAATCACTGACTGATCATTTGTAACCAATTTTTAGGATTTTTAACTGCCAAACGCAACTATTGAAAGTACGAAGTGTTTCATGGCGGCATAGATTACACGCGCATTACAGCGATATAACGCAATATTACTATTTGTAATTTTTGGTTATACTTGTGACCAGCAACCGTTTCGCTCGGCGCTGAATGTCCGCAATCTCAACTCGCTTGTTGACATGACGCATCGACTTGGTGCTATCCATTTCACATTATATTATCTGTGTTGGGCTAGGTAACGCGCCTAGCGCATTCAAAACACCAGGATCGGGACCGGAAACATGACCAAGAGCACGCGGCAGATTGCCAATATTATGCTGGCAGCAACGGCCGTGGCGTTTCTTGCGGGCTGTGCCGGTGGCCCTGAATTTCAGGGTACACCGCAGGAAGGTGCCAAGCGTTCGGATACCTATCCAACCTTTGGCCGCATGCCAAAGGCCGCGACCACCCAGATCACCCCGGAAGAAAAAGCGCAGCTTACTTCAGGGCTTGATTCTGACCGCACACGTCTTGCGGCCACACGTTCTTCCAATACAGCGATGACGCCAGCTCAGGCTGCTGCCTTGCGCAAACAGGCGCAGGAAGAAACAGATGCGACCCTCAAGCAGATCGAAGCTGGAGCAGAGTAGCCTTTTTCGATAGAAAAAAGCTTCATTTCAAGACTGTAACAAGTCTCGACCCGATTCGATAACAGGTGTATAGCTCCTAACCCGGTGCATACGCGCCATTTCATTCAACCCCCTTCTGGAACAGGATCATGTCGGAAGAATTTCATAAAGTCCGTCGTTTGCCACCTTATGTCTTTGAACAGGTTAACCGCCTGAAGGCATCAGCGCGAGCGGCTGGCGCCGACATCATAGATCTTGGGATGGGTAATCCTGATCTGCCGACGCCAAAGAACATCGTCGACAAGCTTTGCGAGGCTGTTCAGGATCCGCGTGCACACCGTTATTCGTCGTCGAAGGGCATTCCCGGCCTTCGCCGCGCTCAGGCGCAGTATTATGCGCGCCGTTTTGGTGTGAAGCTCAATCCGGACACACAGGTTGTTGCGACACTCGGTTCCAAGGAAGGCTTCGCCAATATGGCGCAGGCCATCACGGCACCAGGCGATGTCGTGCTTTGTCCCGATCCAACCTATCCTATCCACTCATTCGGCTTCATCATGTCGGGCGGCGTGATACGTTCGATCCCTGCAAAGCCGGATGAAGAGTTTATCCGTGCGCTGGATCGTGCGGTGAAGCACTCCATTCCGAAGCCGCTGGCGCTCATCCTCAACTTCCCTTCGAACCCGACGGCTTATACCGCGACGTTGGATTTCTATAAGGATGTCGTTGATTTCGCCCGCAAGAATGATCTGATCATTCTGTCCGACCTTGCTTATTCGGAAATCTACTTTGATGACAACAATCCACCGCCATCAGTTCTTGAAGTACCGGGCGCGATGGATGTAGCTGTCGAATTCACTTCGATGTCGAAGACATTCTCCATGCCGGGTTGGCGCATGGGCTTCGCTGTTGGCAATGAGCGCCTGATCGCGGCATTGACCCGTGTAAAGTCCTATCTGGATTATGGTGCCTTCACGCCTATTCAGGTTGCGGCCACTGCAGCACTTAACGGCGACGGCTCAGACATCGCGTATGTTCGCAATGTCTACAAGCAGCGTCGTGATGTGCTTGTCGAAAGCTTTGGCCGTGCTGGTTGGGATGTTCCACCCCCAGCTGCGACCATGTTCGCATGGGTTCCGATTCCAGAGCGTTTCCGCGCCCTAGGTTCATTGGAATTCTCGAAGCTACTGGTTGAAATGGCCGATGTGGCCGTTGCTCCGGGTGTAGGCTTTGGTGAACATGGTGATGAATATGTTCGTATCGCGCTGGTTGAGAACGAGCATCGCATCCGTCAGGCCGCACGCAACATCAAGCGTTTCCTGTCCACGAAGGACGAGAACCTGCATAATGTGATTCCGCTCGAAGGTCGCCGCTAAGCGGCTTTACAGCGGTTCCAGTTGATATTGAATCGTTGGAACCGCTGTAACTATTTGTTTTTACGCATTTCCGAACGCAAAACCGGTTCCCACGTTTGCTGGAAATGCTTTAACCGAGTAAGCAGGGGCCGCGTTTTGTCGGCCCTTGTTTCCCACCATATTGAAATCCAACAATTCAGCCAACAATTCAGAAGGTCGAGATAATGAGTGATGCATTGCGGATCGGCGTTGCCGGACTGGGCACCGTTGGTGCTTCAGTGTTGCGTATCCTACGTGACAAGGCCGAAATGCTCACTCGTCAATGCGGCAAGCAGGTAACGGTTACTGCTGTCAGCGCCCGCGACCGAACTCGGGATCGCGGTATAGATCTTACCGGGATTGAGTGGTTTGATGATCCCATCGAATTGGCGAAGCAAGCCGATATCGATGTGTTCGTCGAACTGATCGGCGGCGACGAAGGTCCGGCTAAAGCATCGGTAGAAGCTGCACTGCGCGCAAGCCGACATGTTGTGACAGCCAATAAGGCTCTTCTTGCGAAGCATGGCGTGGCATTGGCCAAGATCGCAGAAGAAAAAGGCGTGCTTCTTAACTTCGAAGCAGCAGTTGCGGGCGGCATTCCGGTCATCAAGGCGATGCGTGAATCGCTGACCGGCAACACGGTTTCACGCGTTTACGGTATCATGAACGGCACCTGTAACTACATCCTCACCCGGATGTGGGAAGAGGGTATCTCATTCGAGGATTGCCTGGCGGATGCACAACGTCTTGGCTACGCCGAAGCTGATCCGACTTTCGACATTGAAGGCAATGACACAGCGCATAAGCTTGCGCTGCTCACAAGCCTTGCTTTTGGCACGCAGATTGCAGCCGACGATATTTATCTTGAAGGTATCAGCAATATCTCGTTGGCGGACATTCGTGCGGCCGATGAACTTGGCTATCGCATCAAGCTACTCGGTGTCGCACAGAAGACTGATACTGGCATTGAACAGCGCGTCCACCCAACCATGGTGCCGACCTCTTCGGTGATTGCTCAAGTGCATGGCGTGACCAATGCGGTCGCAATCGAGACCGATCTTCTTGGTGAACTGCTGCTTTCCGGTCCGGGTGCTGGTGGCAATGCGACAGCATCCGCAGTGATCGGCGATCTGGCTGATATTGCTAAGAGCCGTCCCGGTTTCCAGCACGGTCCGGTTTTCGGAACGCCTGCAAAGGCTTTGCAGCCTTATAAGCGCGCTAAAATGCGCAAACATGCCGGCGGCTATTTCATTCGCTTGACGGTCTATGATCGCATCGGTGCGTTTGCTGCAATCGCCAAGCGCATGGCCGAAAATGACATTTCGCTCGAATCAATCGTTCAGCGTCCTTTGATGGACAGTGACGTGAGTGACGGCATCAAGACTGTTATTCTCGTCACGCACGAGACGACGGAATCCGCAGTGAAAAAGGCGCTTGAAGCGATCTTCAAGGACGACCATCTGGTTAGCAAGCCGCAAATGATCCGCATCGAACGCGCAGGCTGAAACAATCCAATAAGGTTGCCGCTCTTGAAGGGCGGCAACGACTTTGCTAATAAGCACCCATCGGAATAGTCCGATTTAGAGACAAACACGGAAAAGGAGGGCTGTAGCATGGATGTGACGCGTCACGATTGTCATCGTCAGTATGGCCCTGACTTTGCCCTGCAGCAATAAATTGTGCAGGGCCGATTAAGACTTAAACAAGGGTCTTTTTCCGCCTTTTTCTGAAGGCGCAGCTTGAATTGCTGCCGCCTAACATTTGCAAGCACATAGATGAGCTGTTTGGAAACTGCTCATCAGTGCTTGGCAGAATTGGGCTTATTGCCATGTCTCTTATCTCTGTTCAGAATCTCTCACTTACGCTCCATGAAACCCTCTTCTCCAGCCTTGATTTCGTCGTGGGCGAAGGCGAGCGACTGGGAATTGTTGCAGCCAATGGGCGCGGAAAAACCAGTCTTTTTCGCCTTTTAGTGGGGGAGGGCGAGCCTACAAGTGGTGCCATCACGCGATCGCGTGGAGTGAAGATCGGCTATGTCAGCCAATATGTTTCTGCTGATCTCTTGGGCGTGTCGTTCTATGACGTCGTGCTCGGCGGATTGGATGAAGATGCGCGCGACTATGAAAGCTGGCGCGCCGACATTGTGCTCGATGATCTCAACGTTCCTGCTGAATTGCGTGAGCTGACCATGCGTCAACTCAGCGGGGGGTGGCAACGACTTGCGCTTTTGGCTCGCACATGGGTCTCCGAGCCTGACGTTCTCCTGTTGGACGAACCGACCAACCATCTTGATCTTGAGAAGGTGCATTTGCTGGAAAACTGGCTTGATGCGCTTCCTCGCTCGGTCGCAGTGATCGTGTGCAGCCATGATCGCGCTTTTCTCGATGTTGTAACGAAACGCACACTTTTTCTGCGCGCAGAGAGGTCGTTAGTTTTTGCTTTGCCCTATAGTCAGGCGCGCGTTGCGCTTGATGAGATTGATGCGGCTGACGCCCGCCAGTTCGAAAAGGACATGAAAACCGTCCAGCAGCTGCGCAAGCAGGCAGCCAAGCTTAATAATATCGGCATCAATTCCGGCAGCGATTTGCTGGTCGTTAAGACCAAGCAATTGCGGGCACGGGCCGAAAAAATTGAAGAGACTGCCAAGGCGGCCCACATTGATCGCTCCGCAGGCAAGATCAAGCTCGACGGTCGCGGCAGCCACGCCAAAGCACTGATCGTGATAGATCGGGCTGAGATTGCGACGCCAGATGGCCGGCATCTTTATAAAACCGGTCAACTCTGGATCAATCCCGGCGACAGAATAGTGCTGCTTGGTACCAATGGTACAGGTAAGACGCGGTTGCTGACACTGGTTCGGGAAGCCATATTGCAGCCGGAACAGTCGCTCGCCAACATTAAGGCAACGCCTTCACTTGTGTTGGGCTATAGCGATCAGGCACTTTCCGAATTGAAAGCTGATTGGACGCCGTTCGAGACAGTCATGAAACTTTTCGATGTCGGCGACCAGCGCGCTCGATCTTTGCTGGCCGGTGCGGGCATGACGCTGGAAATGCAGGTCAAGCCCTTGTCCCGGCTCTCGGGCGGGCAAAAGGCGCGCCTTGCCATCCTGGTTCTTCGGTTGACCAAGCCGAATTTCTATATTCTGGATGAACCAACCAACCATTTGGACATCGATGGCCAAGAAGCGCTGGAAGCCGAATTGCTGAGCGATGAAACCGCCAGCCTGATTGTCTCGCATGATCGCAGTTTTGTGCGCAATGTCGGCAATCGTTTCTGGGTGATCGACAGAAAAAAACTGATCGAAGTGGATAGTCCAGAGGTTTTCTTTGAAGCAGTTGCAGGTTGATCTCTCGAAACCTCTTCTGGTTGCTTTCGGGTTTTCTGATATCAATGGTCGGGTGTGTTTGTTCACGCCCGTCCATGACATGAAACCAAGCGTGTAGAGCTAAATCGATTAAGCGCTTGAGCACAAAATCTTTTTCCCGTTCTTTCTGTAATGGAGGCCTCTTTCTCTTGCGGAGAGTGGGGGACTTTGACAAAAGATTTGCATAATGTCGCTATAAGTAGCGACACTGGCGTTATACGAACGCAGCAACGTAATTCAAATTCGGGACTTTGTTCACATGGCTAAGAATGCAGAACAGCAACCTCATGGATTGGCCCATGGACTTGATCGTATTCTGACGCTTGAGCTGGTCCGCGTTGCCGAACGTGCGGCGGTTGCAGCAGCCCGCCTGCGTGGACGTGGCGACGAAATGGCTGCCGATCAGGCGGCAGTTGATGCCATGCGACAGGAACTGAACCGCCTACCAATTGCCGGTACAGTCGTGATCGGTGAAGGCGAACGCGATGAAGCGCCAATGCTTTATATTGGTGAAGAAGTCGGCACCAAGCAGGGGCCTGACGTTGATATCGCGCTCGATCCGCTGGAAGGCACGACGATTTGCGCAAAGAATCTGCCGAACTCGCTGGCCGTTATTGCCATCGCTGAGAAAGGCAACCTGCTTTACGCACCAGATGTTTACATGGAAAAGATTGCCGTTGGTCCGGGCTATCCTAGGGGCGTCGTCGATCTTGATGCGTCGCCGACTGACAACATCCATGCTATTGCCAAGGCAAAGGGTGTGAAGCCACACGAAATCACGGCTTGCATCATGGATCGTCCACGCCACGCGCGACTGATTGAAGAAGTGCGGGCAACTGGTGCCTCCATTCGGCTGATCGGCGATGGCGACGTTGCTGGTGTGATGCACACGACCAACCCCGATGAAACCGGCATCGATATTTATATCGGTATTGGCGGCGCGCCAGAAGGCGTGCTGGCGGCTGCGGCACTGCGTTGCATTGGTGGCCAGATGCAGGGACGCCTTCAGCTCAACTCCGATGAGAAGATCGCGCGCGCAGCCAAGATGGGTATTTCGGACCCCAAAAAGATTTATACGATGGAAGAAATGGCAAAGGGCGACGTATTGTTCGCAGCAACCGGCGTAACCGATGGCAATATGCTTTCGGGTGTCAAGTTCGCTCGTGACTATATCCAGACGCATACAATCGTCATGCGCTCAAGCTCGCAGACGGTTCGTGAAATCAAGGCAAGACATCAGGATTTGTCTAAGTTCTAAAATTACTCAAAGTTTAATCAATAAAGGCGGCATTGCAAAAATGCCGCCTTTTGTGTCTTTAAGAAACCATGACAACAGAACGCTTTTTTCTTGGTATCCGGAATTCTGTCACTGGCCAGAAGTGGATGGACCGGCTTGGCCCCCGTGAAGCCAATATAGCTCTCGCGATAGCCCAACATCACGGCATTTCCGATCTTGTATCGCGCGTTCTTGCCGGACGCGGCGTAAGCGTTGAGGGAGCGCCGGAGTTCATCGATCCAAGTTTGCGCAATCTCATGCCCGATCCGGCTATGCTCACCGATATGAATAAGGCTGCCAACCGTATTGCTGACGCCATAATGCGTCGCGAAACTGTTGCGATTTTCGGCGACTACGATGTGGATGGTGCATGCTCATCTGCATTAATGGCGCGTTTTCTCAAACATTACGGCATCACACATTCGATCTATATCCCGGATCGCATCTTTGAAGGTTATGGGCCGAACCCAGATGCCATGCGTGAACTGGTTGCGAAGGGCGCAACGCTGATCGTGACAGTCGATTGCGGCACCAACAGCGCGCCGTCGATCACAGCTGCAAAAGAGGCGGGCGCCGATGTTGTCGTCCTCGATCACCATCAGGTCGGTGGCAATCTGCCAGAAGATGCGGTGGCGATCGTCAATCCCAATCGTGAAGATGATATTTCGCAGCAGGAGCACCTTTGCGCTGCGGGGGTCGTGTTTCTTACTCTTGTTCAGGTTGCGAAAGTTCTGCGCGAACGCGGAAAAGGTGCAGGGCCGGATTTGTTAGGCATGCTTGATCTGGTTGCACTTGCAACGGTTTGTGATGTGGTGCCGTTGAAAGGCGTCAATCGTGCCTTTGTGGTCAAAGGTCTGTTGGTTGCACGCAGTCAGAGCAATGCCGGACTGGCAGCACTTGGCCGTGTGTCACGTATCGGCGAGCCGCTCAACGTCTTCCATCTAGGCTATCTTATTGGCCCGCGTATCAATGCGGGTGGTCGTATTGGCGATGCCGGACTGGGCGCGCGCTTGCTGACGCTTGAAGATTCAACTACCGCGGACCCGATTGCGGTTGAACTCGACCGGCTCAATCAGGAACGGCAGGCGATGGAAGCTGAAATGCTGATCGAGGCCGAAGCGGAGGCTTCACTTGAGATTTCCGGTGGCGCGGGCGCTTCAGTGATCGTGACTGCGAGTGACCACTGGCATCCCGGCATTGTTGGTCTTCTCGCCTCCCGTCTTAAGGAAAAGGCGCGCCGTCCGGCTTTCGCTATCGCCTTCAATGCCAATGGCACGGGCTCCGGTTCGGGACGCTCCATTGCGGGATTTGATCTTGGGAAGCTTGTTCGCAACGCGGTCGATAAGGGGTTGCTGATCAAGGGCGGTGGTCATGCCATGGCCGCTGGCATTACCATCGAGCGCGGCAAACTTGGTGCACTTCGGGCGTTTCTTGAAGAAGAATCTGCGGATATCGTTTCACGACTACGCCAAAATCAGAGTCTTTCCATCGACGGTGCAGTTGCGGCATCGGGTGCCACAGTCTCGCTCTATGAATCCTTGCAGAAGGCAGGACCTTTCGGGTCGGCGCATCCGCAGCCGGTGTTGGCTTTACCGCATCATGTGTTGGCAGATGTGCGCGGCGTGGGGCGTGATCATGTTCGGGTCGCGCTGCGTGGCGCAGATGGAAAGCGGGTCAATGCAATCGCCTTCAGAGCTGCTGAGGGCGATCTTGGACGGTTTTTGTTCAATAATATCGGCCAGAGCGTGCATGTTGTTGGCAATCTGTCGCTCAACCATTGGAATGGCTCGGTGACACCTCAGATTCAGATTTTGGATGCTGCTGTGCCTGCAGCATAACTCCTTAAACCTGAAACAGCTTAAGGTAAAATTATGCTGTAAGTTTAAGCATTTAGAACGACCTTTGCACGCCCAAGAGGGCGCACGGCGCTCTATTTGAAATTTCTCCATTTTTTTGACTTCACACCCTTGTGAACAGCAGGGGTGAATTCCCATATGATGTCGGACTAAAACATTCAGTGATCGTTCTAGTAAAATGAAATCGCTGAGACCGCTCTGATTATTTTTACGCATTATCCTATGCAAAAACGCTTCGCACTTTTAGCTGGAAATGCTCTCTTGGGAGATACTTATGCCGGGTTCCGGAAACCGCTTGACCAAACTGACCGCTGCAATGGTCCTTGGCCTTATAGCCTCTTTTGCCGCTGTTGATTTCGCCGAGGCTCGCCGTGCTGGTGGGGGCGGTTTTGGTAGCCGTGGTGCGCGTACTTATCAGGCGCCAGCGCCGACACGTACCGCGCCAAACAACGCAGCTCCAATGGAACGTTCAATGACGCCTAACCCAGGCACGAACACGCAGGCTAACCGACCTGCGGCTGGCGCACAGAACGCGGCCGCTGCAACGCGTTCAGGCGGCATGTTCGGCAATTTCGGCCGTTCCATGCTTGGCGGACTGCTTGTCGGTGGTCTGATTGGCATGATGCTCGGTAATGGCCTTGGTGGTCTTGCCGGCATGTTTGGTCTTCTTCTGCAGGTGGCCGTCATTGCGCTGATTGCGATGTTTGTCATGCGCATGTTTGCTAACCGTCGTCAGACGGCAGCTGCAAGCGCGGGTAATGCTGGTGCGAAGCCTTTTGGCGGCGCGCAGCCTTTCGGCGCTGCGAAGAGTGCGGCGCCACAGGCAGGCGTTGCTAGCCGTACGCCGTCGGTTAATCCGTTTGAAGCCAAACAGGCTGAAATCCCGGCGGCACCTGTCGTTGAAGAAGAGCCAATGGATGTTGGTCAGGAAGAACTCGACCGCTTCGAGCAGATGCTTTCGGAAATCCAGACCGCCTATGGCCGTGAGGATTATGCAGCTCTTCGCAAGCTCGCAACCCCAGAAGCCATGTCTTACCTCGCTGAAGAGCTTGGCGAGATCGCTTCCAGCGGGATGCGTAACGAAGTTAAGGACGTGAAGCTGCTTCAAGGTGATGTTTCTGAAGCCTGGCGTGAAGGCGACGTCGAATATGCGACGGTCGCTATCCGCTATTCGGCCATCGATGTCATGCTTGACCGCAACACGGGGGCAGTCGTTGAAGGCAATCCAGATGAGCCAGTTGAAAGCGTCGAAGTCTGGACCTTTACCCGCAAGGACGGCGGGGAATGGCAGCTCGCAGCCATTCAGGGAACTGAATAAGCTTAGTTACAGCGGTTCCAGTTAAGGCTGAATCTTTGGACCCGCTGTAACTATTTGTTTTTACGAATTATCCAACGCAAAACCGCTTTGCACTTTTGCTGGAAGTGCTTTATTGCAAAGAAAAGGCCCGGTCGAAAGACCGGGCCTTTTTCGTAATTACCAGCTGCCAATATTTTCAGCGGAAGCCCATGGCTCCTGTGGTGCAAGGCGCTCGCCTTTTTGGATCAGCTCAATGGAAATGCCATCTGGAGACTTGATGAAAGCCATATGGCCGTCACGTGGCGGACGGTTGATGGTGACACCGGCGTCTTTCAATTTCTGGCAAGTCTCATAGATATCATCGACCGCGTAGGCGAGATGGCCGAAATTACGACCACCGCTATAGGTTTCAGGGTCCCAGTTATAGGTGAGCTCCAGCTCTGGCGCGCGTTCTGCTTTGGCTTTTTCCTTATCGGATGGAGCGGCAAGGAAAATCAGCGTGAAACGGCCTTTTTCGTTTTCGGTGCGGCGAATTTCTTCAAGGCCAAACTTGTTGACATAAAAATCGAGCGATTCATCAATATCGCGAATTCTAACCATCGTGTGCAGATAACGCATAGTTTTCTCCTGGTTCATATGCTGACCCGGTCACAGAAGTTCAACGCATTCCAGGAGGAATGGTTCAGCTCAAGTCCCAGTTCATTTTGCAGAGCATTTAAGAGCGGTTTTGTGGATAGGCTGCTTGTGGGAAAACACAAGTAAACAAGTTGTCGAATTTTACTGCTGCCATATGTTTTTGATTGTGTTGCTGACAGGGCAATTTTGCATTTGAGAAATTTACGAATTAACGATGAAGGCACAAAGCCTGTGGTCATCCTCAAGACAGCATAAGTTTAGGCTTGCCGCATCCGGTTAAGGAAGTGTTATTCTTTGGTCAAGAATCAGGTCAGAATCGCAACGGAACAACAGAGGAGGGGCGAGCGCATGGCGGACAAATCTGTGTCGAGTGACCAGTTTCGCAGTCAGGCCTCCTCAGAAGAGCTAGGCGAACTTATTGAAGTGTCCGGCCACATTAAGTGGTTTGACGTTGCAAAGGGCTACGGCTTCATTGTTCCTGACCAGCCGGGTCTTTCCGATATCCTGCTGCATGTCACTTCGCTTCGCCGCGATGGCTTCCAAACAGCGCTTGAAGGAGCGCGCATTGTTTGTGAAGTTCGCAATGGTGACCGTGGCATGCAATGCTTCCGTGTTCTTTCCATGGATACGTCGACCGCTGTGCATCCAGCGCAGATGCCGCCGCAGCGCACGCATGTTACAGTTACGCCGTCCAGTGGTCTGGAACGTGTTATCGTCAAGTGGTTCAATCGCACTAAGGGCTTCGGCTTTTTGACACGCGGTGAGGGCACCGAAGATATTTTCATTCATATGGAAACACTACGCCGTTTCGGAATGATGGAACTGCGCCCCGGTCAGGTTGTCCTGATCCGTTTCGGCAACGGTGACAAGGGCCTTATGGCCGCTGAAATCCATCCGGATATCGGCACGGCGATTCCCGTTTCGCACTAATTTGACTTTCAGACGATGTCACAAGCCGGTGATGCCAGTGACTAAGCAGTGACTGGGCCTTGCCGCGTCTGGGCCTGATTGGTAATGTCCGCCGCTCAAACGCACCATTCGTGATTGTCTGTCAAAAGACACTCAACACGAGCACGTAGGACAAGAGCAGGTAATGGGCCGCATTCTTTTCGCATTTGCATTTATTTTCTTTGCGTTTTCCACCCAAGCGCAGGAAACCAAGCCCATACATTTGCCAATGGACAAAGAACCACTCACCTTCATGACCTCGAAAGGCAAAGTGTCATTTGGCTTGGAAGTTGCTGCGACGGACGAGGCGCGGATGCGCGGGCTGATGTGGCGCACCGACTTCCCAAAGGATCGAGCCATGCTTTTCGTATTCGGTGAAATGCGCAGTGTTATGATGTGGATGCAGAACACGCCTTCGCCGCTGGATATGGTTTTCCTTGATGACACAGGCCATGTATCCTCGATTCATGAAAACGCTGTCCCGTTTTCCGAAGATATTATTTCTTCGCAAGGGCCGGCGGCTTATGTCGTGGAACTTCTTGCCGGTACTGTTAAGCGGATCGGAATCAAGCGTGGTGACAGAGCGATCCACACAGCTATTTGTGGCGAGTGTCGCAGCTAGATTTTTCTAATTTTGCTGGAAACCCTCTAATTTGTTGTTTCTGTGCGAACCGCTTCGCATCTTTGCGGAAATGATTCCGACACCACGCATCTAAAAATCAAAAGGAATACAAAATTGAGCGCGCTCGATATCGAATATTTCGAACATGATGGTTTGCGTCTTGCGTATCGTCAGGACGGAGAAGGCGATCCGATCTTGCTCATTCATGGTTTTGCGTCCTCAAGCCTTGTCAATTGGGTGTCGCCCGGTTGGTTTCGGACGCTGACCGAAGCTGGATATCGTGTCATTGCGATAGATAATCGTGGGCATGGGTTTTCAGCGAAAAGCCATGAAGCCGATGATTATACGCCGAGCGCTATGGCGAGCGATGCGGCAGCGTTGCTTGACCATCTGGGCATCGAAAAAGCGCATGTGATGGGGTATTCGATGGGGGCGCGCATCAGCGCGTTTCTTACAATCGAGCATCCTGATCGTGTTCGTAGTGCTGTATTTGGGGGGCTTGGCATTGGAATGGTGACAGGTGCTGGCGATTGGGAGCCGATTGGCGAAGCATTGCTTGCTGAAGACCCATCGACGATCACCCATCCGCGCGGACTGATGTTCCGTAAATTTGCCGATCAGACCAAGAGCGACCGGATTGCTCTGGCGGCTTGTGTCATTACGTCTAAAGAACTGGTTTCTGCCGAGGCAATTGCGCGCATCATGCAGCCGGTCCTTGTAGCAGTTGGTACCACTGACGATATTGCAGGAAGTGCACAGGAACTGGCCGATATGCTGCCAAATGGCCAGGCACTCGATATCCCGGACCGCGATCATATGTTGGCGGTGGGCGATAAGGTCTATAAAAAGGGCGTCTTGGCCTTTCTTGAAGAAAATCCTCTTTGAGCCGATACGGTGGATTTCATTCAATTGCGTTAAACTGAGCGATAAGATTTATGCGGTGTAAAGGCACGGCATTTTGAGATATGTTATCCGCTGAACTCACATTGCGATGCAGGCAAACGGGCAAGGGGAGTGTTCAGACGCCGCATTGAGCAAAATTGGAGCATGCATAATGTCAGTTCGTACGAACGCGAAAGTATCCCCTTCTTTGGGGCAGGTTGATCCGATCTGGCACTCTGTCCGCGCCGAAGCGGAGGAAGCTGCCAAGAACGATCCCGTGCTTGGAACGTTTCTTTACGCAACGATTATCAACCAGTCGACGCTGGAAGATGCTGTGATGCATCGTATTGCGGAGCGTCTGGGACATGCGGATGTAAGCGCAGATATTCTGCGCCAGACCTTCGATGCAATGTTAGAGGCAAACCCTGAATGGTCGCATATCGTGCGGGTGGATATTCAGGCGGTTTATGATCGTGATCCGGCCTATAACCGTTTCATGGACCCGGTTCTTTATCTCAAAGGTTTTCATGCTATCCAAACGCATCGTTTGGCGCATTGGCTCTATAAAGAAGGGCGCAAAGACTTCGCTTATTATCTGCAAAGCCGCTCGTCTTCTATTTTTCAGACGGATATTCATCCCGCTGCGCTATTTGGCAGTGGATTGTTCCTTGATCATGCTACCGGACTTGTGGTCGGTGAGACCGCGGTGATCGAAGACAACGTCTCGATCCTGCATGGTGTTACCCTTGGTGGTACAGGCAAAGCCAGTGGCGATCGTCATCCAAAAATCCGTCACGGCGTGCTGATCGGTGCAGGTGCCAAAATCCTTGGTAATATTGAAGTAGGAAACTGCTCAAAGATAGCGGCCGGCTCTGTTGTGCTGAAATCTGTTCCACAGAATGCTACCGTTGCAGGTGTGCCTGCGAAGGTAGTCGGTGAAAGCGGTTGCTCTGAGCCTTCGCGTGTCATGGATCAGATGTTGAGCGAAGCTGCGTTCGGCGAACACATGTTTGGCGAAGGCATCTGATGCCTTATTGACCTGCTAAATTGTGAGAATTGCCAACCGCTGGTTTTTCAATCCGAGCGGCCTATATCACGCTTAGCGGTTCATAACTATTCGTGCATGGGCACATCAGCTCATGTGTTAGTGCTTTACATCACATAAGGGCGGGTGCATTAAACCGGCCTCAAATCAATCTCAGGAGAAGCCGGTTGAAACCCGAAGAACTCAAGAAACTCGACGCATATTTCAAGCGGACTTTTAACAATCCTGGCCTGCAGATTAAGGCGCGTCCACGCAAAGACGATTCCGCCGAGGTGTATCTGGACGATGAATTCCTGGGGCTCGTCTACAAGGATGAAGACGAAGGCGAACTTTCTTACAACTTCTCGATGGCCATTCTCGACGTGGATCTCTGAGATACGTTGCGATGAACAAGAACGCCCTTCCTGTTTTACAGGGAGGGCGTTTTTTGTTGGCGTAAAGCCGCATTTCGTTCTTACGATAAATAGCGCATCTTGCTTCGAGATTTTGTAATGGAGGAAAGCTCATGCCAATTTATGCGTATAACGGTCATCAACCGGAATTTGTCGACCGAGCCAGCAACTGGATCGCACCGGACGCGACGCTGATTGGCAAACTTGCGATCGGGGAAAATGCTGGCTTCTGGTTTGGATCCGTTTTGCGCGGTGATAATGAGCTGATCAATGTGGGAGCGAACACCAATGTGCAGGAACACACCATCATGCATACCGATATTGGTTTTCCGCTTACGATTGGCAAAGGCTGCACCATCGGGCACCGAGCGATTCTGCATGGCTGCACGATTGGCGAAAACACCCTGATTGGTATGGGTGCAATCATTCTCAATGGCGCGAAGATCGGTAACAATTGCCTGATTGGCGCTGGCGCGCTTATCACGGAAGGCAAAGAGTTTCCGGATAATTCTCTGATCGTTGGATCGCCCGCCCGCGTTATTCGGGAGCTTAATTCTTCAGCTATTGAGAAACTGAAACTGTCCGCACAGCATTATGTCGAGAAGGGGCGGTCCTTTATGCGTGGTTTGGAGCCCGTATAAATAAAAAAGAACGGGGAATGACGACCCGTCCTTTTCTTCATTAGGTTTATCGAAATCAGTTGCGAATGCTACTTACAAACTGATCGCTACCATTCTTGATCGACACCCATGCACCAGTATTGGCTGTGGATTGGCGCTTTAAGAATGTGTAGTCGGTTTCGTTCCAGATGCGCACACGCTTATCGAGATTGTCGAGAATGAAATCGCCGCGATCGGTGCGTACAGTCAAGACTGCATGGCCTTCACCATTTGGCTGACGAACAACGGTCATCAACAGTGTGTTGGCCGGAATACCTAGTGTCAGCAATTCACGGCGCTTGAGCAACATGTAGTCATCGCAATCGCCAGCAGTCGTTGGGTATTCCCAATATTCCTCTTTTCCCCAGACTTCCATGTCGGTGCGCGGCATGATTCGTTCGTTTACGCTGGCGTTAACGGCGATAATTTCTTGCCAGACTTTCTGATTTAGTGTGAGGGGCGCGCTGTTGTTGCTGGTGATCTTGCACTCGGCTTCGTGACGATCGCAAAATTCATAATGGCCGATTGGCTGCGAAGTGCGTTCGCCGGTTGGCATCCAATGCGAGCTTGATGCCGGGTTTGCAGCTTGTGCGAAAACCGTTCCCAAAAGGATCAGCATTGCTGCGATGATTGTCTGCTTTGTCATTCTTTTTGTCTCCCTGTTGGAAACAAGAATGCGTGCAAGACTTTGAGAGCGGGGAAATTCAGACGCGAAAATGCGAATCTAATTTGAATAAAACTGCACGAAACTCAGCAACGGTTTGTTCAGAAATAGCGCTATATGAGCCATAATAGCGCTATTTATGGCGTTTTGATGCCGACAAGGGCTCCAAAATCAATTTGCTAATCCGTAACCTTAGTGCGTGTTTACCTTTTAACACGCGCATCTAAAAGGTGCGTCAGGCTTTGCCACCGGTAATGACGCGCAGAGCGGGAATATCGCGCGTCGGCACCGGCGTTGCCCAGCGACGGGTGCTGCTTGCGGCATTTGTGCCGTTCATGGTGACAGCTGATGGCTTGCGGATTTCCTGTATCACCACGAGATCGGGCGCCAGCGGTTCGATGCTGTTGAGGTTACCCAGTACCAACGGATCTGCCCCGGCCCAGGCGACATCATTGAGCACAGAGATGCCGCCGAGCAGATTGAGCCTTCCGCCGTCACTCGATTCGAGCGGAGCAAGCAGCATTTCAAAAGACAGGCTGCGTCCTGAAAGGCTTATTCCATCGTTCTGACTTAAAGCGGGTACCAGCAGTGAATTGATGTTGCGCGCCAGTTCATTCAGGGCAGGGCGGTTGCGCTCCGGCCATAGTGAGAGAAAACGAGTGGTTTTCAGTTCCCGTCCGAACAGCGCGCAGATGCGGGTGCCTGCCAGGCGGAATATCAACTCACCGTTTTCGTCTTCTTCGAGAAAAAACAGATCCGACAAATGACGTCCAAGTTTGCGCGGCTGGATCGATTCGCGCTGCGGCGCACGCAAGCTGCCGCTCTGACCCAGAGCCAGTCGCTGCCATTCGCTGAAGATTGCGATCGTGCTGCGGTTTTTCATTTTGCGCTGCTTGTTGCTCTCTGGCCGTTCGTCTGGATTTGCGGGCAGTGCCCGTCGGTCAGCGCATTAAAATAGTATTAACGAGCAAGATGCCAGCTTAACCCTTTTTTCATCCACGACGCGCGCTTGTTAAGGTTAATAAGAAGTAATAGTTGCAAAAGTTCTTTTATAGCAGTTTGATGAGTTATCAGAAGAAGTCATTGTCTTGGTTGGCTTTTTCCTGATCTCCAGATTTTGTCTCGCAAATATCAGACATTTGCGACAAGGCCGTACGGGACCCTCCGGCGGCCTTTATTTTTAACGAATTGTCACTTATCAAGAATCCCAACATCTTAACATGTGCAATCAGCGCATCCGGTCTCTAGAGTATTTTCAATTTAAGTTGAGCCGTGAGAAATGCTCTATATCTTTGTATTTACGCGCATCTTGTTCCGAAAACCGTTTCACACTTTTCGGGATGCGCTCTAGCAGATGGAAAGCGGCAATTTATGAATACGCCTCAGCCTGAAATGCGCGGAAATGCCAATGATTCGAGACGATTGGGCGGTGGCGAGCCGATATTCAACATACCGAGCGTCATTCTCGCATTGATGGCTATTTGCGCGGGCGTTTACATTTATCAGAACTACATTATCAGCGAGCAGCAGAATTATGAGTTCATGCTGAACTTCGCTTTGATTCCAGCGCGATTCTCATTGGCAGGCGGTTTTTCCGATCCGGTAGCACTGTTCACGCTCATCAGTTACTCTTTCATGCATGGTGGTTTTGCCCATATCGCGGTCAACATGATCTGGTTCGCGGCTTTTGGTTCTCCGCTGGCAGGACGTATTGGCACCGGTCGAATGATTATCTTCTGGATTTTGACATCGGTGATTGCGGGGCTGACGCATTATGCCATTTACCCTGAAAGTGTGACGCCGCTTGTGGGGGCTTCCGGGGCGATTTCCGGCATGATGGGCGCTGCTGCACGTTATGGATTCCGCCGTGTTGGTGCTGGACGCCGATCAGAATTTGCCGGGCCGGTTTTGCCGATTGGCCTTACGCTGACATTGAAGCCCGTGCTGACCTTCGTAGGAATCTGGTTTCTGATCAATATTTTTACGGGACTTTATTCGACCGGCGGGGCTGATTTGTCGGGCATTGCCTGGGAAGCGCATATTGGCGGATTTATTGCTGGGTTCTTTGGCATTTCATTGCTGGATAAGCCGCGCAGCTACGACGCAGTAATCAGGCGCTGACCTGATCCCTCCCTATTTAGTCCGCTTGCAAAGCATTCATTGAAAGCGCACCATCTTGGGAACACAGCTGGAGGAGCTGCGTTACAATCATGCGGCAGAGCCGCAAGATAGATTGCTGAACCTTGGGAGGGACTTTGGCATGACTGTTAGATCGATTCTCGAGACAAAGGGCCGGGATGTTGTTGTTATCGGTCCCAATGACACGCTTTCACATGCTGTTGCTGTCCTGGCTCAACGCAAAATCGGTGCCTTGGTCGTCTGCGATGAATCCGGCCGGATAAAGGGTATTTTTTCTGAACGTGACGTGGTGCGCGCTATTGCGTCTATGCAGGAAAAGATCGCGGACCGGCTGGTGTCTGAGTTTATGACCACAAAAGTACAGGTATGTCGAGAACATCACACCGTGAATCAGGTGATGGAAATAATGACCCGCAACCGATTTCGCCACATGCCCGTCGAAGAAAACGGCAAGCTTGCAGGAATCATCTCCATTGGCGACGTTGTGAAACGGCGCATTGAAGATGTGGAGCGCGAGGCAGAAGATATTCGAACCTATATTGCGACCGCATGAATTGGCGAGATACAGCTATCAAAACATTATCTGGAGCGTATGAAACGCTCCAGATAATCGAGTTGGGCTGATTTTTTATGAAGGGCGGCGCGCGCGCAGATAGCGCTCGGCCGCGTAAAGTGAAACGGCGGCCGCATTGGAGACGTTTAGCGACTTGATTTCGCCTGGCATGTCGAGCCGTGCCAAAGCACTCACTGTTTCGCGGGTCTTCTGACGCAATCCCTTGCCTTCAGCGCCGAGAACAAGGGCTACGCGATCACCGGAGAGTGTCGATTCCATTTCTTGCGGCCCTTCCGAATCAAGGCCGATGGTCATGAATCCGAGAGAATGAAGTTCTTCGATGGCGTCTGCCAGATTGCGCACTTCGATGTGAGGAATCAGTTCGAGCGCTCCAGACGCAGCTTTCGCAAGCACGCCGCTTTCCTGCGGGCTGTGACGGCTTGTTGTGATCAGTGCGCCAGCACCAAAAGCCACAGCCGAACGAATAATAGCGCCGACATTATGCGGATCGGTCACCTGATCGAGAACCAGCAACAGCGGGCTTTCTTTCAGTTCTGACAGTTTCTTAGGCCGAAGCGGCTGCGCTTCAATCATAACGCCTTGATGCACGGCATCGGAGCCTGTCTCTTTGTCGATGTCTTTTGGTTCGACGATTTCAACAGGGAAGGGCAGAGTTTCCGCTTCGCCAATTTCAAGCCGAGCGAAGCCATTGCGTGTGGCGCGCATACGCAGAATGTTGCGCGCGGGATTCTCTACTGCAGCGCGTACGGTGTGCAGGCCGTAAAGACGGACTGTTCCTTCCGCTACACGACTTGCAGGTATCGGAGCGCGCTGCGGCTTGTGCGGAGCCTTGCCTTCTTGAACAGCCTTATGATCGCGATGTTCGCGACGCAGGCGCGCATAGTGAGAATCTTTTGGGGTACGGGGAGAGTTTTGATCGTTCATGATGCGCTTATATCCTGTCCACAGCAGGGAAGATAGTTGGATAGCAGTTAAATGAGCCCGGAAATTTGGACGCCCAATAGGCCTTAAGCCCTGATTTCCGGCGGTTCTGCCTGAACCTCAATCGGCTGTCACCTGCAACTATTGGAAGGATATGCATTCTTTTCACTTTTACCCTGTTGACAGGACGAGCGCATATCGGCATAAGCCCCCTCGCAGAACAACGGAAGGCCCACACAGCCCACTAGAAATTCTGCAGAAAATGCCTAGTTACTCGACTCTGCTGATAGTGATATTAGGAGGAATGCCCGAGCGGTTAAAGGGGACGGACTGTAAATCCGTTGGCTAAGCCTACGTTGGTTCAAATCCAACTTCCTCCACCACTGTCGGATAAGAGTTTAGAGTATGCGGGTATAGCTCAATGGTAGAGCAGCAGCCTTCCAAGCTGAATACACGGGTTCGATTCCCGTTACCCGCTCCAGTTTTCAAGAGCGGATAGGCGTGTAAGGAATCATCGACGGGCGGTTCGCCGTTCCGTTTTGGCATAAATGTCGGCCTGAAAGTCTGTTAGATTTTCGTGCTGGCGCTCGAGCGGTTCTAGAACAAAGAGAACAACGGCGATGGCAAAAAGCAAGTTTGAACGTAATAAGCCCCACGTAAACATCGGCACGATTGGTCACGTTGACCATGGCAAGACGTCGTTGACAGCAGCAATCACGAAGTTCTTCGGTGAATTCAAGGCATACGACCAGATCGATGCTGCACCAGAAGAACGCGCTCGCGGTATCACCATTTCGACGGCACACGTTGAATATGAAACTGCAGCTCGTCACTATGCACACGTCGACTGCCCAGGCCACGCTGACTATGTCAAGAACATGATCACCGGTGCTGCACAGATGGACGGCGCGATCCTGGTTGTTTCGGCAGCTGACGGCCCGATGCCACAGACCCGTGAGCACATCCTGCTCGCTCGTCAGGTTGGTGTTCCTGCGATCGTCGTGTTCCTGAACAAGTGCGATCAGGTTGACGATGCTGAACTTCTCGAGCTCGTAGAACTCGAAGTTCGTGAACTGCTTTCGAAGTACGACTTCCCAGGCGACGAAGTTCCAATCATCAAGGGCTCGGCTCTTGCTGCTCTGGAAGATTCTTCGAAGGAACTCGGCGAAGACGCAATCCGCAACCTGATGGCTGCAGTTGACGACTACATTCCGACGCCAGAGCGTCCGATTGACCAGCCGTTCCTGATGCCAATCGAAGATGTTTTCTCGATTTCGGGTCGTGGTACTGTTGTTACCGGTCGTGTTGAGCGCGGTATCGTTAAGGTTGGCGAAGAAGTCGAAATCGTTGGCATCAAGGCCACCGGCAAGACGACTGTTACCGGCGTTGAAATGTTCCGCAAGCTGCTCGATCAGGGCCAGGCTGGCGACAACATCGGTGCACTGGTTCGCGGTGTAGGCCGTGACGACGTTGAACGTGGTCAGGTTCTCTGCAAGCCAGGTTCGGTTAAGCCGCACACCAAGTTCAAGGCAGAAGCCTACATTCTGACCAAGGACGAAGGTGGCCGTCATACGCCATTCTTCACCAACTACCGTCCACAGTTCTACTTCCGTACGACTGACGTGACCGGTGTTGTTACCCTGCCAGAAGGCACGGAAATGGTTATGCCTGGCGACAACGTTACCGTTGACGTTACGCTGATCGTCCCGATCGCAATGGAAGAGAAGCTCCGCTTCGCTATCCGTGAAGGTGGCCGTACCGTCGGTGCAGGCATCGTCGCTTCGATCATCGAGTAAAGAATTTGACTGGCGGTACTGCCGCCAGTCTGGCATCCTGAATACCAAATAGGGGTATAGCTCAGTTGGTAGAGCGACGGTCTCCAAAACCGTAGGTCGCGGGTTCGAACCCTGCTGCCCCTGCCATTTTAAACGAGTGCTCATGGCTTGACTATGAGCGCTCGTTTTCTGTATTGTAAGTAGAGTGTCATGCGCCCTCCTGGGTGCACAAAGCACGATGCTATAGGCGGAATTTCGTGCCTATTCGATATGCGCTTGAGTTCGTTTTGATTTGAAACGGTCTCGATGCGAGATCGGAGAAAATAACTTTCTGCCGGAACTTGTTGGCCGGGCAGGGAGGGTCGCTACCGCCAAATTATACGGATGTGTAATTGAATGGCTGGTTAAGCGAGTTTAGCAAGGATCGGTTATCTCCGATAAGCCTGTATGGTATTCTTTTAACCAATGGGCTTGTTTTTTTTGAGAATCGATTCTATGTAACGTCAACAGACACGCGGTGCGTGGGGCTGAATCTTCAGCTTTGCGTACCGTATACGCGTGGGTTCCCGTTTTTGATTCGTTTTTGGGTCGGAAATGGTGGTTCACCAAGCAAATAGAGTGGCAGATGGCATCCAAGACGAATCCGATCACCTTTTTCCAGCAGGTTCGCGCCGAAACGGCGAAAGTAACTTGGCCTACACGGCGTGAAACGATCATCTCCACGATCATGGTGGTGGTCATGGCGTTTCTGGCTGCTATTTTCTTTTTTCTTGCCGATCAGCTTATGGCCTATGGCGTAGAATTTATACTTGGCCTTGGCCGCTAAGCAGGATTGGGGAGTTACGAGATGACAGCGCGCTGGTACATCGTTCACGCCTATTCCAACTTCGAAAAGAAGGTGGCCGAGGACATCGAAATCAAAGCTGCTCAGAAGGGTCTTTCCGGCCTGATCGAGCAGATCGTTGTGCCTACCGAGAAGGTTGTTGAAGTTCGCCGCGGCCGCAAGGTCGATGCTGAGCGCAAGTTTTTCCCGGGTTATGTACTTGTACATGCCACGCTGACTGATGCTGTGTTTTCTTTGATTAAGAATACGCCGCGCGTGACTGGTTTCCTTGGCGATTCAAAGCCTGTTCCAGTTTCTCAGAAGGAAGTCGATCAGATTCTGAACCAGGTTCAGGATGGTGTTGATCGGCCAAAATCATCAATCACGTTTGAGATTGGTGAAAACGTTCGCGTTTCCGATGGTCCGTTTGCTTCGTTCAACGGTATCGTTCAGGAAGTCGATGATGAGCGTGCCCGTCTCAAGGTTGAAGTTTCCATCTTCGGGCGTGCTACGCCTGTGGATCTTGAATACAGTCAGGTCGACAAGCTCTGATTGTTTGCCCGCAAGGGTGTCCGCTGTCAAAAGTGGAAAAGGTGGAAGGATAGGCGGCTTAGCCGGTCGCTGATTTCGCACCACCAAACTGCCAGTCAGTTTATCTGACGTCAGTCGAGAGCCGGGTTTTCCGGCATTAATCGAGAACGCCGGTTTCCGGTATTTTTATGAAGGCAGAATGCAATGGCTAAGAAAATTGCAGGCCAGCTGAAGCTCCAGGTAGCAGCAGGTGCGGCCAATCCATCGCCTCCGATTGGCCCAGCATTGGGTCAGCGCGGCATCAACATCATGGAATTCTGTAAGGCATTTAACGCTGCCACACAGGAACTGGAAAAAGGTTCGCCGATTCCAGTCGTGATCACATACTACCAGGACAAGTCTTTCACTTTTGTGATGAAGACTCCTCCGGTAACCTACTTCCTTAAGAAGGCTGCCAACCTCAAGTCGGGCTCAAAGGCGCCTGGCAAGGAAAAGGCAGGCACAATTGCGCGTGATAAAGTTCGCGAAATTGCTCTTGTTAAGATGAAGGATCTGAACGCATCTGACGTGGAAGCGGCAATGCGTATGATCGAAGGTTCTGCCCGTTCGATGGGCCTGGAAGTGGTGAGCTAAGACCATGGCAAAGATTTCCAAGCGTGTAGCTAAGATCCGCGAAGGCGTTGACGTCAACAAGCTCTATGACCTGTCCGATGCAATCGGTCTGGTTAAGGAACGTGCAGTTGCCAAGTTCGACGAAACCATCGAAATCGCAATGAACCTCGGCGTCGATCCGCGACACGCCGACCAGATGGTTCGTGGCGTTGTCAACCTTCCAAACGGCACCGGCCGTACCGTTCGCGTTGCTGTTTTTGCACGCGGCGACAAGGCTGAAGAAGCCAAGAAGGCTGGCGCCGACATCGTTGGTGCAGAAGAACTGGTCGATATCGTCAATGGCGGCAAGATCGAATTCGATCGTTGCATTGCAACCCCTGACATGATGCCACTCGTTGGTCGTCTCGGTAAGGTACTCGGCCCACGCGGCCTGATGCCAAACCCTAAGGTTGGTACTGTGACCGTCGACGTTGCAGCTGCAGTTACCGCTTCCAAGGGCGGCGCAGTTGAATTCCGCGTTGAAAAGGCTGGTATCATCCACGCCGGTATCGGCAAGGTTTCCTTCGATAGCCAGAAGCTCGAAGAAAACATCAAGGCCTTTGCTGACGCAGTTATCAAGGCAAAGCCTTCGGCTGCTAAGGGTGAATACGTTAAGCGCGTATCGATCTCTTCGACCATGGGCGTTGGCGTCAAGGTCGATCCGGCAACCGTTAAGGTCGTCGCTTAAGTTGTTTTGGCTCCGGTTCGCCGGAGCCTGAGCTTTCCCGAAAGGGAAGGTGCATAGGCCGCACGCCAGCACTGCGAAAGTAGTCGAAAGTGCAAAAATTCCGGATCGCAAGATCCGGATAGCCGGACGAAAGTCCGGTTATCCTGTCCGAGATTGCAGGCGGACCATCATCTTTGGGTGGTAGTCCTTAAACATACGGCCTGCATGAGACGTGGAATAACCTTGTTTCGCACGAAAGTGCATGCGTGGTTTGAACCGTAGTTGCCTTTGAGTGAATTCCGCTTTTGCGGGCGAAGCTGAAGGGGACAGGATCCTCGAACGTCAGATGGGCCGCAAGGTTTATCTGGCAAAGGCAACCCGGCAGGACCAGTTGGTCCTGTCTACTGGAGAGACACAGTGGATAGAGCGGAAAAGCGCGAATTTGTCGCGTGGCTGAACGGCGCTTTCAAAGAGTCCGGTTCGGTCGTCGTGGCCCACTATACCGGTCTCACCGTTGCGCAGATGAGCGATCTTCGTTCCAAAATGCGTGACGCTGGTGGCACCGTTAAAGTCGCGAAAAACCGCCTTGCCAAAATCGCTCTTCAGGGCACGGAATCGGAAGGTATTGCTGATCTGTTTACAGGTCAGACGGTCGTTGCTTATGCAGACGACCCGATTACCGCTCCGAAAGTAGCCGTCGAGTTCGCCAAGATTAACGACAAGCTCGTTATTCTTGGTGGTTCAATGGGTGCAACGACACTTAACGCCGATGGCGTAAAGTCGCTTGCTTCGCTCCCATCGCTCGACGAACTGCGCGCAAAGCTGGTTGGAATGATCCAAACCCCGGCTCAGCGTCTTGCAGTACTTACCAGCGCTCCAGCGGGCCAGATTGCCCGCGTTATTGGCGCGCACGCCCGGAAGAACGAGGCGGCTTAAGGCCGTTTCTCATTTCAAACAGTTCAAACCTTAAACTAAGGAAATACCAAAATGGCTGATCTCGCAAAGATCGTTGACGACCTTTCGGCTCTGACAGTTCTGGAAGCTGCTGAGCTTTCGAAGCTTCTCGAAGAGAAGTGGGGCGTTTCTGCTGCTGCTCCTGTAGCAGTTGCTGCTGCTGGCGCTGCTCCAGCTGCTGCTGCAGAAGAAAAGACTGAATTCGACGTTGTCCTCGCTGACGGTGGCGCTAACAAGATCAACGTGATCAAGGAAGTTCGCGCAATCACCGGTCTCGGCCTCAAGGAAGCTAAGGACCTCGTTGAAGCCGCTCCTAAGGCTGTCAAGGAAGGCGCTTCCAAGGACGAAGCTGAAAAGATCAAGGCACAGCTCGAAGCAGCTGGCGCTAAGGTTGAACTTAAGTAAGTTCATTATTCTGGCGGATGGAAACCATCCGCCAGTTTAACTCCGGGCTTGCATCTGGAGTAAATGCATGAAAAGAAACGAAAAGCGCGGAAATAGGTTCTCTTTATGCAAATCATAGTCAGAGCGATTTTAACTACAACGTTCTGATCCTTTTAAACCCTTTTTCTGATGGCCTCGACCAGGCTTTCAGAAAACGGGTTTAGCCCGTTAGAAGGACCGCCGTGAGGCGGCGCACGATAAAGGCCGCAAGGCGTGAGCAAGCCGTTAAGGCTATAGAACGAGGAGCGACGATGGCTCAGACCCATTCTTTCAATGGTCGCAAGCGCGTACGCAAATTTTTCGGCAAGATCCCCGAGGTCGCGGAAATGCCTAACCTCATTGAGGTTCAAAAGGCATCATACGACCAGTTCCTCATGGTTGAGGAACCAGCTGGCGGGCGTTCTGAAGAGGGTTTGCAGGCGGTTTTCAAGTCTGTTTTCCCAATTCAGGATTTCTCCGGCTCTTCAATGCTGGAATTCGTTCGCTACGAATTCGATGCACCGAAGTTCGACGTTGACGAATGCCGTCAGCGCGATTTGACGTATTCGGCACCTCTCAAGGTGACGCTGCGTCTGATCGTATTTGATATTGATGAAGATACTGGCGCGAAGTCCATCAAGGACATCAAGGAGCAGGACGTTTACATGGGCGATATGCCGCTCATGACAGACAACGGCACCTTTATCGTGAACGGTACGGAACGTGTTATCGTTTCGCAGATGCACCGCTCGCCGGGCGTGTTCTTCGATCATGACAAGGGCAAGACGCACTCCTCGGGCAAGCTTTTGTTCGCTGCTCGCGTCATTCCTTACCGTGGTTCATGGCTTGACATCGAATTCGATGCCAAGGACGTGGTCTATGCACGTATCGATCGTCGCCGCAAGCTTCCAGCAACGACGCTGCTTATGGCGCTCGGTATGGACGGCGAAGAGATTCTGTCAACGTTCTACAACACCGTCACCTATTCGCGTGATGGTGACAACTGGCGTATCCCTTACTCGGTAGACCGTTTCAAGGGCATGAAGATCATTTCTGATCTTATCGATGCGGATACTGGTGAAGTCGTTCTCGAAGCTGGCAAGAAGCTGACCGCTCGGTCTGCGAAGCAGCTTGCTGAAAAGGGCCTCAAGTTCATCAAGGCCACTGAAGACGATCTCTTTGGTTCGTACCTTGCTGAAGATACCGTCAATTATGCCACCGGTGAGATTTATCTCGAAGCCGGAGACGAAATTGATGAGAAGGTTCTCAAGACGCTTCTTGATACCGGTGTTGAAGAGATCAACGTTCTCGATATCGATCATATCAATATTGGCGCGTATATCCGCAACACGCTGGCTGTCGACAAGAACGAAAGCCGTCAGGAAGCGCTGTTCGACATCTACCGCGTTATGCGCCCAGGTGAGCCGCCGACAATGGACTCGGCTGAAGCCATGTTCCATTCGCTGTTCTTCGATTCGGAACGCTATGACCTGTCCGCTGTTGGTCGCGTGAAGATGAACATGCGTCTCGACCTCGATGCAGAAGACACCGTACGTGTTCTGCGCAAGGAAGACATCCTTGCTGTGGTTAAGATGCTCGTTGAACTGCGCGATGGCCGTGGTGAAATCGACGATATCGACAACCTGGGCAACCGTCGTGTCCGCTCGGTCGGCGAGCTGATGGAAAATCAGTATCGCGTCGGTCTTCTGCGTATGGAACGTGCGATCAAGGAACGTATGTCCTCGATCGAAATCGACACGGTCATGCCGCAGGATCTGATCAACGCGAAGCCTGCTGCCGCGGCTGTACGTGAATTCTTCGGCTCCTCGCAGCTGTCGCAGTTCATGGATCAGACCAACCCGCTTTCGGAAATCACCCACAAGCGCCGTCTTTCGGCTCTTGGACCTGGTGGTTTGACCCGCGAGCGCGCTGGCTTCGAAGTCCGCGACGTGCATCCAACGCATTATGGCCGTATCTGCCCGATTGAAACGCCGGAAGGCCCCAACATCGGTCTGATCAACTCACTCGCAACTTTTGCCCGCGTCAACAAGTACGGCTTTATCGAAAGCCCGTACCGTAAGGTTGTCGATGGCAAGGTAACGTACGACGTTGTCTACCTCTCGGCCATGGAAGAAGCGAAGCACTCGGTTGCTCAGGCAAACGTTGAGCTGGATGAGCATGGCAGTTTCGTTGACGAATTCGTCATCTGCCGTCATGCCGGTGAAGTGATGATGACTCCGCGTGAAAACGTGGATCTGATGGATGTTTCGCCGAAGCAGCTGGTTTCGGTTGCTGCAGCACTTATTCCGTTCCTTGAAAACGACGACGCGAACCGCGCTCTCATGGGCTCGAACATGCAGCGTCAGGCCGTGCCTCTGGTACGCGCTGAAGCTCCGTTCGTCGGAACAGGTATGGAAGCAATTGTTGCTCGTGACTCTGGTGCCGCTATTGCCGCTCGTCGCGGTGGTATCGTCGATCAGGTTGACGCAACACGTATCGTTATCCGCGCTACCGAAGACCTCGATCCTTCGAAGTCTGGCGTTGATATCTATCGTCTGCAGAAGTTCCAGCGCTCGAACCAGAGCACCTGCATCAATCAGCGTCCGCTTGTACGCGTTGGTGATCCTATCGGTAAGGGCGACATCATCGCTGATGGTCCGTCGACTGATCTGGGCGACCTGGCTCTTGGCCGTAACGTGCTCGTCGCGTTTATGCCTTGGAACGGCTACAACTACGAAGATTCGATTCTTCTTTCCGAGAAGATCGTTTCGGACGACGTCTTTACCTCGATCCACATCGAGGAATTCGAAGTTGCTGCTCGTGACACGAAGCTTGGACCTGAGGAAATCACACGCGACATTCCGAACGTTTCGGAAGAAGCACTGAAGAACCTCGACGAAGCTGGTATCGTTTACATCGGTGCTGAAGTGCATCCTGGCGACATTCTTGTCGGCAAGATCACGCCGAAGGGCGAAAGCCCGATGACGCCGGAAGAAAAGCTTCTGCGCGCCATCTTCGGTGAAAAGGCGTCCGACGTTCGTGACACCTCCATGCGCATGCCTCCAGGCACGTACGGTACCGTTGTTGAAGTTCGCGTTTTCAATCGCCATGGCGTTGAAAAAGACGAACGCGCAATGGCTATCGAACGCGAAGAGATCGAACGTCTTGCGAAGGACCGTGACGACGAACAGGCTATCCTGGATCGTAACGTCTATGGCCGTCTCGCTGACATGATCGACGGTAAGATTGCTGCTGCTGGCCCTAAGGGCTTCAAGAAGGGCACAACCATTACTCGCGAAATCATGACCGAGTATCCGCGTTCGCAATGGTGGCAGTTCGCCGTTGAAGACGAGAAGCACCAGGGTGAACTGGAAGCTCTTCGTGGCCAGTACGACGAATCCAAGAAGCTGCTCGAAGCACGCTTCATGGATAAGGTCGAGAAGGTACAGCGCGGCGACGAGATGCCTCCAGGCGTCATGAAGATGGTCAAGGTCTTTGTTGCTGTGAAGCGCAAGATCCAGCCGGGTGACAAGATGGCTGGCCGTCACGGCAACAAGGGTGTGGTTTCGCGCATTCTGCCTGTCGAAGACATGCCATTCCTCGAAGACGGTACGCATGCCGATATCGTTCTTAATCCGCTTGGCGTGCCGAGCCGTATGAATGTGGGCCAGATTCTGGAAACACATCTTGGCTGGGCTTGCGCAGGTATGGGCAAGAAGATCGGTGAGCTGATCGACGTTTATCGCAAGACGGCTGACATTCAGCCATTGCGCGATACGCTGGAGCACATCTACCCAGACAACGATCGCAACGAACCGGTCCGGTCCTATGATGACGATTCCGTCCTCATGCTGGCCAGCCAGGTCAGGCGCGGCGTGTCGATCGCAACGCCGGTATTCGACGGCGCTGTAGAAGCTGACATCAATGCGATGTTGACGGATGCAGGTCTCGCGACCTCGGGTCAGTCGACGCTGTATGATGGCCGTACGGGTGAGCCGTTCGATCGTCAGGTGACCATGGGCTACATTTATATGTTGAAGCTCCACCACCTGGTCGACGACAAGATCCACGCTCGTTCGATCGGACCTTACTCGCTCGTCACTCAGCAGCCGCTTGGTGGTAAGGCGCAGTTCGGTGGCCAGCGCTTCGGCGAAATGGAGGTTTGGGCTCTGGAAGCATACGGTGCGGCTTACACGCTGCAGGAAATGCTTACAGTCAAGTCGGACGACGTTGCAGGCCGTACCAAGGTCTACGAAGCGATTGTTCGTGGCGATGATACGTTTGAAGCTGGTATTCCAGAAAGCTTCAACGTTCTTGTCAAGGAAATGCGTTCGCTCGGTCTCAACGTTGAGCTGGACGATACACGCGACGAGCAGCAGCCGGCACTTCCGGACGCGGCGGAATAAAAAACATCAAGGCGCGCCATGGTATCGCCGTGGCGCGCCCGTAAGGTGTTTCCAGCAAAAGGCTAAAGACGCTTCGCGCACGGAAACGCTGAACGGAATGTGCAGTTCCAGACTGCGTAATACCGCGAATTCTTTTCAAGATGGCAGGGACTTTCAGCTTGTCATCGACGACACACAGGGCGGCGGATCGCCCTCAAGGAGAACGGCATGAACCAAGAGGTCATGAATCTTTTCAATCCTCAGGCTCCGGCACAGACGTTCGATTCCATCAGAATCTCGATTGCCAGCCCTGAGAAGATTCTGTCCTGGTCATACGGCGAGATCAAGAAGCCGGAGACGATCAACTATCGTACGTTCAAGCCTGAACGCGATGGTCTCTTCTGCGCGCGTATCTTTGGCCCGATCAAGGATTATGAATGCTTGTGCGGCAAGTACAAGCGTATGAAATACAAGGGCATCATCTGCGAAAAGTGCGGCGTGGAAGTCACGTTGTCGCGCGTTCGCCGTGAGCGCATGGGCCATATCGAACTGGCCGCACCGGTTGCACATATCTGGTTCCTGAAGTCGCTGCCAAGCCGTATCGGCACGCTGCTGGACATGACGCTCAAGGATATTGAGCGCGTCCTGTACTTCGAGAACTACATTGTTACCGAACCGGGTCTGACTTCCCTTAAGGAGCATCAGCTTCTGTCGGAAGAAGAATACATGATTGCCGTCGATGAGTTCGGCGAAGATCAGTTCACAGCCCTTATCGGCGCAGAAGCTATTTTCGAGCTTCTGGCTTCGATGGAACTCGAAAAGATCGCAGCGGATCTGCGCGTTGATCTGGCTGAAACGACTTCAGAACTGAAGACGAAGAAGCTGATGAAGCGTCTCAAGATCGTTGAGAACTTCCTTGAGTCCGGTAATCGTCCTGAGTGGATGATCATGAAGATCGTTCCGGTTATCCCACCGGATCTGCGTCCTCTGGTTCCACTGGATGGCGGTCGTTTTGCGACTTCGGATCTGAACGATCTGTATCGTCGTGTGATTAACCGTAACAACCGTCTGAAGCGTTTGATCGAACTGCGCGCACCGGGCATCATTATCCGTAACGAAAAGCGCATGCTGCAGGAAGCTGTTGATGCGTTGTTCGACAACGGTCGTCGTGGCCGCGTTATCACGGGTGCTAACAAGCGTCCGCTGAAGTCGCTCTCCGACATGCTCAAGGGTAAGCAGGGTCGTTTCCGTCAGAACCTTCTTGGTAAGCGCGTCGACTATTCAGGTCGCTCGGTTATCGTGACAGGTCCTGAGCTGAAATTGCACCAGTGCGGTCTGCCTAAGAAGATGGCGCTCGAACTCTTCAAGCCATTCATCTACGCTCGTCTTGACGCCAAGGGTTATTCCTCGACCGTCAAGCAGGCGAAGAAGCTGGTTGAAAAGGAACGTCCGGAAGTTTGGGATATCCTCGACGAAGTCATCCGTGAGCATCCGGTTCTTCTGAACCGTGCGCCTACGCTGCACCGTCTTGGTATTCAGGCATTCGAACCCACGCTGATCGAAGGCAAGGCCATTCAGCTGCATCCGCTCGTCTGTACAGCGTTCAACGCTGACTTCGACGGTGACCAGATGGCTGTTCACGTTCCGCTGTCGCTTGAAGCTCAGCTTGAAGCACGCGTGCTGATGATGTCGACCAACAACATCCTGCATCCTGCAAACGGCGCACCGATCATCGTTCCTTCGCAGGACATGGTTCTCGGCCTCTATTATCTGTCGATCGTGGCAGAGAAAGAACCCGGCGAAGGTATGATGTTTGCCGATATGGGCGAACTTCAGCATGCGCTTGAGAACAAGGTTGTCACGCTGCACACCAAGATCAAAGGCCGTTTCAAGACGGTTGATGCGGAAGGCAATGTCGTTTCCAAGGTTTACGACACCACGCCTGGCCGTTTGATCACTGGCGAGCTTCTGCCGAAGCACGTCAATGTGCCGTTCGACATCTGTAATCAGGAGATGACCAAGAAGAACATCTCCAAGATGATCGACCACGTCTACCGCCATTGCGGTCAGAAAGAGACGGTTATCTTCTGCGATCGCATCATGCAGCTCGGCTTTGCCCATGCATGTCGCGCCGGTATTTCGTTCGGTAAGGATGACATGGTCATTCCTGACTCGAAGGCAAAGATCGTTGCAGATACCGAAGCACTGACGACCGAATACGAACAGCAGTACAATGACGGCTTGATCACTCAGGGCGAAAAGTACAACAAGGTCGTTGATGCCTGGGGTAAGGCGACTGACAAGATCACCGAAGAGATGATGGCCCGTATTAAGGCTGTTGAATTCGATCCGGTGACCGGACGTCAGAAGCAGATGAACTCGGTCTACATGATGTCGCATTCGGGTGCCCGTGGTTCGGTCAACCAGATGCGTCAGCTTGGCGGTATGCGTGGTCTTATGGCCAAGCCGTCGGGTGAAATCATCGAAACACCGATCATCTCGAACTTCAAGGAAGGCTTGACCGTTAACGAGTACTTCAACTCGACACACGGTGCCCGTAAGGGTCTTGCCGATACCGCTTTGAAGACCGCTAACTCGGGATACCTGACACGTCGTCTCGTTGACGTTGCACAGGATGCGATTATTTCGGAAGTCGATTGTGGCGCCGAAATCGGTCTCACCATGCAGCCGATCGTCGATGCCGGTCAGATCGTTGCTCCAATCGGACAGCGCGTTCTGGGCCGTACGGCACTTGATCCGATCATCAATCCAGCAACTGGCGATGTTATCGTCGAAGCTGGCCGCATGATCGAGGAAAAGGACGTCGAAATCATCGAGAAGGCTGGTATCCAGTCCATCCGTATTCGCTCGGCACTGACCTGTGAAACCCGCAACGGCGTTTGCGCCAAGTGCTATGGTCGTGACCTTGCACGCGGTACTCCGGTCAACCAGGGTGAAGCTGTTGGCGTTATCGCCGCACAGTCGATCGGGGAGCCTGGCACTCAGCTGACCATGCGTACCTTCCACTTGGGTGGTACTGCTCAGGTTGTTGACTCGTCGTACCTCGAAGCTTCGTATGAAGGCACCGTCAAGCTGCGTAACCGTAACGTGGTTCGCAACTCCGATGGTAACCTCGTGGTCATGGGCCGTAACATGGCGGTTCTGATCGTCGATGCTACCGGCAAGGAACGTGCCGTTCACCGTGTAACCTACGGTTCGCGTCTGTTCATTGACGAAGGTGATGCAGTCAAGCGCGGTCAGCGTATTGCTGAATGGGATCCATACACCCGTCCAATCCTTACGGAAGTGGAAGGCTACGTCGAGTTCGAAGATCTCGTCGACGGTCTTTCGGTTTCGGAAACGGCGGACGAGTCGACCGGTATCACGAAGCGCGTCATCATCGATTGGCGTTCGACCCCACGTGGTGCGGACCTCAAGCCTGCGATGATCATCAAGGACAAGAGCGGCAAGATCGCAAAGCTGTCGAAGGGTGGCGAAGCTCGCTTCTTGCTTTCGGTAGAAACGATCCTTTCGTTCGAACCGGGTGCTCACGTTAACGCTGGTGACGTCATCGCTCGTCTGCCGATGGAAAGCGCGAAGACCAAGGATATTACCGGTGGTCTGCCTCGCGTTGCGGAACTGTTCGAAGCTCGTCGTCCGAAGGACCATGCCGTCATCGCAGAGATCGATGGTACCGTTCGTTTCGGTCGCGATTACAAGAACAAGCGCCGCATCATCATCGAGCCAAACGATGACACGATCGAGCCTGTTGAGTATCTGATTCCTAAGGGCAAGCCGTTCCATCTTCAGGACGGTGACGTTATCGAAAAGGGTGAATACATCCTCGACGGTAATCCAGCGCCGCACGACATTCTGGCCATTAAGGGCGTAGAAGCTCTTGCTTCTTACCTCGTTAATGAAATCCAGGAGGTCTATCGTCTTCAGGGCGTTCTGATCAACGACAAGCACATCGAAGTGATTGTTCGTCAGATGCTCCAGAAGATCGAGATCACGGAATCGGGCGATACCGGTTACATCACCGGTGATCATGTCGATCGCATCGAACTCGATGAGGTCAATGATCGTCTGATTGAGGAAGGCAAGAAGCCAGGTTCGGGTAATCCGGTTCTGCTTGGTATTACCAAGGCTTCGCTGCAGACTCCTTCGTTCATCTCGGCTGCGTCGTTCCAGGAAACCACTCGCGTGCTTACCGAAGCGGCTGTTGCCGGCAAGATGGACATGCTGCAGGGTCTCAAGGAAAACGTTATCGTCGGTCGTCTCATCCCGGCCGGTACTGGTGGCATGACCAACCAGATCCGTCGTATTGCTACGGCTCGCGACGAACTGATCATCGACGAGCGCCGCAAGTCGACCGGTTCGGCAGCAGCCAATGCGATGCTGACAGACATGACCAACAACGCAGCCGAATAAGGTAGCGTTCAGGAAAAAGAAAAGGCCGCCTTTCGAGGCGGCCTTTTTGTTTGTGCTGTTTTTTCGAGATTGTGCAGTCGTTGTTCGTGCGTTGACGAGACGTGCCACAAAAGGAGAGGGCGGGCTGAATATTCCAGACCGCCCTTACTCAACTTCTTATTCTTCTTCCTCGTCATCGCCTTCAAATTCGATAAGGGCAACTTCACCAGTGAGGGCGGTGTGCCATGCACTCTTGTGAGGCTCTTCTTCAGGCTCTTCGGTGATGGTGCCCATCTCGACGAGTTCGGCTTCGTGGTAGCCTTCTTCCGCCAGGATCGCGAGGACCGTCTGAACGAGGTCTTCGTCTTCGTCGGATTTCAGTAGAATATGTACTTCTACAGATTCCTCTTCGCCTTCGTTCCAGACGTCGGCAATGACCAGATGAACGATTGGCGAATCGTTATCTGCAATCGGGGTAGTGGATGACATTGAGAATCCCTTAATATTCTGTTGTGTTTCGACTCGGATGTGTTTCAATAGCGGCTGTTCGGGTCTGGCGCTATGCTGGCACACGAAAATGACAGTTTTGTCTGCGAAATAATCGCGAATTGACGTCGAATACGGCGCAATAACCTGTCCGGGTGGTACCAAAACGCGGCTATACGGCCTTTTGGTGAAGAAACTTAATGTCCTGCCCTTGACGAAACGCCTCCAAACACGTATCAGCAGCCCATCTGAGCCGATGTGAGGCTGGCTGTTTCGGAGCGACACGCTCTGAAGTTCGCCTCAAACAGGGTTCGTTTTACGATCGAAATGCAACTTGCCGTTCGCATGAAGCCTATGCTTCCTCTGCTTTTGTTCGGGGTGGCCACATACTGTGTGGCTGGTCCCGAATTTGTGCATGAGCACTCCGGTGAAACGGCCCTCATGGGGCGCTGATACGAGATTTTTTATAGAGGAAGGTTCAATGCCTACCGTAAACCAGTTGATCCGCAAGCCGCGCACTGCGCCGGTGAAGCGTAATAAGGTTCCTGCTCTGCAGGCAAACCCACAGAAGCGCGGCGTTTGCACCCGCGTTTACACGACAACCCCTAAGAAGCCGAACTCGGCTCTCCGTAAGGTTGCCAAGATTCGTCTGACCAATGGCTTTGAAGTCATCGGTTATATCCCGGGTGAAGGTCACAACCTTCAGGAGCACTCCGTGGTTATGATCCGCGGCGGCCGCGTCAAGGATTTGCCGGGTGTGCGTTATCACATCATCCGCGGCGTTCTTGATACCCAGGGTGTTAAGAACCGCAAGCAGCGTCGTTCCAAGTACGGTGCAAAGCGTCCTAAGTAAGAATTTTCCGGGGATACCGGCCGCCAGAATGGCGAGTTGAGCCCGATGTAATTGAAAGTTGAGACGAAATGTCCAGACGCCATAAAGCAGAGAAGCGCGAGATTAACCCGGATCCAAAGTTCGGCGATCTCGTGATCACAAAGTTCATGAATGCAGTCATGCTTCATGGCAAGAAGTCGGTTGCAGAAAGCATCGTTTACGGTGCGCTTTCGGCAATTGAAGCCAAGGCGAAGTCAGAGCCGGTCGCGCTGTTCCATCAGGCGCTCGACAATGTCGCTCCGCACGTTGAAGTCCGTTCGCGCCGCGTTGGTGGTGCAACCTACCAGGTTCCGGTCGATGTGCGTTCAGAACGCCGCCAGGCGCTTGCCATTCGTTGGCTGATCAATGCAGCTCGTGGTCGTAACGAAACCACAATGATTGATCGTCTTTCCGGTGAATTGCTTGATGCTGCAAACAATCGTGGTTCTGCTGTGAAGAAGCGTGAAGACACGCACCGCATGGCTGAAGCCAACCGCGCATTCTCGCATTACCGCTGGTAATCGTCGAACCCTATTCAAAGAGCAAAAACATGGCCCGCGAATATAAAATCGAAGACTACCGCAATTTCGGTATTATGGCTCACATCGACGCCGGTAAGACGACGATGACCGAGCGTATCCTGTTCTATACCGGTAAGAACCACAAGATTGGTGAAACCCATGACGGTGCTTCCACCATGGACTGGATGGAGCAGGAGCAGGAACGTGGTATCACGATTACCTCTGCTGCAACGACCACGTTCTGGCAGGGTCAGGATGGCAAGAAGCGTCGCTTCAACATCATCGACACGCCGGGCCACGTTGACTTCACCATCGAAGTTGAGCGTTCGCTCCGCGTTCTCGACGGCGCAATCGCTCTTCTCGATGCGAATGCTGGCGTAGAGCCGCAGACTGAAACTGTTTGGCGTCAGGCTGAGAAGTACCATGTTCCACGTATGGTCTTCGTCAATAAGATGGACAAGATTGGTGCCGATTTCTACCGTTGCGTAGAAATGGTTGGCTCGCGTCTTGGCGCAATCGCTCTTCCAGTTCAGCTGCCAATCGGCGCTGAAAATGAGTTCGAAGGCGTTATCGATCTTATTGAAATGAAGGCTCTGACCTGGGACGGCACCATTGGCGCAGCAGCGACCGTTGGCGAAATTCCTGCAGATCTGCGTGATCAGGCTGAAGAATACCGTGAAAAGCTCATCGAGTTGGCCGTGGAAATCGACGAAGCTGCTATGGAAGCTTACCTCGAAGGCACCATGCCTACGAACGAACAGCTCCGTGCACTGATCCGTAAGGGCACTATCGACGTTAAGTTCCATCCGGTTCTTTGCGGTACTGCGTTCAAGAACCGTGGCATTCAGCCACTTCTCGACGCTGTTGTTTCTTTCCTTCCAGCTCCAACCGATGTTCCTGCAATTAAGGGCATCGACGTTAAGACGGAAACCGAAACGACCCGTGAGTCTTCGGATGAAGCACCGCTATCGATGCTTGCATTCAAGATCATGAACGATCCGTTCGTTGGTTCGCTTACCTTTGCTCGTATCTACTCGGGCAAGATGACCAAGGGCATTTCGCTCGAAAACACTGTTAAGGGCAAGCGTGAGCGCATCGGCCGCATGCTGCAGATGCACTCGAACAGCCGTGAAGACATCGAAGAAGCCTATGCTGGCGACATCGTTGCTTTGGCTGGCCTCAAGGAAACCACAACTGGCGATACGCTCTGCGATCCGCTGAAGCCGGTTATCCTTGAACGCATGGAATTCCCTGATCCGGTTATCGAAATCGCGATTGAACCAAAGACCAAGGCTGACCAGGAAAAGATGGGCATCGCGCTCAACCGTCTGGCTGCTGAAGATCCTTCGTTCCGCGTTAAGTCTGATGAAGAATCTGGTCAGACTATCATCGCTGGCATGGGTGAACTTCATCTCGACATTCTCGTCGACCGCATGAAGCGTGAGTTCAAGGTAGAAGCAAACGTCGGCGCGCCGCAGGTTGCTTACCGTGAATCGATCACACGTCAGGCTGAAATCGATTACACCCATAAGAAGCAGTCGGGTGGTTCGGGTCAGTTTGCTCGCGTCAAGATCATTTTCGAACCGCATGAAGGCGATGACTTCATCTTCGAATCCAAGATCGTTGGTGGTGCTGTTCCTAAGGAATACATCCCAGGCGTTCAGAAGGGTATCGAAAGCGTCATGGGTGCGGGTCCGCTTGCTGGCTTCCCGATGCTCGGCGTGAAGGCAACCTTGATCGACGGCGCATATCACGACGTTGACTCCTCGGTTCTCGCGTTCGAAATCGCTGCCCGTGCAGCGTTCCGTGAAGGCGCACAGAAGGCTGGTGCACAGCTTCTCGAGCCGATCATGAAGGTTGAAGTCGTAACTCCTGAAGATTACGTCGGTGACGTAATTGGCGATCTGAACTCACGTCGTGGTCAGATCTCGGGTACGGAAGCTCGTGGCATTGCTACGGTCGTCAACGCAAACGTTCCCCTGGCCAACATGTTTGGTTACGTGAACAACCTGCGTTCGATGTCTCAGGGTCGTGCACAGTACACCATGCAGTTCGACCATTATGAGCCGGTTCCGACCGCGGTCGCACAGGAAATCCAGAAGAAGTTCGCGTAATCTTCGGTTACGCCAAATAGTAAAAAAGCCTGAGCAGGCTAGATATTAGGAGAGCTCAGATGGCAAAGAGCAAGTTTGAACGTAATAAGCCCCACGTAAACATCGGCACGATTGGTCACGTTGACCATGGCAAGACGTCGTTGACAGCAGCAATCACGAAGTTCTTCGGTGAATTCAAGGCATACGACCAGATCGATGCTGCACCAGAAGAACGCGCTCGCGGTATCACCATTTCGACGGCACACGTTGAATATGAAACTGCAGCTCGTCACTATGCACACGTCGACTGCCCAGGCCACGCTGACTATGTCAAGAACATGATCACCGGTGCTGCACAGATGGACGGCGCGATCCTGGTTGTTTCGGCAGCTGACGGCCCGATGCCACAGACCCGTGAGCACATCCTGCTCGCTCGTCAGGTTGGTGTTCCTGCGATCGTCGTGTTCCTGAACAAGTGCGATCAGGTTGACGATGCTGAACTTCTCGAGCTCGTAGAACTCGAAGTTCGTGAACTGCTTTCGAAGTACGACTTCCCAGGCGACGAAGTTCCAATCATCAAGGGCTCGGCTCTTGCTGCTCTGGAAGATTCTTCGAAGGAACTCGGCGAAGACGCAATCCGCAACCTGATGGCTGCAGTTGACGACTACATTCCGACGCCAGAGCGTCCGATTGACCAGCCGTTCCTGATGCCAATCGAAGATGTTTTCTCGATTTCGGGTCGTGGTACTGTTGTTACCGGTCGTGTTGAGCGCGGTATCGTTAAGGTTGGCGAAGAAGTCGAAATCGTTGGCATCAAGGCCACCGGCAAGACGACTGTTACCGGCGTTGAAATGTTCCGCAAGCTGCTCGATCAGGGCCAGGCTGGCGACAACATCGGTGCACTGGTTCGCGGTGTAGGCCGTGACGACGTTGAACGTGGTCAGGTTCTCTGCAAGCCAGGTTCGGTTAAGCCGCACACCAAGTTCAAGGCAGAAGCCTACATTCTGACCAAGGACGAAGGTGGCCGTCATACGCCATTCTTCACCAACTACCGTCCACAGTTCTACTTCCGTACGACTGACGTGACCGGTGTTGTTACCCTGCCAGAAGGCACGGAAATGGTTATGCCTGGCGACAACGTTACCGTTGACGTTACGCTGATCGTCCCGATCGCAATGGAAGAGAAGCTCCGCTTCGCTATCCGTGAAGGTGGCCGTACCGTCGGTGCAGGCATCGTCGCTTCGATCATCGAGTAATTAGATTTGTGCAGGAGCGTCTCTCCGGAGGCGCTCCGCGTAACAAGGAACAGATCAAATGAACGGTCAAAACATCCGCATTCGCCTTAAGGCGTTTGATCATCGGATCCTTGACGCTTCGACGCGGGAAATCGTGTCGACTGCCAAGCGTACCGGTGCCAACGTGCGCGGACCGATCCCACTTCCAACGCGGATCGAAAAGTTCACAGTAAACCGGTCGCCGCACATCGATAAGAAGAGCCGCGAACAGTTCGAGATGCGCACGCACAAGCGTCTTCTCGATATCGTTGACCCAACCCCGCAGACAGTTGATGCGCTGATGAAGCTTGATCTGTCCGCCGGTGTTGATGTCGAGATCAAGCTTTAATCGGCTTGAGGACGGAAGGAACGAACCCGATGCGTTCAGGTGTTATTGCACAAAAGCTGGGCATGACCCGCGTCTATAACGACGCCGGTGAACATGTACCAGTGACAGTTCTCCGCATGGAAGACTGCCACGTGGTAGCTCAGCGTACAGTTGAAAAAAACGGTTATACGGCTGTTCAGCTTGGCGTTGGACTTGCCAAGGTAAAGAACACGACCAAGGCTCTGCGCGGTCACTTCGCGAAGGCTGAAGTCGAGCCTAAGGCGAAAGTTGCGGAATTCCGCGTTTCACCGGATAACCTTCTTGAAGTTGGCTCGGAGATTCTTGCCGAGCATTTCGTCGCCGGCCAGAAGGTCGACGTGACGGGCACTTCGATCGGTAAAGGTTTTGCCGGTGTTATGAAGCGTCATAACTTTGCTGGTCATCGTGCTTCGCACGGTAACTCAGTTACCCACCGCGCTCACGGTTCGACCGGTCAGCGTCAGGATCCGGGTAAGGTGTTCAAGGGCAAGAAGATGGCTGGTCACATGGGTCAAACCCGCGTGACAACACAGAACATCGAAGTTGTCTCTACAGATAGCGATCGTGGCCTTATTCTGGTTCGCGGCGCGGTTCCTGGCTCCAAGGGTGCCTGGATCCTCGTTCGTGATGCAGTCAAGGTATCGCTGCCTGAGAATGCACCTAAGCCGGCTGCCCTGCGTTCAAGCGCAAACAATGCAGCTGCGGATGCAGTCGCGACTGAGGGAGCCGAATAATGGATCTCACAATTACAACTCTTGAAGGCAAGGATGCCGGCAAGGTCAAGCTGAACGAAGATATCTTCGGCCTCGACCCACGCGACGACATTCTTCAGCGCGTCGTGCGCTGGCAGCTGGCAAAGCGCCAGCAGGGCTCTCATGACGCCAAGGGCCGCAGCGATATCAGCCGCACCGGTTCGAAGATGTACAAGCAGAAGGGTACGGGTCGCGCTCGTCACCATTCGGCTCGTGCACCACAGTTCCGTGGTGGTGGTCAGGCTCACGGACCAGTTGTCCGTACGCACGATCATGATCTGCCAAAGAAGGTTCGCGCTCTTGGTCTTCGTCATGCTTTGTCTGCAAAGGCAAAGGCTTCGGACCTGATCATCATCGATGATCTGGCCTCCAAGGAAGCAAAGACGAAGGAACTCGTGTCGCAGTTCGCCAAGCTCGGTCTGCAGAATGCACTCCTTATTGGTGGTGCTGAGATCGACGTGAACTTCCAGCGCGCTGCTTCGAACATTCCAAACATCGACGTTCTGCCAGTGCAGGGCATCAATGTTTACGACATCCTGCGTCGTGGCAAGCTCGTGCTTTCCAAGGCAGCTGTCGAAGCACTCGAGGAGCGTTTTAAATGACCGATCTTCGCCACTACGACGTGATCGTCAGCCCAGTCATTACCGAGAAGTCGACCCTTGTTTCCGAACATAACCAGGTTGTCTTCAACGTAGCTCGCAAGGCGACGAAGCCGGAAATCAAGGCTGCAATCGAGGCGCTTTTCGGCGTCAAGGTAAAGGCCGTTAACACCACTGTGCGCAAAGGCAAGGTGAAGCGGTTCCGCGGCATTGTCGGGCGCCAGAGCGATGTCAAGAAAGCGATCGTTACTTTGGCTGAAGGTCAGAGCATCGACGTTTCGACAGGTCTCTGAGAGGCCATGGAGTAAAGACAATGGCACTCAAGCACTTTAATCCGACCACGCCAGGCCAGCGTCAGCTGGTCATCGTGGACCGTTCGGAACTCTACAAGGGCAAGCCGGTCAAGTCATTGACCGAAGGTTTGTCCAAGAAGGGTGGCCGTAACAACACCGGTCGTATCACTGTTCGCTTTCAGGGCGGCGGTCACAAGCGTTCTTACCGTTTCATCGACTTCAAGCGTCGCAAGCATGACGTTGTCGCAACGGTTGAACGTCTGGAATACGATCCAAACCGCACCGCGTTTATCGCGCTGATCCGCTACGAAGACGGCGAGCTGAGCTACATTCTGGCTCCGCAGCGTCTGGCAGCCGGCGACAAGGTCATTTCTGGCCAGTCCGTCGACGTTAAGCCAGGTAACGCAATGCCGCTTTCGTCCATGCCTGTAGGCACCATCATCCACAATGTGGAGATGAAGCCAGGCAAGGGTGGTCAGATTGCTCGTTCGGCTGGTGCATATGCACAGCTCGTGGGTCGTGACCAGGGTATGGCTATCCTGCGTCTGAACTCCGGCGAACAGCGTCTGGTTTCCGGTGCATGCTTTGCAACGGTTGGCGCAGTATCCAACCCAGAGCACAGCAACATCAATGACGGTAAGGCCGGTCGTTCGGTCTGGCGCGGTAAGCGTCCACACGTTCGCGGTGTTGCAATGAACCCAGTTGACCACCCGCATGGTGGTGGTGAAGGCCGCACTTCTGGTGGTCGTCATCCGGTCACGCCTTGGGGCAAGCCTACGAAGGGTAAAAAGACCCGTTCGAATAAGGCGACCGATAAATTCATCATGCGTTCGCGTCATCAGCGCAAGAAGTAAGAGAGGTAGTCTGAAGTGGCTCGTTCAGTTTGGAAAGGTCCGTTCGTCGATGGCTATCTTCTCAAGAAAGCTGAGAAGGTACGCGAGGGCGGTCGTAATGAAGTCATCAAGATGTGGAGCCGTCGCTCCACTATCTTGCCGCAGTTCGTTGGCCTGACCTTCGGTGTGTATAACGGCAACAAGCATGTGCCGGTATCGATCTCCGAAGAAATGGTTGGACATAAGTTCGGTGAATTCGCGCCGACACGTACCTATTACGGTCACGGCGCGGACAAGAAGGCAAAGAGGAAGTAACAGATGGGCAAGGCCAAGGCTCCCCGCCAGCTTAAGGATAACGAGGCGAAAGCCGTCGCCCGTACGCTTCGCGTCAGCCCGCAGAAGCTTAATCTTGTCGCGGCATTGATTCGCGGCAAGAAAGTTAACGCGGCACTTGCTGATCTGACGTTCTCGCGCAAGCGGATCGCGGAAACAGTGAAAAAGACGCTCGAATCGGCTATCGCCAACGCTGAGAACAATCATGATCTCGATGTTGACGCGCTGATCGTTGCTGAAGCTTATGTTGGCAAATCAATTGTCATGAAGCGTTTCCACGTTCGTGGACGTGGTAAGGCAAGCCGCATCGAAAAGCCGTTTTCGCATCTCACCATTGTTGTCCGCGAAGTTGCGGAAAAAGGGGAGGCCGCATAATGGGCCAGAAGATTAATCCGATCGGTTTTCGTCTCGGCATCAACCGCACTTGGGATTCGCGTTGGTACGCAAATACCGGTGAATACGGCAAGCTGCTGCATGAAGACGTCAAGATCCGTGAGTATCTTAAGAGCGAACTCAAGCAGGCTGCGATTTCCAAAATCGTAATCGAGCGTCCGCACAAGAAGTGCCGCGTGACGATCCACTCGGCTCGTCCGGGTATCATCATCGGCAAGAAGGGTGCAGACATCGAAAAGCTCCGCAAGAAGCTTTCCGAAATGACGAATTCCGATACGTCCCTCAACATCGTTGAAGTTCGTAAGCCGGAAGTCGATGCTACGCTGATCGCTCAGTCGATCGCTCAGCAGCTCGAACGCCGTGTGGCATTCCGTCGCGCCATGAAGCGTGCCGTTCAGTCGGCAATGCGTCTTGGTGCCGAAGGTATCCGTATCAACTGCTCCGGTCGTCTGGGCGGCGCTGAAATCGCACGTATGGAATGGTATCGCGAAGGTCGCGTTCCGCTTCACACGCTGCGTGCCGATATCGACTACGGTACGGCAGAAGCGCAGACCGCTTACGGCATCTGCGGCGTGAAGGTTTGGGTATTCAAGGGCGAGATCCTTGAGCACGATCCAATGGCTTCTGAACGTCGTGCGGTTGAGGGTGACAATCAGGGTTCCCAGCAGAACCGCCGCCGCGAAAACGCTTAAAAAGCGGGTCGCGGGCGAGAAAATTGGAGTAGAGAACAATGATGCAGCCTAAGCGCACCAAGTTCCGTAAGCAGTTCAAGGGCCGTATCCACGGCAACTCGAAGGGCGGTACGGATCTTAATTTCGGTGCATTCGGTTTGAAGGCTCTGGAGCCTGACCGCGTCACAGCACGACAGATCGAAGCGGCTCGCCGCGCGATCACCCGCCACATGAAACGTGCGGGCCGTGTATGGATCCGAATCTTCCCGGATCTGCCAGTTACATCGAAGCCTACCGAAGTCCGTATGGGTAAAGGTAAGGGTTCAGTTGACTACTGGGCATGCCGCGTGGCACCAGGCCGCGTAATGTTTGAGCTTGACGGCGTACCCGAAGATGTGGCACGCGAAGCCTTAAGACTCGGCGCTGCAAAGTTGTCGGTCAAGACGCGCTTCATTCAGCGCATCGCAGAGTAAGAGAGGCAGTCATGAAAGCCGCAGACGTTCGGGCGAAAAGCCTCGATCAGATCACTGATGAGTTGGGCGCACTGAAGAAAGAGCAGTTTAACCTGCGCTTCCAGAAGGCAACCGGCCAGCTCGAAAAAACCGCGCGCGTGAAGCAAGTTCGTCGCGACATTGCGCGTATCAAGACCATCGCCCGCCAGAAGGCGGCCGAAAGCAAGGCATAAGGAACAAGTATAATGCCTAAACGCGTTCTGCAGGGCGTTGTCGTCAGCGACAAAAACGATAAGACTGTTGTGGTTAAGGTTGAGCGCCGCTATTCGCATCCGCTCCTCCAGAAGACCATTCGCCAGTCTAAGAAGTACAAGGCGCATGACGAAAACAACCAGTTCAAGATTGGCGATCAGGTTTCCATTGAGGAATCCAAGCCAATTTCGAAGGACAAACGCTGGGTCGTTCTTTCGAACGAAGTAGCGGGCTAAATTACAAACACGCAGCTTAGGTAGGGCAGGAGCCCTTAACCAGCTGAAGGAAAAGAAGGCGGCCAGTCATGATTCAGATGCAAACAAACCTCGACGTGGCGGATAACTCCGGCGCACGTCGTGTCATGTGCATCAAGGTGCTGGGCGGCTCGAAGCGGCGTTACGCTTCCGTTGGCGACATTATTGTGGTGTCGATCAAGGAAGCTATTCCGCGCGGCCGCGTCAAAAAGGGTGACGTGATGAAGGCGGTGGTCGTACGGACCGCCAAGGACATCCGTCGTCCGGACGGCAGCGTAATTCGTTTTGATAACAACGCAGCTGTTCTCATCGATAATAAGAAAGAGCCTATCGGTACGCGTATCTTCGGACCGGTTCCACGCGAACTTCGCGCGAAGAGCCACATGAAGATCATCTCGCTGGCTCCGGAAGTTCTGTAAGGAAGCAAGACGATGCAAAAGATTCGCAAAGGCGACAGCGTTGTCGTGCTGTCCGGTAAGGACAAGGGCCGTACAGGCGAAGTTCTTCAGGTTATGCCTAAGGACGAAAAAGCACTGGTTCGCGGCATTAATGTTGTAAAGCGTCACCAGCGCCAGACTCAGACACAGGAAGCCGGCATCATCTCGAAAGAGGCGGCGATCCATCTGTCCAATCTGGCCATTGCTGATCCAAAGGATGGCAAGCCAACTCGCGTTGGTTTCCGTGTTGAAGATGGCAAGAAGGTTCGCGTTGCAAAGCGTTCGGGAGCGGTGATCTGATGTCTGAAGCAAAGGCACTTCCACGCTTCAAGAAGATTTATCAGGACACGATCCGTAAAGCTCTTCTTGAAGAATTCAAATACGACAACGAGATGCAGATTCCTCGCATCACCAAAGTTGTCCTGAATATGGGTGTAGGCGAAGCAACTGGCGATTCGAAGAAGCCAACTGTTGCTGCAGCAGATCTGGCCTTGATTGCCGGACAGAAGGCTGTCATTACTCGCGCCCGTAATTCGATCGCAACTTTCAAGTTGCGTGAAGACATGCCGATCGGTACGAAGGTAACACTTCGTTCGGATCGTATGTACGAATTTCTTGATCGTCTGATCACGATCGCGCTTCCGCGCGTTCGAGATTTCCGCGGTCTGAATCCGAAGAGCTTTGATGGTCGCGGCAACTTTGCCATGGGCGTTAAGGAACACATCGTGTTCCCAGAAATCAACTACGATAAAGTTGATCAGATCTGGGGCATGGACATCATCGTTTGCACGACCGCTAAGACGGATGATGAAGCCCGCGCTCTTCTGCGCGCCTTCAACTTCCCATTCCGGCAGTAACGGCAAGCGTAGCGAGGTATAATAATATGGCCAAGACTAGCGCAGTCGAAAACAATAAGCGCCGCGAAAAGTTGGTTAAGCGTCATGCTGAAAAGCGTGCACGTCTGAAGGCGATCGTAATGGATCAGAGCCTTCCGCTGGATGAGCGTTTCCGCGCTTCTATTCAGCTCGCCGAACTGCCGCGCAATTCCGCTAAGGTTCGTATTCGCAATCGTTGCGAAGTTTCGGGTCGTCCGCGTGGTTATTACCGTAAACTGAAGATGTCGCGTATTGCGCTTCGCCAGTTGGGTTCGCTCGGACAGATTCCGGGCATAGTTAAGTCGAGCTGGTAAGGAGTAGCATATGTCTGTGTCAGATCCTATCGGCGATATGCTGACCCGTATTCGTAACGCAGTAGGCCGCAAGAAGACCAAGGTTTCGACCCCGGCTTCTAAGCTGCGCGCTCGCGTTCTTGATGTCCTTCAGTCTGAAGGCTACATCCGCGGATACACGCAGAGTGAATTCGTGAACGGCAAAGCCGAGATCGAAATCGAACTGAAGTACTATGAAGGCGTTCCAGTCATTCGTGAACTGACCCGCGTTTCGAAGCCAGGCCGTCGCGTTTACGTGTCGGTCAAGTCGATCCCGCAGGTTGCGAATGGTCTTGGCATCTCGATCCTGTCCACACCTAAGGGTGTAATGGCGGATCATGAAGCCCGTGAACAAAACGTTGGTGGTGAGCTGCTCTGCCGCATCTTCTGATGCGGCTGACAGTGAACAGATAGAAGACAGGTATAAAAATGTCTCGTATCGGTAAAAAACCCGTGCCGGTCCCGGCAGGCGTGACCGCCAGTGTTGATGGGCAGATCGTCAAGGCTAAGGGCGCGAAAGGCGAATTGTCTTTCGTGGTGCACGATGAAGTTCTGGTTAAGCTCGAAGACGGCGCTGTAAGCGTCGATCCTCGTGACCAGTCCAAAGAAGCTCGCTCCAAGTGGGGCATGTCGCGTTCGATGATCGTTAACATCTTCGAAGGCGTCGAGAAGGGCTTCGAAAAGAAGCTTGAGATTAGCGGCGTTGGTTATCGTGCGGCTATGCAGGGCAAGAATGTCCAGCTCTCTCTCGGCTTCAGTCACGAAGTGGTCTATGACGTGCCTGCTGGTATCACTGTTGCTGTACCTAAGCCGACGGAAATCGTCGTCACTGGTATCGACAAGCAGCAGGTCGGTCAGGTCGCGGCTGAGATCCGCGAATATCGCGGCCCCGAGCCTTACAAGGGCAAGGGCGTCAAGTATGCTGGCGAGAAAATCGTCCGCAAAGAAGGCAAGAAGAAGTAAGGGAAGCGCGTCATGGCATCGCCAAAAGAAACTTTGCAGCGTCGCGCTGCTCGTGTACGCCGTCAGGTCAAGGCCGTCGCAAATGGCCGTCCACGTCTCAGCGTGCACCGCTCTTCCAAGAACATCTACGTTCAGGTTATCGACGACGTTCGCGGTGTTACCATCGCAGCAGCGTCGACACTGGATGGCGACCTGAAGGGCCAGCTCAAGACCGGCGCCGACTCCGCAGCAGCTGCTGCAGTAGGCAAACTGGTTGCAGAGCGTGCCGTTAAAGCAGGCGTCAGTGAAGTAGTGTTCGACCGTGGTGCATTTATTTACCACGGCCGTGTGAAGGCCCTCGCCGAAGCTGCCCGCGAAGGCGGACTGAGCTTCTAATAGCATTTTGTGCTTCCGGAAAAAAATAAAGGAATAGGATATGGCACAGAGAGAACGTAACCGCGAGGATCGCGGTCGTGAGGAGCGCGACAGCGAATTCGTTGACAAGCTCGTTCACATCAACCGCGTTGCCAAGGTCGTTAAAGGTGGCCGTCGCTTCGGTTTCGCTGCGCTCGTCGTAGTTGGAGACCAGAAGGGTCGCGTAGGCTTCGGTCATGGCAAGGCACGTGAAGTGCCTGAAGCTATCCGTAAGGCTACTGAAGCTGCTAAGCGCGATATGATTTTCGTACCACTGCGTTCGGGTCGTACACTGCATCACGATGTGCAGGGTCGTCACGGCGCTGGCAAGGTTCTGCTTCGTGCAGCTCCTGCTGGTAAGGGTATCATTGCTGGTGGTCCTATGCGTGCTGTGTTCGAGACGCTTGGCGTTCAGGACGTTGTTGCTAAGTCGCTTGGCTCGTCGAACCCTTACAACATGGTTCGTGCAACCTTTGACGCTCTGAAGCATCAGATGCATCCAAAGGACATTGCTGCACAGCGCGGCATCAAGTACTCGACTCTTCAGGCTCGTCGCCATGATGTGGTCGGTTCGGAAGAATAGCCGATAGTTTGTGCCAGTCCGGTGCAATAGCACCGGATACGCCATAGACAAGGGATTTGAGTGATGGCTGAGAAGAAGGGTAAGACGGTTACGGTCGAACAGATCGGAAGCCCTATCCGTCGTCCAGCCGAACAGCGTGCAACGCTGATCGGACTCGGACTTAACAAAATGCACCGCCGCCGCACGCTGGAGGATACTCCTTCAGTTCGTGGTATGATCGCCAAGGTTCAGCATCTCGTCCGCGTTGTGGACGAGGCTTGATAACGCAGGGGATAGAGACATGAAACTCAACGATCTGCGTGACAAGCCAGGTTCTGTAAAAGCGCGTAAGCGCGTTGGCCGTGGTATCGGCTCCGGCACCGGCAAGACCGCTGGCCGCGGCGTCAAGGGACAGAAGTCCCGTTCTGGCGTAGCGATCAACGGCTTTGAAGGCGGCCAGATGCCAATCTACCGCCGTCTGCCAAAGCGCGGCTTCACGAACATCTTCGCAAAAAGCTTCAACGTCGTTTCGCTCGGTCGCGTTCAGACCGCAATCGACGCAGGCAAGCTCGATGCAAAGGCTGTTGTGAACCTTGATACGCTGAAGGCTGCTGGTGTGATTCGTCGCGCCAAAGACGGCGTCCGTCTTCTTTCGGACGGTGAATTGAAGGCTAAGGTAGCCTTCGAGGTTGCTGGAGCTTCCAAGGCTGCGATCGAAAAGATCGAAAAGGCCGGCGGCAGCGTCAAGCTTCCCGAAGCAGCTGCTGAATAAGACTTCGATATACAAAATAAAAAGCGGCGGCCCTAGTGCCGCCGCTTGCACCTTTATGCCAATGCGCATATCTGGGTAGGGTCTTCTTTGTCTGAGGGTGCGGGTCTCAGGGATTCGTGTCGGCAGAGGGGGAGGGCCGGAGACTTTTCACCGGAGAAATTTAATGGCATCGGCTGCTGAACAGCTAGTTTCCAATCTCAATTTTTCGGCTTTCTCGAAAGCTGAAGAACTCAAGAAGCGCATCTGGTTTACACTGGGCGCTTTGCTCGTGTACCGGTTTGGAACGTATATTCCGCTTCCCGGGATCAATCCTGAAGCGCTTGCGCAGGCATTCCAGCAGCATAGCCAGGGTGTTCTTGGGCTTTTCAACATGTTCGCCGGTGGTGCTGTTGGTCGTATGGCCATTTTCGCACTTGGCATCATGCCCTATATTTCCGCTTCCATCATCGTGCAGCTCATGACGTCGGTTGTTCCGACCCTTGAAGCGCTGAAGAAGGAAGGCGAGTCGGGCCGCAAGATCATCAATCAGTACACGCGCTACGGTACAGTGCTTCTAGCACTTGTGCAGGCTTACGCGATTTCGGTTGGTCTTCAGTCGGGTAACGGCATCGTTACAAATCCTGGACCAATGTTCTTGGTTTCGTCGGTCATCACGCTCGTTGGTGGCACGATGTTCCTGATGTGGCTGGGTGAGCAGATCACTGCGCGCGGTATCGGTAACGGTATTTCGCTCATAATTTTCGCCGGTATTGTCGCAAACCTTCCACACGCTATTTCCGGTACGCTGGAACTGGGCCGTACGGGCGCTCTGTCCACAGGTCTGATCCTTGGCGTTATCATTTTGGCTATCGCGCTTATTGCGATCATCGTCTTTGTTGAACGTGCACAGCGTCGCCTTCTGATCCAGTATCCGAAGCGCCAGGTTGGTAACCGCATGTTCCAGGGCGATACATCGCATCTGCCGCTCAAGCTAAACACGGCTGGCGTTATTCCTCCGATCTTTGCTTCGTCGCTTCTGCTGTTACCAGCGACTGTTGCAGGTTTCGCAAATACGGCCGAAATGCCGGCGTGGGGTACGACCATTCTCAATGCTCTCGGTCATGGTCAGCCACTTTATATGCTGTTCTATGCTGGGTTGATGGCATTCTTCTGCTTCTTCTACACGGCTATCGTGTTCAATCCCAAGGACACGGCTGACCAGCTTAAGAAGCATTCCGGCTTTATTCCGGGTATCCGCCCGGGCGAACGTACAGCAGAGTATATAGACTATGTGTTGACACGCATTACGGTTGTCGGCGCCATCTATATCGTGCTTGTCTGTCTTCTGCCGGAATTCCTGATTTCCGCGACCGGTGTGCCATTCTATCTTGGCGGTACTTCGCTGCTGATCGTGGTCAGCGTGACACTCGACACAGTTGCGCAAATTCAGGGACATCTTGTTGCCCATCAGTATGAAGGGTTGATCAAGAAGTCCAAACTCAGAGGTGGGAAACGTAATAAATGAGACTGATACTTCTTGGGCCGCCCGGAGCAGGTAAGGGGACGCAGGCTGGACTTCTTACCAAGAAGCATGGAATACCACAGCTTTCGACTGGCGACATGCTGCGTGCAGCAGTCGCTCAGCAAAGCGAAATCGGGAAGCGCGCCAAGGCCGTTATGGATGCGGGTCAGCTGGTTTCCGACGAGATCGTTAATCAGATCGTATCCGAGCGCATTGATGCGCCAGATTGCGCAGCTGGTTTCATTCTCGACGGTTATCCTCGTACTGTGCCTCAGGCACAGGCACTTGGTGAAATGCTCGTTGGTAAAGGTCTCAAGCTCGATGCAGTAATCGAGCTCAAGGTCGATGAGAACGCATTGGTCAACCGGATGGAGAACCGGGTGGCTGAAACGATTGCAAAGGGTGGTCAGGTTCGTTCTGACGATAACCCGGAAGCTTTCCGTAAGCGTCTTGTTGAATATCGCGAAAAGACATCACCGCTTTCCAGCTATTATGCAGGAACCGGTGAACTCCGGGTCATCAATGGTATGGCTCCGGTTGAAGAAGTTACTGCCGAAATCGAGAGAATTCTTGTTCCGGCGTAAGGCTTGAAAATACCACCAGAGTGCCTACTGGTCTGATTTTATCAGATCGGCGCTCTGGTTTTTATTGAAGCATAATCTTATCGACCCTCGTTTCGCTTCGGTTGGATTGTGCTCTTAAGAATTGCGGACAGAAGTGCATTTTATGTTTTTCGGTCCGCTTATCGCTTTCAAAAGTTTCTTTTAATGTCTGCGAAGTTGCTTTGGCAGCTTTACGGACAGTTAAGAGTTGACTTTTTCTGGCGATTCCGTCAAAGACTGCGCCACTTCAATGGTTTTTGAATGGTCGGCTGCGGCGGAAATTGAAAAAGGCCGTTGCCGGTCAATTTATGCTGTCTCGGGGATAAGTCCCTTAGGTGGAATTTATTACAACTCAAGGAGAACAGACGTGGCACGTATCGCTGGCGTCAACATCCCGACGAACAAGCGCGTTGTTATTGCGCTTCAGTACATCCACGGGATTGGACCGAAATTTGCTCGGCAGATCGTAACGAAGGTTGGCATTGCCGACGATCGTCGCGTTAATCAGCTGTCGGATGCTGAAGTACTTCAGATCCGTGAAGCAATCGATGCTGACTACCGGGTCGAAGGTGACCTGCGTCGTGAAGTTTCGATGAATATCAAGCGCCTGATGGACCTTGGCTGCTACCGCGGTCTGCGTCATCGTCGTTCGCTGCCGGTTCGCGGTCAGCGTACGCATACCAATGCACGTACCCGTAAGGGTCCTGCAAAGGCTATCGCAGGTAAGAAGAAGTAATATCGACGGAACGTTTTCGTTCCGTCGGACTCAGCCGGTACGCCGGTCGGGTTCGGTGCTGGTCCTTGAGCTTGTCTTCAATGGACCGGTGTAGCCGCTGGAACTACGGCGGTGTAGAGATCGATTTGAGAGGACTATTATGGCTAAGGAAGCCCAGCGCGTTCGCCGCCGCGAACGTAAAAACATCTCGTCGGGCGTTGCCCACGTAAATTCGACGTTTAACAACACCATGATTACCATCACGGATGCACAGGGCAATGCAATTGCCTGGTCTTCCGCAGGTGCTCAGGGTTTCAAGGGTTCGCGTAAGTCGACCCCGTTTGCCGCACAGATCGCTGCTGAAGATTGCGCCAAGAAGGCTCAGGAACATGGCATGCGCTCCCTCGAAGTCGAGGTTTGTGGACCGGGCTCTGGCCGTGAATCTGCGCTGCGCGCCCTTCAGGCTGCCGGCTTTGTGATTACGTCGATCCGCGATGTTACGCCGATCCCGCACAACGGCTGCCGTCCGCGCAAGAAGCGCCGGGTCTGATTTTCGTTTTTATGCCGCATGAGCCCTGGATTAAGTCAAATTAGTTCCGGGGCTCCTCTGCGGTTCTTCACAAGATCGCTACGATAGGATGGTAGCGACGGTTGATAGAGGAAAACCACATGATCCAGAAGAACTGGCAGGAACTGATCAAGCCGAACAAGGTGGAGTTCAACACCAACGGCTCTCGCACGCTTGCAACCGTCGTTGCTGAGCCGCTGGAACGCGGTTTTGGTCTGACGCTTGGTAACGCACTGCGTCGCGTGCTTCTGTCGTCGCTGCGCGGCGCTGCCGTGACCGCCATTCAGATTGATGGCGTTCTGCATGAATTCTCTTCCATTCCGGGTGTCCGCGAAGACACCACGGATATCGTTCTGAACGTCAAGGAAATCGCCATCCGTATGGAAGGTGAAGGCCCGAAGCGCATGGTTGTCCGCAAGGAAGGCCCGGGCGTTGTTACGGCTGGTGACATTCAGACCGTTGGCGATGTCGAGATCCTTAATCCGGATCACGTCATTTGCACGCTGGATGAAGGCGCTGAAATCCGCATGGAATTCACCGTTAACACCGGTAAGGGCTATGTGCCTGCCGACCGTAATCGTGCGGAAGATGCTCCAATCGGCCTTATTCCGGTTGACAGCCTTTACTCGCCGATCCGCAAGGTATCGTACAAGATTGAGAACACCCGTGAAGGTCAGGTTCTCGATTACGACAAGCTGACGCTCAACATCGAAACCAATGGTTCCGTGAGCGGTGAAGATGCAGTTGCTTATGCAGCGCGCATTCTTCAGGACCAGCTCGCGGTCTTCGTCAACTTCGAAGAGCCACAGAAGGAAGCTCCGCAGGAACAGGTTGCGGAACTGGCTTTCAACCCGGCTCTGCTCAAGAAGGTAGACGAGCTCGAATTGTCGGTACGTTCGGCAAACTGCCTGAAGAACGACAACATCGTCTACATCGGCGATCTGATCCAGAAGACGGAAGCCGAGATGTTGCGGACTCCGAATTTCGGCCGCAAGTCGCTCAACGAGATCAAGGAAGTTCTGGCATCGATGGGTCTCCATCTTGGTATGGAAATCCCAGCCTGGCCGCCAGAAAACATCGAAGATCTCGCCAAGCGCTACGAAGACCAATATTAAGACCGGCATATCCCGGTACGTTACGAATTAAAGGAGAAGGCCATGCGCCACGGTAATGGACAGCGTAAGCTGAACCGCACTGCCTCGCATCGCAAGGCAATGTTCGCCAACATGGCGGCTTCGCTCATCGAGCATGAACAGATTGTGACCACGCTTCCTAAAGCTAAGGAAATCCGTCCAATCGTAGAAAAGCTTGTCACTCTCGGCAAGCGCGGTGACTTGCATGCACGTCGTCAGGCGATTTCCGCCATCCGCGACGTACAGCTCGTTGCTAAGCTGTTCGACACACTTGCTACTCGTTACGCAACCCGTAACGGCGGCTACATCCGCATCATGAAGGCTGGCTTCCGTACTGGTGACAATGCGCCAATGGCAGTTGTCGAATTCGTTGAGCGCGATGTCGATGCAAAGGGCAAAGCTGATCGTGCACGCGTTGAAGCTGAAGCTGCTGCAGAAGCAGAAGCAGCGTAATCTTACGCGACAGAGCATATAAAGAGGGTCGCCTAGTGCGGCCCTTTTTTTGCGTTTGCAGCTCGTTTCGATTTGACTGAATCGGATTGGCGCGTCTCAATTATTTGTTTTCACGCGCAACTTTTCCGAAGATCGTTTTGCACGTTTCGGAATGCGCTCGAGAAGCATTTTGATCTTCCTATCATGGCGCCCTGATAGTCGGTCATAATTCATTACCAAGCTGTAATGCGTTTCGCCTTAATCCAGCCCTTTATACTTGGCCTTGTTACCTCCATATTGCCGGTATTGCTCCGAGGAATCGGAGGCTGGATTAAGGAAACTGGAGTTTGCGAATGAATTGGCGACGTTATGGGATTACGGGTCTGGTTCTTGCTTCCATCAGCACGGTCACATTGCCTGTGATGGCGCAGGAAACTGCCGTTCCGGCTCAGGGCACACAGATACCTCTTAGTCGTGCAGATATGCAGCTTTCCTTTGCTCCTCTTGTGAAGGCAACAGCACCAGCCGTCGTCAATGTTTATGCGGCACGCCAAGTGCAGCAACAGCAATCACCGTTTGCTGGCGATCCGTTTTTCGAACAATTCTTTGGCAAACAATTTGGCGGCGGTGGCAAATCACGAACCGAACAATCCCTCGGCTCAGGCGTCATCGTCGATGCATCGGGTATCGTGGTGACTAATAATCACGTCATCAAGGATGCTGACGAGATCAAGGTCGCGCTGTCGGACGGGCGTCAGTTTGAGAGCACGGTTCTTTTGCGTGACGAAACCACAGATCTGGCTGTGCTGAAAATTGAAGCAAAGGAGAACTTTCCGGTTCTGGCGCTTGGAAACTCCGATGAAGTTGAAGTAGGCGACCTGGTTCTGGCGATCGGTAATCCATTTGGGGTTGGTCAGACGGTGACAAGCGGTATCGTTTCGGCTCAGTCGCGCACGCAGGTTGGGGTTTCGGACTTCGACTTTTTCATCCAGACAGATGCTGCGATCAATCCCGGTAACTCTGGTGGCGGTCTCATCGACATGCGCAGTCGTCTGATCGGCATCAATACGGCAATTTTCTCGCGTTCAGGTGGTTCTGTGGGCATTGGCTTTGCCATTCCATCGAACATGGTGCGCGCAGTTGTTGATGCTGCATTGAGCGGTAGCACGAGTTTTGAACGCCCTTTCATTGGTGCAACCTTCCAGAATATTACACCTGATGTTGCCGAAAGCCTCGGCATGGATAAGTCGTTCGGCGTGCTTGTAACGGCTGTGATCAAAGGTGGTCCGGCAGAAGAAGCAGGACTGAAGGTCGGTGACGTTGTCATGTCGGTTCAGGGTGTGCGGGCCGACAATGTTGATGTGCTCGGGTATCGTCTATCGACAGCTGGCATTGGAAACACCGTCACGCTGGATATCGTTCGCAATGGCAAGGATAGCAAATTGCCGGTGAAGCTTGCGAAGGAACCTGAGACAAAGCCACAGCAAAAGCAGACAATCAAAGGCGACAATCCATTTGAAGGTGCTGTGGTTGAAGAGCTTACTGCGTCGATGGCTTCGAAGATGCGGATGCGTGATGGGGCACGTGGCGTCATCGTTACAGACGTGATTGTTAACTCACAAGCAGCGCGACTTGGTCTACGTCAACGCGACATTATTCGCGGTATTAACGGTAATCCAATCCGCACGATTAATGATCTGACTGCCGCGTTAAACAGTGGACGCGGTTTGGCATGGCGGCTTGAGGTGGAACGCAATGGCGCATTGATCCGCCAGTTTGTACGCTAGAGCATTTCCTGTTTAAGATGAATCGTTAGAAATGCCTCTACTATTTGTTTTAGCGCATGTCTTTATCTCAAAAACCGGGTCCCACTTCTGGGAGACATGCTTTAATACCAAACCCCAAACTGTTGCATGTCGTTTCAGGCGGGACTATGCCTGAAACGACATTTGTTTTTGAGCATCGAGCGAAGCGTAATGAGCGACCTTTTTTCCAATGCGGTGGATCCGCAGGCGGACCGTAACAGGCCGCTTGCTGATCGTTTGCGCCCGCGTCATCTATCGGAAGTGACAGGGCAGGAACATCTGACCGGACCGGAAGGTGTGCTAACACGAATGATCGCCTCTGGTTCGCTTGGGTCTATGATCTTCTGGGGACCTCCGGGAACCGGCAAGACAACAGTTGCACGATTGCTTGCCGGTGAAACCGAGCTTGCCTTTGAGCAGATTTCGGCAATTTTTTCCGGCGTGGCTGATCTGAAGAAGGTGTTTGAATCTGCGCGTGCGCGGCGCATGTCGGGTCGTCAGACCCTGCTGTTTGTGGACGAAATTCATCGCTTCAATCGCGCGCAACAGGATAGTTTCCTGCCTGTGATGGAAGATGGTACGGTTATCCTGATAGGTGCCACGACAGAAAACCCTTCGTTTGAACTGAATGCCGCTTTGTTGTCGCGGGCGAGGGTGCTGACATTTCATCCTCACGACGGAACAAGCATTGCGACGCTTCTCACGCGCGCGGAAGAGCAGGAAGAACGTCCGCTGCCGCTCGATGAGGATGCACGGGCAAGCCTCATTCGGATGGCCGACGGTGACGGCCGCGCGGCGTTAACGCTCGCTGAGGAAGTGTGGCGTGCCGCTCGACCCGATGAAGTGTTTGATGCGGAGAAGTTGCAGGAGGTGGTTCAACGCCGCGCTCCTGTTTATGACAAGGGGCAGGATGGGCATTACAACCTGATTTCGGCTTTGCATAAGTCGGTGCGTGGGTCTGATCCGGATGCTGCACTCTATTATCTTTGTCGCATGTTCGATGCAGGCGAAGACCCACTTTATCTGGGGCGTCGGCTGGTTCGAATGGCTGTGGAGGATATTGGTCTTGCTGATCCGCAGGCGCTTGCAATTTGCAATGCGGCCAAGGATGCTTATGACTATCTTGGCTCGCCGGAAGGTGAGCTCGCTTTGGCGCAAGCCTGCGTTTATCTCGCGACAGCACCTAAATCCAACGCGGTTTATATGGCTTACAAAGCCTCTATGCGCGCCGCCAAGGAAAATGGATCACTGCTCCCACCCAAGCATATACTGAATGCACCGACCAAGCTTATGAAGAATGAAGGCTACGGAGATGGTTATGCTTATGACCATGATCAGCCAGATGCGTTCTCAGGTCAGGACTACTTCCCGGAAGCGATGGGGCGACAGGTTTTTTACGATCCGCCGGAGCGTGGTTTTGAGCGAGAAATTCGCAAAAGGCTCGACTACTGGTCACGTCTGAGAGCAGAGCGCCTGGGTAGGCGCTGAAACTACCGCGACAACTGCGCTTCGATGGCCGATTTGTCGATGACGGACCAAACTTTATCGATTTTGTAATCGACGAATTCGTAAAAGACATTCTCCGAAAACTGGATCTTTTTGCCGTTGACCGGCAGATTGAGAAAACTTCCGATTGGCGTGCAGTCAAAATCAAGACGACTGGCAATAATCGGCGGTTCAGCAACCAGCAATCCGATGTTGAAGCGAAGATCAGGTATTTGCTGATAGTCGCGGATAAGCATTTCCCGATACCCAGTAAGACCCAAATGTCGACTGTTATGCTGGGCTGTTTCTGCAACGAAATGATGTAGCGACGGCCAATCCTGAGCATTCAGGCAGGAAACATATCCGTTGTAAGCGGCGCGAAGCTTTTGCACGTTCATTGCTATTCCTCCAGCCAGCTTGTTCCTGCGTTTTTATAGCGAAATATTGCTCACTTGGCCTCTCATTCAAGAGCGCCAATCATTGCCCAGACGGTATAGGTCACAATTCGGCCTTCATCGAGCACGGTAAACTGCTGTTCTGTGCAATCGCTAGTCGTACTCCACAATCAAAGACAGGGCTTGATTTATCAATGATTTCAACAATCCGGCAACCTTGAGAAGTGACGGTAAACTTTACAGTAACCATAATAAATTCAACGTTTTAATTTAATTCCTCTTTAATATTTACGTTTTATCAATTTTTAAAAGCAACGAGGTTTCCCCATGACGCGCGTTTTGTTTCTCGTCGCGCTCGTTATTCTTGGTGGCTGCGCGACCGCCCCACGGCAGGTCAGTAATGTTTGCGCAGTCTTTGATCAACGCGACGGCTGGATAAATAATTGGCAGAAGGACGCGGCCCGCACTTCGCGTGAGTTCGGTGTGCCGGTCCATGTTCTGATGGCGACAATCTATACCGAATCCGGATTCCGCCCTTATGCGCGTCCGCCGCGCACCAAGCTGCTCGGATTTATCCCATGGAAGCGCGCTTCCAGTGCCTATGGTTATTCTCAGGCACTAAATGGAACGTGGGATCGCTATAAGCGGGAAACCGGGCGCTGGACTGCATCACGAAGCAATTTCAGCGACGCTATTCACTTCATCGGCTGGTATCATTACCAGAGCTACCAGAAGAATGGCATTAACCGGGCAGATGCGTACAGTCTCTATCTCGCTTACTATTCCGGGCATGGAGGCTATTCGCGCGGTGTCTGGCGTGGCAACGCAACCGCGCTGAATGGTGCGAAACGTGCGCAGTCGATGGCCAATCGTTATGCCACACAGTTGCGTTCTTGTGGGCGCATTGGGTAAGGCACTAGCGATCAATTGATCGGTGATCTGTTGCAATCAGAACAAAACGCGTTTTAAAAGTCGCGGATGGGGATTTAAAGACACCATCCGGCCTTAATCGAAGTTATCATTCGCGACGAATCGACAATTGAGGATGACCTATACATGCTGAAAAAAATCGGGATTGCCCTTATCGGTGCCACATTTCTGGCAGGCTGCACTACCGACCCTTATACTGGTGATCAGAAGGTGTCGAACACCGCTGGCGGTGCTGCAATTGGTGCGGCTGTCGGCGCGCTCGGCGGCTTGATGGTCGGTGGTTCCAGCCGCGCACAGCGTAACGCTGTTCTGATCGGTGCTGGTATTGGCGCGCTGGGTGGCGGCGCTATCGGCAATTACATGGATCGCCAGGAATCCGAGTTGCGCAACCAGCTGCAGGGAACCGGCGTTTCGGTTACGCGTAATGGCGATCAGATCATCCTGAACATGCCATCGGCCATCACTTTCGATACCGATCAGGATCAGGTTAAGAGCCAGTTCTACCCAACGCTTAATTCCGTTGCGATCGTGCTGCGCAAGTTCAACCAGACTCTTGTCGACGTTCTCGGTCACACCGACTCAACCGGTAGCGCAAGCTATAATCAGGGTCTGTCGCAGCGCCGCGCTTCTTCGGTTGCAAGCTATCTTGGTTCGCAGGGTATCGATCCACGTCGCTTTGCAGTCATCGGTTATGGTGCGAGCCAGCCAGTCGCTACCAACGCAACGCCAGACGGACGCGCGCAGAATCGTCGCGTAGAAATCCAGATTTCGCCGCTGCGTGGCGCTAGCTCCTAAATTAGAGAATCGGATTTAATCCGTATCGTGACGCAGCTCTTTGCAAGAAGGGCTGCGTTTTTTATGCGTAGATTGCGAATCGAACCGCCCGACCACACATTTTTTAGAACTAAAGCGTGGACAGTCTTGCAAATTACAAGTTTCTAATTAAATGGAACAATAATAGAACAAAAATATTAAACATATAGAAATCAATATCTTGTCCTTATTGCAAAATGAGAACAAAACAGATACAAATAGATATTGGCAATGAGCCCGCCGGGCTTCTAGCGAGACAAGAGGATGGTGTAAGATGTCTCAGAATTCATTGCGACTTGTTGAGGAAAATTCAGTGGACAAGACAAAGGCTCTCGATGCGGCTCTGTCGCAGATCGAACGGGCGTTCGGCAAAGGCTCGATTATGCGCCTTGGTCAGAATGATCAGGTTGTAGAGATTGAAACGGTGTCGACCGGTTCGCTTTCTCTCGATATTGCATTGGGCGTCGGCGGTCTGCCCAAGGGACGTATCGTAGAAATTTATGGTCCGGAAAGCTCGGGTAAGACGACGCTTGCGCTCCATACGATTGCAGAAGCTCAGAAAAAGGGCGGCATCTGTGCATTTGTGGATGCGGAACATGCGCTTGATCCGGTGTACGCCCGCAAGCTTGGTGTGGATCTTGAGAATCTGCTGATCTCGCAGCCTGATACTGGCGAACAGGCGCTTGAAATCACGGATACGCTTGTGCGTTCCGGCGCCATTGATGTTCTGGTTATCGACTCGGTTGCAGCTCTGACACCACGTGCGGAAATTGAAGGTGAAATGGGCGATTCTTTGCCTGGCCTTCAGGCACGATTGATGAGCCAGGCATTGCGTAAGCTCACCGCTTCGATCTCACGTTCGAACTGCATGGTGATCTTCATCAACCAGATTCGTATGAAGATCGGTGTCATGTTCGGTTCGCCTGAAACGACGACTGGCGGTAATGCGCTTAAGTTTTACGCATCGGTGCGTCTCGATATTCGCCGTATTGGTTCGATTAAGGAGCGTGACGAAGTTGTGGGCAACCAGACCCGCGTGAAGGTGGTCAAGAACAAGCTTGCACCTCCATTCAAGCAGGTTGAATTCGACATCATGTATGGTGCAGGCGTTTCCAAGATGGGCGAATTGGTCGATCTTGGCGTCAAAGCCGGTGTTGTTGAGAAGTCGGGCGCATGGTTCTCCTATAATTCCCAGCGTCTGGGGCAGGGCCGTGAAAATGCCAAGCAGTATCTCAAGGATAATCCGGAAGTTGCGAAAGAAATCGAAACGACGCTCCGTCAGAATGCTGGGCTGATTGCCGAGCAGTTCCTTGAAGATGGCGGTCCAGAAGCGGATGATGGTCCGGAAGCTGCAGAAATGTAAAATTCGTCTTGTGACGAAACAGATGAAAGCCCTGCGCATAGCGCGGGGCTTTTGCTTTTGAGCTTATAGCGGTTCCAGCGAAAGCTGAATCTTTGGAACCACTGTAACGAGTTGTTTTTGAGCGTTATCCTACGCAAAAGCGCATCGCGCTTTTGCTGGAAATGCCACAAACACTGTTGCATAGTTGTCGTTTTCATACTTTCCGGGAGAAATTGCTTTTATAGCGCACACTGCTTATCTGGACAGAAAAGCGGTGCCCCGTTAAAAGCGGTCAACCGAAACTCCACCTCACGGACTTTCCATGATCGGGCAGTCGAAGCCTGGCGGCATGAAAGTGCCGGACATCGTTGCAACCTTGCGGGTGGTGAAAAGATAATCGATGCGCCTTGTTGAGAGGTGCTTCTCATGCAGGGCAGAAAATGTCCAAGGGTGAATTATGGCTGGCGTCAACGAGATAAGGTCCACATTCCTCGACTATTTCCGCAAGAACGGACACGAGGTTGTTTCATCAAGCCCGTTGGTGCCGCGCAACGACCCAACACTCATGTTCACCAATGCGGGCATGGTGCAGTTCAAGAACGTCTTTACCGGTCTTGAACAGCGCCCATACAGCCGCGCGACCACTTCGCAGAAATGCGTGCGTGCCGGCGGCAAGCACAACGATCTGGACAATGTCGGCTACACGGCTCGTCACCACACGTTCTTTGAAATGCTCGGTAATTTCTCCTTTGGCGACTACTTCAAGGAAGAAGCGATCAGCCATGCGTGGAACCTGATCACAAAAGAGTTTGGCCTCAACAAAGATAAGCTCCTTGTCACCGTTTATCACACAGATGACGACGCTGCGAATTTCTGGAAGAAGATCGCCGGTCTTTCGGATGATCGCATCATCCGCATTGCGACGAGCGACAATTTCTGGGCAATGGGTGATACCGGCCCCTGCGGTCCTTGTTCGGAAATCTTCTACGATCATGGCGATCATATCTGGGGTGGCCCTCCCGGCTCCGCAGATGAAGACGGCGATCGTTTCATCGAAATTTGGAATCTTGTTTTCATGCAGTTCGAGCAGCTCTCTCCTGAGCAGCGCATCGATCTGCCACGTCCGTCGATTGATACGGGCATGGGTCTGGAACGCGTCGCGGCGGTTCTGCAGGGTGTGCATGACAATTACGATATCGATCTTTTCAAGGCATTGATCCGCGCATCGGAAGACGCGACTGGCGTTAAGGCGGAAGGCGATTTCCGTGCGAGCCATCGCGTTATCGCCGATCACTTACGCGCATCAAGCTTCCTGATTGCCGACGGCGTTCTGCCGTCGAATGAAGGTCGCGGTTATGTACTGCGCCGCATCATGCGCCGTGCCATGCGCCATGCGCAGCTGCTCGGTGCAAAAGAACCATTGATGTGGCGTCTGCTGCCAGCGCTCATCCGTGAAATGGGTCAGGCCTATCCGGAACTGATCCGCGCTGAAGCGCTGATCTCCGAAACCCTCAAGCTTGAAGAAACTCGTTTTCGCAAGACGCTTGAACGCGGCCTTGGCCTGCTTTCGGATGCTTCCGAAAAGCTCGTTGAAGGTGATCGTCTTGATGGTGAGACTGCTTTCAAGCTCTACGACACTTACGGCTTCCCTCTCGATCTCACGCAGGATGCGCTGCGTCAGCGTGGTGTGACTGTCGATACCGACGGTTTCAAGGTCGCCATGGAACGTCAGAAGGCCGAAGCACGCGCCAACTGGGCCGGTTCGGGCGAAGCTGCAACTGAAACCATTTGGTTTGGTATCAAGGATAAGGTCGGTGCGACCGAATTCCTTGGCTATGAAACTGAAATCGCTGAAGGCGTGATCACTGCGCTTGTCCGTGACGGTGCGGAGGTTCCAGCGGCTGCGGAAGGCGAAACCGTTTCTGTAATCGTCAATCAGACACCGTTCTACGGCGAGTCCGGTGGCCAGCAGGGCGATACCGGAACGATTTCCGGCGAAGGCTTTGCGATTGCTGTCAAAGACACGCAGAAGAAGGGTGAGGGCGTTTTCGTTCATACTGGCGAAGTCACCAAAGGTTCGGCCAAAGTCGGCGACGCAGTCGAATTAAAGGTCGACGCGGTGCGTCGTACACGCATCCGCTCCAACCATTCAGCAACCCATCTTCTGCATGAAGCGCTGCGCGAAACGCTCGGCTCGCATGTTGCTCAGAAGGGCTCGCTTGTGGCTCCTGATCGTCTGCGTTTCGACTTCTCGCATCCGAAGCCGATTTCGGCTGAGGAGCTGACGGCTGTCGAGAATCTCGCCAATGAGATCATCCTGCAGAACGCACCGGTTTCGACGCGTTTGATGGCGGTTGATGATGCGATTGCTGAAGGTGCAATGGCGCTGTTCGGCGAAAAGTATGGCGACGAAGTTCGTGTTGTTTCAATGGGGACGGCTACGCACGGCGAAAAGGCTGACAAGGCTTACTCTGTTGAGCTTTGCGGTGGCACGCATGTTCGCCAGACGGGTGATATTGGCCTCGTGCGTATTCTGTCCGACAGCGGTGTCGCTGCCGGTGTTCGCCGTATGGAAGCGCTGACGGGTGAGGCAGCTCGCCTGTACCTCGAAGAACAGGACGAGCGCGTCAAGGCAATCGCCGGCGTTCTTAAGACGACGCCATCAGACGCACTTGAGCGTGTCAACGCTTTGGTTGATGAGCGTAAGAAGCTGGAACGCGAGCTTACCGAAGCCCGCAGACAACTGGCGCTGAGCGGTGGTGCGTCTGATGGCGGCAGTGCTGTGGAAGCCGTCAATGGCGTCAACTTCCTCGGCAAGGTCGTGACCGGTGTTTCGCCGCGCGATCTCAAGCCACTTGCTGACGAAGGCAAGAAGCAGGTTGGTTCCGGTGTTGTTCTGTTCATCGGTGTCGGTGAAGACGGCAAGGCCAGTGCGGTTGCTGCTGTGACTGAAGATCTGGTTGGTTGTTTCAGTGCGGTTGATCTGGTGCGTGCTGCATCTGGTGCCCTTGGCGGTGCAGGCGGTGGCGGACGTCCGGATATGGCGCAGGCCGGTGGCCCAGATGGTACTAAAGCAAACGAAGCAATCGCTGCAGTGAAAGCGTTGATCGTTTGATCAAATCGAGATCGAAATCGAAAAGGCCGGGTTTCGCCGGCCTTTTCTTTATGCAGCATGCGCATTCCGACTATCGTTTGGAGCTTCTTCGCGTTCATTCAGACCGTAATCGCGCGAGATGTCTGCAATGCGCAGGCGGTAGTTTTCAAAAACGCCAGCGCGCCCCTTGGTCTGAGCAATCCGGTGTGTCGGCAAATTACGCCACCGCTTCACAGCGTCTTCGTCACGCCAGAACGACAGAGATAAGAGTTTCTGAGGCTCAACCAGGCTTTGAAAGCGCTCAATGGATATAAAGCCATCAATTTGAGACAGATCGGCGCGCAGGCCTGCGGCTATATTGAGATATTGCTCGCGCCGCTCATCGTCCGCAGGCCAGACTTCAAAAATAACAGCGATCATTGCTTGATAAACTCCGCGTGGGGGGCTGACTGTAGCTGGAGAAAAATACGCTCTTCCGAGCGGATGAATTGTTCGCGTTTTGCGAATTCATAGTTCTCTCGACCAATCGGGTCGGCTGCAAGTCGAGCACGAAATGCTTCATAGTTGGCAAGATTTTCTACGGAATAGACCCCATAGGCTGTGGTGGTTGAGCCTTCATGTGGGCCGAAATAGCCAATCAGGTTCGCGCCACAGCGGGGACTTGCCTGACCCCAGTTGCGCGCATACTCCGCAAAAGCGTCTGCTTTGAACGGTTCAATCTGATAGCGGATGAAGCATGTAATCATCGTGGTCTCCTGCATTTGATGTGTTGGTTGGAGACTGTTTAGCGTATTGAAATGCGTCCATGCTTCGGTTAGCATCGAAGTATGAAAGATGGTCCGATTATAGCTTCCGTTGCAGCTTTGCTGGGCGATCCGGCACGCGCCAACATGTTGACCGCGCTTATGGACGGTCGCGCTTTGACGGTGAGTGAGCTTGCTTCCGCTGCAGGTGTAACGATTCAAACTGCAAGCGGCCATTTGTCCAAGTTGGATGTTGCCAATCTGCTCGTCGCTGAAAAGCAGGGACGGCATCGCTATTTCCGTCTTTCGGGCGTAGATGTTGCGCAGGTTCTTGAAGGACTTATGGGGCTTGCACAACGCACCGGCGCAGTACGTGTTCGTACCGGACCGAAAGATCATGCGCTGCGTAAGGCGCGAATTTGCTACGATCATCTGGCAGGCGAGCGCGGCGTTGAAATGCTCGAGGCATCCTACAAGCTTGGTCTGATCGGTGATGCCAGCGAGCCTCTGCTTACCGATGAAGGGAAGTCATTTTTCTCTTGCCTCGGCATTGATGTGGATATGTTGCAAAAGGGTAAGCGACCGCTTTGCCGACATTGTCTTGACTGGAGCGAGAGGCGTAACCACCTCGGCGGTGCATTGGGCGCGGCGCTTTTGAAAAACTTCATCGATAAAGGCTGGGCGCGTCGGGAAGAAGGCCGGGTTATTGCCTTCTCACCCAATGGAGTCCAAGCTTTTGCAAAGACTTTCCAGCTCTGATTATTTCTTGGTAACCGCCGCTGCTGCGTCGTCGAGTTCATTGGCGCGTTTCATGGCCGGACGATCTTTCAAACGATCCCAATAGGCCGTAAAGGCAGGTTTTGGCGGCAATGTGCCAAAACGCAATCCCCAACCAATATGTGAGCCGACATAGACGTCGGCTGCAGTGAACCGCGTGCCGGTAATATAGGGGTGGCGGGAGACGGCATTCTCCAGCGTACTTACGACGGTATCGTAATTGCCATAACCCACCATGCCTTGTTTGTCGGCGGGCACTTCATAGCCAAGCGCGTGGTTGGAGAGAGCTGCTTCGACCGGACCTGATGTGAAGAACAGCCAGCGATAGAAATCAGCACGCTCGTCGGGATGCGGGGCCAGTCCGGCCTCTGGGAAGGTCGTCGCGAGATAGGCGCAAATGGCTGCGACTTCGGTCACAATATCCTTGCCATGGCGAATTGCTGGAACCTTGCCCATTGGGTTGATGGAACAGTAATCGTGCCCTTTCATCGGTGGGCCAAAATCGAGGATCTCTACATCGTAAGGTTTGCCGATTTCCTCTAACATCCAGCGCGCAATGCGTCCGCGTGACATGGGGTTGGTGTAAAGCTTCAAATCGCTCATTGGTCATCCTCCCTGCAGGCTTGGCAACAGGATGCTCTTTCTCTCGCCAAAAAGAAACGGAAAACCGGCTTTTTTATAAGGCCTTACGATATTGAATGAATCCAGACTGTTGCGCGATGCTGTCATAGAGGCGGCGTGCAGTTGCATTGCTTTCATGCGTGAGCCAATAGAGCCTCCCTGCGCCTTCTTCGCGCGCCAGATCAGCCACAGCGTCGATCAGGGCTGCGCCGGTGCCTTTTCCGCGCTGGCTGTTCTCGACATAGAGGTCTTGAAGATAGCAGGTCCATTTCGGTAGCCAGCAGGAGCGGTGAAAGATCGCATGCACGAAACCGACAAGACGTCCGTCGTCATCAAATGCACCTAAGACATGCATGGGTTCCGAAGCGTCGTGAAAACGCTCCCATGTGAGGTTCGTGGTTTCAGCTGGAATGTCGACTTCGTAAAATACCTGATAAGCGCCCCACAATGGTTCCCATGCAGTCCGGTCTTGCGGCGTTAATACCCGAATTGTCGACATATAGTCCTCCCTATTTCAACAGAGACAGACTATCTGGCAGGTCGACTGCTTGCGAGGGCAAATTGCTACGAACCAATAAAAAACGGCGGGAAAATCCCGCCGTTTTATCGTTTACCAGATAGGCTTACAGCGGCTCCAGTTCAGACTGAAGCGCTGAAGCCGCTGTAACTATTTGTTTTTATGCATTATCTAACGCAAAACTGCTTCGCGTTTTTTTGCTGGAAATGCTTTAAGCAGCCATTGCCTTCTGGAGGTTTTCGTCGATCTTGTCGAGGAAGCCGGTGGTCGAGAGCCAAGGCTGATCTGGACCGATAAGCAGCGCCAAATCCTTGGTCATGAAGCCGGATTCAACGGTGTCTACGCAGACCTTTTCAAGCGTGTCGGCAAAACGCTTCAGCTCAGCATTCTCGTCAAGCTTTGCACGGTGAGCAAGGCCGCGGGTCCATGCGAAGATCGAAGCGATCGAATTGGTCGAGGTTTCCTCGCCCTTCTGGTGCTGACGATAGTGACGGGTCACGGTGCCGTGTGCAGCTTCAGCTTCAACGGTCTTGCCATCTGGTGTCATCAGAACTGAGGTCATCAGGCCGAGCGAGCCGAAGCCCTGTGCCACGATATCGGACTGCACGTCGCCGTCATAGTTCTTACATGCCCAAACATAGCCGCCGGACCACTTGAGGGCCGAAGCAACCATGTCGTCGATCAGGCGATGTTCGTACCAGATCTTGGCTGCCTTGAACTTTTCAGCGAATTCAGCCTGGTAGACTTCTTCGAAGATGTCCTTGAAGCGACCATCATAGGCTTTGAGGATGGTGTTCTTGGTCGAGAGATAGACCGGGTAATTGCGCTGCAGGCCATAGTTCAGCGAGGCGCGCGCAAATTCACGGATCGATTCGTCGAGGTTGTACATGGCCATTGCCACGCCAGCCGCCGGAGCCTGATAGACTTCGTGCTCGATGGTCTCACCATCTTCACCGACAAACTTGATCGACAAGGTGCCCTTGCCGGGGAATTTGAAGTCGGTCGCGCGGTACTGGTCACCGAAAGCATGACGGCCCACGATGATCGGCTGCGTCCAGCCTGGAACCAGACGAGGAACGTTCTTGCAGATAATCGGTTCGCGGAAGATAACGCCACCGAGAATGTTGCGGATGGTGCCGTTTGGCGACTTCCACATCTTCTTGAGCTTGAATTCTTCAACGCGTGCTTCGTCCGGCGTGATGGTTGCGCATTTTACGCCGACGCCATGTTCCTTGATGGCATTGGCCGCATCAATGGTAACCTGGTCATTGGTTTCATCACGATGTTCTACTGACAGATCGTAATATTTCAGATCGATGTCGAGGTAGGGATGGATCAGCTTGTCCTTGATGAACTGCCAGATGATGCGGGTCATTTCATCGCCGTCGAGTTCAACGACCGGGTTCGCAACCTTGATTTTTGCCATTGATAAAGCCTCTCATTTAATGCGTCGCGACCGTATAGCATCGGTAACCGCGAAGGCAAAGTGTCAGAGGCTTATTCTTTGGCCTATAGCCAGATTCTCAGGTCAAAATTTTGGGAATTGCTATTTTAGGCAGCATGATGTGCGGGCTTTCGCCATGCTGAGTGCTGATCGCGATAGGATTCTCGTTCGTGCAGCAGAATTGCATCTGCGTCGAGCGTCGAAATTGCTGTTGCTTTGTCTGTTGGGACAAGACCACTGACCTGCAGTGCCAGATATCGGCCACAGCAAACACGCAGGAACGATGCAAAATTATCCAGATCATGGCCCTCGGCGCGCGATTCACCATAGAGACGACCAAGCAGGCGATTAACGGTAAGATCATCGCGCGCAGCAATATCTTCCAGTGCCCACCAGAAGAAGTTTTCGAGCCGCACACTGGTTACCACCCCATCAATACGCAACGAGCGTGTGACGCTTTGCCAAAGTTCCGGGTCTGCCCCGATGAACAATCTGCACATGGTTTCCTCCCGAAATCTCTCCAACCATAATGTCGCGTAGATTTTGTCTGCCTGCAACCGGATTAGAGTTGCAGGCAGAAATTCAACTAACTGTGCGTGATTTTGGTGCCGAGTACTTTGAGAAATTGCGACAACCATACTGGGTGGGCAGGCCAGGCAGGTGCTGTCACCAGATTGCCGTCTGTAATGGCCTGATCAACGGGGATATCCGCATACGTGCCGCCTGCGAGTTCTACTTCTGGGCGACAGGCAGGATAGGCCGAGCAGGTACGGTCTTCGAGAACGCGGGCGGCGGCTAGAAGCTGAGCGCCATGGCAGACAGCCGCAACAGGTTTGTTGGCTTCAAAAAAATGTTTGACGATTGCTATGACTTTATCATCGAGGCGCAAATATTCCGGTCCTCGCCCACCGGGAATGACGAGCGCGTCATAGCTTTCAGCCTTCACGTCGGCGAATGTTGCGTTGAGGGTGAAGTTATGGCCCGGCTTTTCGGTATAGGTCTGGTGGCCCTCGAAGTCGTGAATGGCTGTCGCAATGGCATCGCCTGCCTTTTTGCCGGGGCATATAGCATGGACCTTATGGCCAACGGCGAGAAGCGTCTGGAACGGAACCATTGTTTCGTAATCTTCGCAGAAATCGCCGCAGATCATGAGAATCTTTTTGCCGGACATGATTTTCCTCCCTGTAAACTTCGATGTCGGTGCCAACAGTCTGGCATGGATGGGAGGCAGACTGGTGTTATTCCGCTACTACACCTGAATTTCCAGATCGGATGTAAGGGGAATCTTTGCGATTTTCTGTCAATTATGTCAGGGAAGCGCCACGATCCTAAAGCATCAGAGCGTATCGCACTTAATTTTACCGGATTTGATAGCTCTGATTTCTTACAATTGTCGCATGGTCGCGGACGCTGAATGAGACTTTTAGCTGCGCCATGCTTTAGCGGAAAATATCATGGCAGGAACAGACAAACAGCGCACGCTGATCACCGAAGGACCGGCGATCATTCTGGTGAACCCGCAATTGCCGGAGAATATCGGCATGGTAGCGCGCGCCATGGCGAATTTTGGTCTTGCCGAGTTACGACTTGTCCAACCACGTGAAGAATTTCCGAGCGAAAAAGCGCGTGCTGCTGCCAGCAAAGCGGATCATATCATCGATAATGCGGTCGTGTACGAGGATCTGCCCTCGGCGATTTCTGACTTGAACTTCGTTTACGCAACCACGGCACGCGAACGCGATGGCTTCAAGCAAGTGCGTAGTCCTGTGGAAGCGAATGGTGAGTTGCGCCGTCGTTTTACTGCTGGAGAGAAGACGGGTATTCTATTTGGTCGCGAACGTTTCGGCTTGAGCAACGAAGAAGTTGGCCTTGCCGATGAGCTGGTGACTTTCCCTGTTAATCCGGCATTTGCCTCACTCAATATCGCGCAAGCTGTGCTGCTGATGTCTTATGAGTGGATGAAGTCTGGTCTCCAAACCGAAACCGATACGGTTTTCCGTGGACCGGAAATGGAAGCGGCGCCCAAGCTGGAATTGCAGAGTCTTTTCAATCATCTGGAAGAAGCACTTGATATTCGGGGTTATTTCCGCCCCGAGGCGAAGAAAGAAATCATGGTCAACAATCTGCGTTCGGTGCTGACGCGCGCAGGTTTTGCATCCGCAGAACTCAAGCTTCTGCGTGGCGTCATCACCTCGCTTGATGTTTTCACACCCAAAAAGCCGCGCGGTTCAGGTGCACCGGAAAGCCGGGCCCGCAAGCCCGCAACAGAGGACAAGGCTGAATGAAACACGCTCCCGCAGCTGATCGTTTCGAAACGGCGACCGCCACGTATGAAAAACCCATATTGGTATTCGATAGTGGCATTGGCGGCTTGACGGTTTTGCGGGAAGCGCGGGTGCTGATGCCTGACCGTCGGTTTGTCTACATTGCGGACGATGCCGGTTTTCCTTATGGCGGATGGGAAGAAGAAGCGTTGCGCGCGCGCATTGTTGAGCTTTTTGGCAAATTCATCGCGGAGCACAATCCAGAAATTGCGGTCATTGCCTGCAATACCGCGTCGACTTTGGTGTTAGATGATCTGCGCCGTGCTTATCCGGACGTGCCTTTTGTCGGTACTGTTCCTGCGATCAAGCCCGCCGCTGAGCGCACATCATCTCGGCTGGTTTCCGTTCTGGCTACGCCTGGGACAGTGAAGCGCGCCTATACTCGCGATCTGATCCAATCGTTTGCCACGCAATGTCATGTGCGACTGGTTGGAGCTGACCGGCTTGCTGCGGTCGCTGAGGCGCATATTCGCGGTGAAGAAATCGACGAGGCGCTGGTTATTGAACAGATTACGCCGTGCTTTGTTGAAAAAGATGGCGAGCGCACGGATATTGTTGTGCTCGCCTGCACGCACTATCCATTTCTCGCAAATGTGTTTCGGCGACTGGCTCCCTGGCCGGTTGACTGGCTTGATCCTGCGGAAGCGATCGCACGGCGCACCGTATCGCTTTTGCCATCACGTGAGATCAATAAAGAGTTGCATCATCACAATGATCTTGCGGTCTTCACCTCTCAAAAGCCTGACTATGCCATTCGTCGATTGATGCAGGGCTTTGGATTGCAGTTCGCTTAGAGCCTGTTTCGATCTAACTGAATCGGATCGGCGCTATATCTCTTTGTGTTGTCGCGCAACTTATCCAAAAATCGTTTCTCACTTTTTGGGATGCGCTCTAATGTAGCCTATGTTCTTTGTGACAGTCGCAATCCATGAACGAGGCAAACCATGACCGGAACAATTCCCCATGTGAAACTGGCTTCGGACATGCTCGTGCCAGCGCTCGGGCAGGGCACCTGGTATATGGGCGAAGATGCGCGGCAGCGACGACTGGAAGTCGAGGCGCTGCAATGCGGTATCGAACTTGGCATGACGCTGATCGACACTGCCGAAATGTATGCCGATGGTGGCGCGGAAGAAGTAGTGGGCGAGGCGATCAAAGGTCATCGAGATGCCGTCTTTCTCGTCAGTAAAGTGTTGCCCTATAACGCCTCTCAAGAGGGTACGATTGAAGCGTGTGAGCGTAGTCTCATGCGGCTTGGCACAGAAAAGATTGATCTTTATCTCTTGCATTGGCGTGGGCGGTATCCGCTGGAGGAGACCTTGTCTGCCTTTGAAAAATTGCAGCAGGCGGGCAAGATCGGTGCATGGGGTGTCAGTAATTTCGACGTTGCCGATATGAAAGAACTGATTGATCTAACAGGCGGGAAAGCGGCAGCCACCAATCAGATACTTTATAATTTGATCCGGCGTGGGCCAGAATTTGATTTGATGCCGTGGTGTGCAAGTCAGAAAATTCCGCTGATGGCTTATTCACCGATCGAACAAGGCAGGTTGTTGGGAAACAGTGTACTGCATGAAGTTGCCGATGAAGTCGGAGTTTCCCCAGCGGCTGTCGCGCTTGCGTGGACCATGCGCAATGGCAATGTGATTGCGATTCCGAAGA